>CALFZM010000383.1 GCA_937952235.1 uncultured Opitutia bacterium | reverse complement strand
CTCCCGGGCCGCGCCCCCGGGCGGCTTATTCGCCCGAAGACTTCTTGGCGGACTTCATCGCCTTCATCCGCTCGCCGTTGTTCAGGATGCGCTTGCGGAGGCGGAGATTCTTCGGGGTGACCTCGACGAACTCGTCCGTGGCGATGTACTCGATCGCGCGTTCGAGCGAGAGCTTCACGGCCGGCGTGAGGCCGGCGGCGACGCCCTCGCCCTGGGAGCGGAAGTTGGTGAGCTTCTTTTCGCGGACGGCGTTGCAGGCGATGTCCTCGTTGCGCGGGTTCTCGCCGACGATCATGCCCTCGTACACCTGCTCGCCGGGGCTGACGAACAGCTTGCCGCGTTCCTGCACCTGCAGCAGCGCGTACGTCGTGGTTTCGCCGGGCTCGGTCGCGATGAGCGTGCCGGTGATGCGCGTGAGCACCTCGCCCGCGTAGGGCCCGTATTCCTTGAAGAGGTGGCTCAGGACGCCGCGACCGCTCGTCGCGTTGACCACATCGATCTCCATGCCGATGAGGCCGCGGGTCGTGATCGTGGCCTCGATCATGGTGGAGTGCGGGTGCTTCTCCATGTTGGTGAGGACACCCTTGCGGTTGGCGAGATTCTGCATGATCGCGCCGACGCACTCGTCGGGCACCTCGATCCAGACCGTCTCGTACGGCTCGCAACGCTTCCCGTCGATGACCTTCTCGATCACGGTCGGGCGGGAGACGAGCATCTCGAAGCCCTCGCGCCGCATCGTCTCGACCAGCACGGCCACCTGCATGGCTCCGCGGGCCTTGACGTTGAAAACGCCGGCCTTGTCCGAGTCCTCGATGTTGATCGAGACGTTGGTCTTCAACTCCCGCATCAGCCGCTCGCGGAGCTGGCGCGACGTCACGAGCTTGCCCTCCTGGCCGACGAGCGGTCCGTCGTTCACGGCGAACTGCATCTCCAGGGTCGGAGGGTCGATCTGCGTGAAGGGGAGCGCGTGGCCGTTCTCGTCGATGGTGAGCGTGTCGCCGATGTCGACGTCCTCGAAGCCGGCGAGGCCGACGATGTTGCCGGCGACGGCGGACTCCGTCTCGCGCGTGCCGAGGCCGGTGAACTCGAAGATCTTCGTGAGCTTCGCGCGGACCCGCTTGTGGTCGGTGTGGCGGACGACGTAGACGTTGTCGCCCACCTTGGCCGTGCCGCCGAGGATCTTGCCCACCGCAATGCGGCCGACGTAGTCGGACCAATCGAGATTCGAGACGAGCATGTGAAACGGCTCGTTGGGCTTCGCGAACGGCGGCGGGATGTGGTCGAGGATCGTCTCGAACAGCGGCGTCATGTTCTTCTTCTCGTCGCCGAGGTGGTACATCATGTAGCCGTCGCGGCCCGAACCGTACACGACCGGCGCATCGAACTGCTCCTCGGTGGCGTTGAGCTCCATGAGCAGCTCGAGCACCTTGTCGTACATCTTGAGCGGCTCGGCGTTGTCGCGGTCGATCTTGTTGATGACGATCACGACCTTAAGGCCGTGCGCGAGGGCCTTGCGCAGCACGAAGCGCGTCTGCGCCTGCGGCCCGTCGTAGGCGTCGATCACCAGCAGCACCCCGTCGACCATGCGCAGCGCGCGCTCGACCTCACCGCCGAAGTCGGCGTGGCCGGGAGTGTCGACGATGTTGATGATCTTGTCCTGCCAGTGGACCGAGGTGTTCTTCGCCTTGATCGTGATGCCCTTCTCACGCTCGAGATCCATCGAGTCCATGGCGCGTTCCTGCACCTGCTGGTTGGCGCGATAGACGCCGCCTTCCTTGAGCAATTGGTCGACGAGGGTGGTCTTCCCATGGTCGACGTGGGCGATGATCGCGATGTTGCGGATGCTCTGATTCATGGACGGGCGCGGGCGTTTGTTGGAAAAAGAGGCCCAACGTGCGCGGGCGCGCCCCGCGTGGCAAGGCGGAAGGCGGGCGGACAACGTGCCGGCGCCTGGGTGCGGCTCAGGGGATGAACTTCCGCTCCTTGAACCAGTAGAGCAGTTGATCGCCCCAGGGCGGAGCCGGCCGGTCAGGGCGGCCCAGGCCCAGCCCGTGGGCGCCGGTCTCGTAGATATGCAGCGAGAAGGGCACGCCGGCGCGGCGGAGCGCGGCGGCAAACAGCATCGAGTTTTCCACGGGCACGCCCTTGTCCGCGACGGTGTGCCAGAGGAACGTGGGCGGCGTGTCCGCCGTGACCTGCGTCTCGTTGGAGAGGCTGCGGACCAGTTCCGCCGGCGGATTGTCGCCGAGAAGATTGCGCCGCGACCCGGCATGGGCGAATTCGCCGAACGAGATCACCGGGTAACAGAGCACGCCGAGGTCGGGCCGGGAGCTCTCCCGTTCGACCGGGTCCGACGCGCCGGACTTTCCGGCGTCGAAATGGGTCAGCAGCGTCGACGCCAGGTGCCCGCCGGCGGAGGAGCCGATGATCCCGATCCGGCTGGGATCGAGGCCGTCGCGCCGGGCGAAGGCGCGCACCAACCGCAGCGCGCGCGCCGCGTCGTGGAGCATGATGGGGTGGCGGTAGCCGTTGGAACCGAGGCGGTATTTCAACACGTAGGCCGTGATGCCGTGGGCGGCGAAGAACTCGGCGTAACCGGTCCCCTCATGCTCGGCCAGGTTGCCGTACCCGCCGCCGGGCAGGACCAGCATCGTGGCGCCGGTGCGCTTTGCGGCCGCGGCGGGATACGCGGTGAGCGTAGGAATGTCCTTGGGGGTCTGCCCCTTCGCTCCCGGCGTGTCGCCATCCCACAGGCGGATCGGGCCAGGGATCTGGGCGTAAGGCGTGGCGCCGGATTTCTCGGCCGCGAAGGAGGCGCGGGCGCCGGCGATGCCGGCGAGGGCAAGGAGCAGGACTCGGACAAGGGGCAGGGTCATATGCGGTTGAGGGAAAAGCGCCATACAGCGGAGGGCAATGGCAACGTGGGCGACGCAGGTGTGGGAAGTGCGATGCTGCGGGCGGGCGGTGCTGCGGGCGGGGACGCCCGCGCTCCCGGGTCGATGACGCTCGCGCTCCCGGGTTGATGACGCTCGCGCTCCCGGGTCGAAGGAGCGAGGCGGTGGCGAAACCCGGTGGCGGGCCTTCGGCTCCGCGGCCGAAGTCTGGAAAACAAAAAGGCCCCGGAAGAGCGATCTTCCGAGGCCAATTTGTGGGTGTGGGCGTTCGTCACGCGCTCTTTCCCGATGGTGCACGCTTGGACGCTCTCGCTTTCGCGGGCGGTGTACTTCCCGACGCCACTCTCCGCGGCATGCGGATGTCTCGGTCTCATGGCGGGACCGTCCTGACCGTTGCCGGTCGGGATCTATCGAGTGAGGCCTCTGCGCCCGGTTCGGACGCTCCCTGCCGGGAGCGGCGCGCCGGACGTGGTGCTGACACGCCTGCAACGTGGACGATTCGCGTCGGCACCTTTACCACGGGGACGGCACCGGCTTGTGGCCGGTCGTTGGCCCCGCGTTACGGGTCTGACCTCTTACCTCTCAGGCTGCCTTTCGCGTTTGCAGCGGGGTGATCCCGTTTTGCGGGACCGCCCCAGTGGAGGAGGTTGACGAACTTTGCCTAGGTTCGCTCACTCCCCGCCGTCGCGGCTCCTTTGCGCGCCCCGTTCGTGCGGCGAACCGGGCCTTTTGGCGGGGTCGTCCCGCCGGAATCCGCGACTGCGTTCTGGTCTGCGCAGTAGCAACCGATACCCTCTGGGGTAACTGCGTCGGCGCACGGGTCGAAACGCCCCGTGGGCCTGACTCTGCGCGGTGCGGTTTCTGATCGCACCTGGCAGCTCAGTTCCTGCTTCGTGGGTGGGCCGGCCGGACACGACTCCGGCCAGAGGAACTGGTGATATATGCCTCGCGCCGGCTTTCGCCGTCGCAGGGGAGGACGACACCAGTTGTCGTCCGCCATTCCCCGGTCGCCCGGGATCATCCCAGCCGCGCTCTCACCGGCGCCTTTCAGGCCGCTGCGCTCTCGGCTGTTCTATCAAGGAACAAGCCCAGACTGCCTGGCCGGGCGCGAAAATGAAGCCATTGTTCTCCACAACTTCTTCACCGCCCGCCTCGGTGAATAACTTGGGCACAACGTCGTACCCCGGTTATTCACCGCGCGGTGGGCAGGATTCTGGCAAGGCCGTCGGTCCTTGCAGCTCAGCCAAAAGCCGAGGTGGAGCCGCCTGACCCCAGGCGGCTGACGTTCGACGGACTCGCCGGGAGCGGCTCGAGGACCAGGGCTCCACCTTTCCGTGCGGCCGATTGCAACGGTGATTCGAAGGCGGCTGCGGGGAGCTGGCTCAGGGCCCGAGTTTTGCCGCCGCCCCGCGCGGAACCCAGCGGTACGCGGCGCGCGAGTTTCGCCAGAAGAAGCGTTCGGCCAGATCGCGGCCGCGTGCCGCGAAATAATCGCCGACGACGCGGTGCACCGTCGCGTAGGGTGCGACCCGCTCGCTCACCGCCCAATTGCTCCCGTAGAGGATGCGCTCCGGGCCGAACAGGTCGACGAGCGCGTCGAGCAAGGGGCGGTAATGCGCGGCGTCTTCCACCACCTCGCCCTTCACGCGGCGCACGACGTCGGAGATCTTGGCGAAGACATTCCCGCAGCGGGCGAGCGGGTCGAGCGTGGCGCGCAGGAGGTCGGGCCGCTGGTCCCATTCCCGGAAGGGGACGTGATCGAGGACGATGCGCAGCGATGGAAACGTCCGCGCGAGGTGCAACGCGCCCGGGAGGATGGCGGGCCCGCCCACGACATCGAGGGAAAGGCCGGCGTCCGCGAGGCGTCGCACGTCGGCGAGGATCGCCGGCTCTGCCGACTGCCGCACGTCCGCCGCGCGAAATCTCAGCCCGCGAAAGAGGGGTTGCGCCGCGAAGCGTTTGAGGTCGGCGGCAAACGGGGGCAGGCCGGGACGCAGGTTGCCCACGAACCCCACGATCGCCTCGTGCTTCGCGGCCAGGTCCAGGATCCACTGATTGTCCTCCACCCACTCGCTGGCCTCGACGACGACCGTGCCGGCGATCGGGCGGCCGACGGTGGCGCGGGCGAAATCGGCCGGGAGGTGCGGCCGGTGGAGCAGGGCGTCGTCCCGCGGCGGCCAGGGCACGCCCTGGGGTCGCGTGGGATCGTAGAAGTGGGTGTGCGTGTCGATCGCGGGCACGACGCCGGGGTTGCTCGCTGCGGTGGCGAGGCGTCCGGCACCCAGGACGGCGGCGCCGGTGAGAAAGGCACGTCGGTTCATGCGGGGTGCCTCGAGGGTGGCAGGAGCGCGGGTCCGGGCGCACGCCAATTCCGGCGCGCGATGGGAAACGGCATTGTCATCGGGCGCGCCGCCGCGATTCTGTCGCCATCCCCGCCATGCTTCCCCGCCGTTTTTCCCTTCCGGTCCGAGCGTTCGTGTTCGGGGCCGTCGCGATCCTGGCCGCCGGCGCCCAGGACGCCGGTCCCGCCTCTCCTCGCTGGTTCAAAGGCAACCTGCACACCCATTCGTTGTGGAGCGACGGCGACGATTACCCGGAGATGATCGCGGATTGGTACAAGCGTGCCGGATACCACTTCCTCGGCATCTCCGACCACAACGTCGTGCAGGAGGGCGAACGCTGGTTCGAACTGAAGGCGCCGGTGTCGATCGGCGGCACCGTCAACCAGCGCGGCGGCGGGCCGGTGCTCGAGCGGTACGTCCGGCGCTATGGCCCGGACTGGGTGGAGACCCGGGAGGAGGCGGGCAAGCGCAGCGTGCGGCTCAAGCCGCTCGACGAATACCGTTCGCTGCTCGAGGAACCGGGGCGGTTCCTGATGATCCCGAGCGAGGAGATCACGTCGAACTGGAAGCGCGCGAAGACCGCCGCGTCTCCGGAGATGGGCGGCCCCGTGCACATCAATGTCACCAATCCGCGCGACCTCGTGGCGCCCGCGGAAGGCGACAACGCCACCCTCGTGATGGACCGCGTGCTCGAAGCGGTCGAGGCGCAGCGCCGCCGCACGGGCCAGCCGATGTTCGCCCACGTGAACCATCCCAATTTCCGCTACGGCATCACCGCGGAGGAGCTGGCGGAGGTGAAGCGCCACCGCTTCTTCGAGGTGTACAACGGGCATCCCGGCGTGATCAACGACGGCGACGACACGCACCTCAGCATGGACGCGATGTGGGACTTCATCCTCACGCGCCGGCTGGCCGAGCTCAACCTGCCCATGGTCTACGGGGTCGGCACCGACGACTCGCACCACTACCACCAGCTCGGGCTGGGAAAGAGCAACAGCGGCCGGGGGTGGGTGACGGTCCGCGCGCGGCACCTCACGGCGGAGTCGATCGTGAAGGCGATGGAGGCGGGCGACTTCTACGCCACCTCGGGCGTGGAGTTGTCCGACGTGCGCCGCGGGGGCGGCGAGCTCGCGGTCGAGGTCCGGGCCGAGCCGGGGGTGAGCTACCGGATCGTGTTCCTCGGCACCCGCCGGGGCTACGCCCGGGACAGCGTGCTCCTCGCGCCGCCCGCCGGGACACCCCAGCGCACCCTGCCGCACCGGCGCTACAGCGCCGACATCGGCGCGGTGCTCGCGGAGTCGACGGGCCCCGCCGCCACGTATCGGCTGCGCGGAGACGAGATCTATGTGCGGGCGAAGATCATCTCGTCGAAGCCGAAGGCCAACGGCAGTGTCGCCGGCGAGTTCGAGACCGCCTGGACGCAGCCGCTGGCTGGCGGCGGGAACTGACCCGCCGCCGTGTCCACCTATCGTCCGCGCATCGCACCGCCGTCCCCGGGGATGCGGATCAGGGCCGGCGCATGATCTCCACCCGCGCCCGCGGCCTCGTCCACCTCCATGCCGGCGTCTCGGCGATGGCGGTGGGAGCGTTCTTCTGGGTGTACGCGGAGTTCGTGCTGCGCCAGGTTCCGGTCATCCGGCTCACGCGCGAGGTGAACCTGCTGCCGTATTTCCTCTGCGTGCTCGGGGCGCTGGCGTTGTCGCTGCGCGGGCAGATTGCTCTCATCTCGCGCTTCCACCGCCTCGAGGCCGTCGATGCGGCCCGGCTGGCGGGGCGGCAGGTCGCGCTGATGGCGCTGCTGATCTTCACCATGATGTTCGCGACGCAGGACCGCAGCATCAGCCGTCTTTTCCTGGGCACGCTCCTGGGTTGGTCCTGGCTTGGGTTGACGTGCCTGCACCTGTGGCTGCCGGCGCGGCTGGCGCGCCTGGTCTTCCCGCGCGGGCAGCAGATCCCCACGGTCTTCGTCGGGCGCGCCGCCGCGCTGGCGGACCTGGGCGAATGGATCGCGCACCGCGAGCTCCTGGGCATGCAGCGCGTGGGGCTGCTGAGCGACGATGAGCCCGAAGCGAACGGCCCGGAGCCCGACGCGCCGCGGCTGGGACGCGTCGACGAGCTCGCCCGGGTCCTGGCGGAGCGCCCCGTCGCGCAGGTGGTGCTGCTGCAATTGCCCCGGAGCGACGACGAGGCGCGGCGCACGATCGAGCTCTGCCGCGAGCATGGGTGCCGCCTGCTGATCCGGAACGACCTGGCGGCGCGCTACACCCACCCGCTCGTGCCCACGGTCGAGGACGGGCGCCACTTCTACACCCTGATCGACGAGCCGCTCGAGGATCCGATCAACCGGATCGTGAAGCGGACGTTTGACCTGGCGCTCGCCGTTCCCGTGGTCGTGCTGGTGCTTCCGCCGCTCTGCGCACTGGTCTGGCTGATGCAGCGGCGCCAGGCGCCCGGTCCGCTCTTCCACGTGCGCGAGCGGCGGGGGCAGCACGGCCGGGTGTTTCCGATGCTCAAGTTCCGCTCGATGCGGGTGGGGCCCGAGGATGCGGCCGCCGAGGCCCGCCAGGCCCGGTCCGACGATGCGCGGATCTTTCCCTTCGGCCGTGTGCTGCGCCGGCGCAGCCTGGACGAGTTTCCGCAGTTCTGGAACGTCCTCTGCGGGGACATGAGCGTCGTCGGCCCCCGGCCCTACATGCCCCTGCTCGACGAGGAATTCCGGCGGCAGGCCCGGGGCTACCGCACCCGGCACCTCGTGAAGCCGGGCATCACCGGCCTCGCGCAGAGCCTCGGGTACCGCGGCGAGATTTTCGCGCCGGACATGCTGAAGCGCCGGCTGTATTGGGACGTCTACTACATCGGCAACTGGTCCATCTGGCTCGACCTCCAGATCGCGGTCAGGACCCTCTGGCAACTGATCCGGCCGCCGGACTCTGCCTACTGATCCCGGCGGCGCGCGGCTCTCGCACCCTTTGTCGCGGAGGCAGGGAGCCAGCGCAGCAAAAAGGGCGCCGCGTGAGCGGCGCCCTCAACTTGGCTGGACCTGGCGGGAAACCGAAGGTGCGCTGCTCAACCGCGGGCACGCTGCTCGCCGAAGTGCAGCGTCACGGGGACCGGGGCCGCCGCGACGCGCAGCGATGCGGACGTCGGCGCGGCGGAGTTCGCCGGCGCGGGGGCGGGGGCCTCGGGCCGGCCGGCGCGGCGGTTGCGGCGCGTGTCGGCGAGTTGGGTGAGCAGCGCGGGGATCGTGCGCGAGATGATCCAGAGGTCGAGGCCGAGGCGCTTTGTCTTCCCGTAGTGGATGTCGAAGTTGATCATCTCGTCGAACGTGGTGCGATTCTTGCCCGACACCTGCCAGAGCCCGGTCAGGCCGGGGACGCTGTTTAGGCGCTGCCGCTGGTGCTCGGTGTAGTGCTCGAACTCGTACGCGATGCACGGGCGCGGCCCGACGATCGACATCTCGCCGCGCAGGACGTTGATGATCTGCGGCAGCTCGTCGAGCCCGAGCGCGCGCAGCAGCCAGCCGCCGGGGATGAGCCGCTTGTCGCCCTTCGCGTCCAGTTTCTGCATCGGCGTGTTGGACCGCATCAACTGCGTGAAATGCGACTGGTGCGACGACGTGCTCGCGCCGGAGTGCATCGTCCGGAACTTGTAGAGCATGAACGGACGCCCGCGGTAGCCGATCCGCTCCTGGCGGAAAAACACCGGGCCGGGGGAGAAAAGCTTCACCATCACGCTCGCGAAGAGAGTCGCGACTCCCAGCGCGGGAAGGGCGACAGCACAGCACGCCAGATCCAGCGTGCGTTTCCAGACGGGGAGGACCGCGGTGTCGGGCTCGGCGTGGCGTCCCCAGAGCGTCGGATCGTTTTGGTAGCGCATGGTCGGTATGACGGCGGAGAGTCGAATCGGACGGAAAGTGGAAGGAGGCGGGATCAGGGAGTGGCTGGATGCGATGAAGCGGCTGACGAGGTAAGGACAAAACCCTAGAATCCCAAAAGAGCGATGCAAAAAACTGGGGAGTTCTACCCATAAGAGAACTGCATAGTGCGCATCGCACATGAGATTAAACTGCCGAAAGCTCTTCCCCAGGGGCCTCGAATTCTAAGCGCTCAAAAAGCTGAAATAAAGCATGTTGCTCGTATACGAGTGGAGGAGCTGCGCACCCTTGGCCGTGGTCGCCCACACACAATCATCAGGAGGAGAGCAGGACCCGCTCAGGGCGGGAGCGCTTGGGATGGGCTCCCAGCTCTGGGGCTTGCGGCCTGGATGCCGTCTGGGTGCTACCTGACACATGCCGGGGCAGCGCGGAGCCTTTGCCGGTCCGCTGCTCGGGGGAAGGGGAGTTCGCCCGCATTGGCGCGGGCGAAACCCGTCTCGCATCTTCCCTGCGGGGCCGGTGGCCGGGGAGCGCAGCTCCCGCTGAGCGGACCGCGCACGCGCTTACACGCCGCGTCAGCGCGCCACCTCGGCGAGCATCTCCTTCAAGTGGCGCGTGATCTTGGTGGACGCTTCCGTTTCGAGGTAGCTGCTGCGAGCGCGCCAGGTCTCGTAACCGCCGAGCCGGTGATGCTCGGGCGTCGGCAGGTACCCGTTGTACCCATTCGCGAGCGAGATGGTGAAGTGCTCGTCGAGCGGCTTGGCGTTCTTGAGGTCGAGGCCGGTTTCCACGAACACTTCGCAGGGTATGGCCGCCACCGTGAGGCGGCCGATGCGATGCACCTGCAGCTTCACGGGCACCTCGTCGGGATAGGCGTCGAGCGCGATCGCCTCGCGGGCGTAGATGGCCTTGCGGTCCGTGAACTGACCGTCCTTGTCGCGCGGGCTGGTCGCGACGAGCCTGCGTGCCCGTTCCATTTCCGGCGGCGTGGCTTTGCGCACGCCCAGGGAAAGGTCGCGCTCGCGTGCGGCGAGGACGGAACTCGACTGCCAGTTGAGCCGCTCCCAGGCGCGCATCGCGGCATCGGCGACGCTGCGCGCGACGATCTCGACGCGCTCGCCCGGCGCACCCCGCGGAACCGGCGGATTGGCATAATCGATGTTATTGATGTTGCCGCTGGTGCCGTTGCTCATGATGCCGACGAACGCCGGCTTGCCGGCGTAGCGTGCATCGCCGGCACCGAGACGGCGGCCGACCTCGCGGGCAAACGCCGCAAAATAATCCGCGGAGATCGCGGGAATGCCGCCGACATAATGCAGGCTGTAGTTTGCCAGCACGGCGAGCGGTCGGCCGTCCGCCCTGGACCGCACCGCCAGGAGGCTCACCTCCGGATCGACGGGGCCGGAGGGTTCGCTGACGCGGGCGTTGCGGTGGCCGGGATTCATCAGCGCGCGGTCGCCGGTGCTGTCGAAGGGGTTTTCGTACGTCTGATCGGGCTTCATCAGCCAGCGGCGGTTGAAGACCTGCGTCGGGTCGCGGTCCCGGCCCCACGCGACTTCCGCGGGCTCCAGGTTGCGATGCGCGCGGATCAGCGCCTCGGCGATGCGCGGCGGCAGGCTGTGCACGTAAGCCGGGTCGGGATCGCTCTGGAATGCCGAGGTCATGGCGGCGCAGCTGTGCGAATGCGTCGCGCTGATCAGCATCTGGCTCGCCGGCACGCCCGTCGCGCGGGCTGCGATCGACTTCGCCGACTCGCAGATCTCACGGGGGATCAGGCAGGCATCGACCACGCAGAAGATCAGCGTGGTGCGCCCGTCGCTCAGGGCCACGGCCCGCGCATGCATCGGGTCGGTCACTTGCGAGGCGAAATTGGCCCGCGTCGAGCCGTTGACCGGGGCGGGGAACTTGGTGGGCGTGATGTCCTGGGCATGCGCCCCGGCGGAAAGGGTGCCGGCGGCGGCAGCCAGCCGGGCAGTGACGCCAAGGGCGAGACCGAGCAGGAAACAGGAGCGAAGCATGGTGGCGAAGGGGTGGAGGAGATCGGTCAAGCGTGATCGTGGCTCAGAAGCGGAACAAGCGGCGCGCGTTTTCGAACAGGATCTTCCGCTCCACCGCCTTCGACGGCGAGAAGGCGCGGACCTGCGCGAGCTGGCGGGCGCCGGAGCACGCGTCGACCGTGCCGGTCTTGTCGTTGCAATCGCTGCCGTAGAGGAGCTTGTCCTGGTGCCGGGCGAAGAAAGCCCGCGCGTGGTCCGGATCGCGCTTGAACGCCCCTTCCCCGGAGCCCGCGGACAGGTCGGCGTACATGTTGGGATAGTCGCGCAGATACCGGTCGGTGAGCCCGCCCGCCGTCACCTTGCCTTTCGGATAGAGATTCTTCGCGTCGTCGCGATAGGCGCGGTCGATGTTGGCCCACCAGGTCTGCGCGTGGCCGATGAAGTTCACCTTGGGAAACTTTTTCAGCATGGTGTGGAAGCGGTCGAACCCGTGGTTGTAGGTGCCATGCTGCCAGTGCAGCAGGATCGGCACTGCGTAGGCCGCGGCCAGCTCGTAGAGCTTCTGCATCGCGGGCGAATCGCATTCCACGCCGAACTTCTGCTCGCCGATGACGCAGGCGCCGAGCTTGAGGTACTTCTCCACCACCTGCGGTGCATCCTCGAGGTCGCTCACCTCGTTGGCACCGAACGCGAATTCCTGCGGGTACTGCCGCGCCAGGGCGAGGACGGCGTCGTTGCCGCTGACCGTGCCGTTGAGTCCGTTCGAGGAACCCTGGTGCGTCGACGCCCGCTGCACCGGCCGTCCGGCCGGCAGCAGGATGGTCTTCGTCACGCCCATCGCGCGCTGGTGAGCCACGAGTTCGGCGTCGCTGCGCGCGGGCGCGATCTGTTCGAAGACGGCGTTGCGCCGTCCGCCGTAGTTCGTGTGCTGGTGGATGTCGATGATCGGCTCGGACGCGGGAGCGGCGGAGGCGGGCAGCGACGCCACGGCGACGGCGGCGGCCGAAGCCGACAGGAATTCACGCCGGGTCAGCGGGCGGAGGGGGCTCATGCCGCCCACGCTGGGATCGTTGCCCCGGGATGAAAAGGGCGGAGATGCGCGCCGGCACTGATACTTTCGTGCGCCGGCGGCCGCGCAGCCCGGCTCAGTCGCGGGCGGCGCCCCGTTTCATCAGGCTTTCGCGCGCCGACTCCAGCCGCGCGCGCTCCTGGGGCGTGAGGCTGCCGATGCCGGAGACTGCAATCTTGTCGAGCAGCGCGTCGACCTCCGCCATCGTCGCCTGTTCCCGCGCCGGCCGGGCGGGGGGCGCGGGCGCTTTCGCAGTGGGCGGAAGGTCCGGCAGCACGCGCAGTTTCGGCCGGCGGCGGAAGAGGCGGAAGGAGGGAAGCGTCAGCGCGCCCTGTTGATGGCGCACGAAGCCGTAGGCGTAGCCGCACGTGGACCACAGCAGGGTCAGCCCCACCCAGTCCCGCGCCGCCAGCGCGATCAGCGTGAAGATGCCGACGAGGATCACGGCCGCCCACTTCGCCAGCAGGGTGAAGAACACCGGCATGCCTGGGAACTGCGCCGCAAATCCCACGAAAAGCGCGAGCGCGCCGGGTTGTCCCGCCAGGGCCGTGGGGCGGAGCAGGCCGAGCAGGGTCAGCACCAGCGGCGCGGTCAGATAGATCCCTCCGTAAAGGATGCCGAATCCCCGCCGGCCGAACGTCCGCTCCAGCTCGCGGCCGCACCACACGAGGATCAGCATGTCGAAGGCGAAACGCAGGCTCGGCACGTTGAACCAGCCGTAGCTGACCGCGCGCCACACCTGGCCGGCGAGCACGTGCTCGCTGTTGAAACTGAGCCACCCGAGGAGCGGGAGCAGCGCGTTGCCTCCGATCGCCGTCACAATCATGAGGGCGGCGTAGACGATCACGATGAAGTGCGTCAGGTAGACCGGATGACCCCGCCAGTAGGTCAGGGGTTGGTGGTCTTCGGAGGGGGCACTCCAGTCGCGATATCCGTTCATGGCTCGGCAGCCGGTTACGTTGGGCTGCGGCGGGCGGCTCCGCAAGCGGCGAGAAGGGAATTGTCCGCGGATGGGGGATTGCCTCGCGCCGGAGGATGCGCCAACCACGTCGGTGGGGCCGCGCCCGGTGCGGCCGGCCCGACTTACCCTATGAATCCCTCCCGCTTCGTCCTTCTCGCCCTCGGGCTCGCGGTCGCCCCCGGCCTGCGCGCCGAACTCAAGCTGCCCGCCATCATCGGCGATCACATGGTGCTCCAGCAGAAAATGGCCAATCCCGTGTGGGGTTGGGACACCCCCGGCACGCGGGTCACGGTCTCGTTCGCGGGAAAATCCCACACCGCGACCGCCGGCAGCGACGGACGCTGGACGGTGAAGCTCGATCCGCTCGCCGCCAGCGCGACGCCCCAGACCCTCACCATCAAGGGCTCATCCACCCGGACCGTGCAGGACGTGCTGGTGGGCGAGGTCTGGATGTGCTCGGGCCAGTCCAACATGCAATGGTCCGTGGCGCAGACCTACACCGGCGACCTCGAGGCCGCCGGCGCCAACCGCCGGACGCTCCGCATCGTCTCCGTCCCGCAGGTGGGTACGCAGGAGCTGAAATCGGACTTCAAGGGCCGGTGGGAGATCGCCGACCCGGAGAACACCAAGGCGTTCAGCGCGGTCGGTTACATTTACGGCCGCTATCTGCACGACATCCTCGGCGTGCCCGTCGGCCTGATCGACAACGCCTGGGGCGGTTCGGCGGCGGAGGCATGGGTGCGGCGCGAAACCATCGAGCGCGAGCCTCGTTTCGCCGCCCTCATGGAGACCACGCGCCAGCGTGAGGCAAACCTGCAGTCGGCGAAGGGTAAGGCCGACTTCGCCGCGCAGCAGGCGAAATACCAGGCCGACGCCGCCAAGGCCAGGGCCGCGAAGCAGCCTGCGCCCCGGGCGCCGGTCGACTGGCTCACGGGAAATTCCCGCCCCGGCAACATCTTTGCCGGCGTGGTGAATCCGACGCTCGGATACGGCATCAAGGGCGTGATCTGGTACCAGGGCGAATCGAACGCCGGCCGTGCCTGGGAATACCGCGAGCTCTTCCCGTTCATGATCGATCAGTGGCGCAAGGAGCAGGGGCAGGGCGACTTTCCGTTCTACTGGGTGCAGCTTGCCGACTACAAGGCCGAGGCGGCGAAGCCCGGCGACAGCGACTGGGCGGAGCTCCGCGAGGCCCAGACCCGCACCCTCCGGCTGCCCCAGACCGGCCAGGCCGTGATCATCGATATCGGCGAGGGACGTGACATCCACCCGCGCAACAAGTACGACGTCGCCTCGCGCCTCGTGCGCTGGGCCCTGGCCAAGGACTACGGGCGCCCCTTCCCGTACCGCAGCCCTGAATACAAGAGCGTGGCTTTCGCCGGCCGCACCGCCACCGTCACGCTCGACTGCTTCGGCAGCTCGCTCCGGGCGTTCGATGTCGTGGAGGCGAAGGGTTTCGCCGTGTGCGGCGAGGACCGGGTGTGGCACTGGGCGACCGGCAGGATCGTCGGCCGGGATCGCGTCGAGGTGAGCAGCGAACACGTCGCCCAGCCCGTCGCCGTCCGCTACGCGTGGGCCGACAACCCGGTCTGCAACCTTTTCTCCGCCGAGGGTCTCCCGGTCACTCCGTTCCGCACCGACGATTTCCCGATGATCACGCAGCCGAAGCCGGTCGCGGCGCGGTAGGCGGCTCCTGCCCGGGAGCGCGGACGTCCCCGTCCGCACGAGGCGCCGCCGCGGCCGCGGCACGACTTTGCGTTTGCCCACCTCCGCGGCGGGCGCCACGGTGACCGGTTCCGTCCCATGAGCGACCACACTCCCGACATCTCCCACGATCAGCACGCGGTGCGGCGGCAGAAGCTCGCCGACCTGCGGGCGGCGGGTCTCGATCCGTTCCGCGCCAACTGCGCGACGACGCATTTTTCGGGCGACGCGCTGAAAGCGTATGTCGAAGGGCAGGATAACACGGTCACCGTCTCCGTCGCCGGCCGCCTGGTGGTCATCCGCGACATGGGCAAGAGCCAGTTCGTCAAGATTCTCGACCAGCAGGGACAGATCCAGCTCTACGTGAAGAAGGACGTCGTGGGCGACGAGGCCTACGCGCAGTTCAAGAAGTTCGACCTGGGCGACATCGTCGGCGCCACCGGGACCCTGTTCAAGACCCGGAGCGGCGAGGTCACCGTGCGGGTCGACACCTTCATCCTCGTGGCCAAGGCGCTGCGGCCGCTGCCGGAGAAATGGCACGGGCTGAGCGATCCCGAGCAGGTCTACCGGCAGCGCTACCTCGACCTGATCGTCAACGCCGAGTCGCGCGCCCGCCTGATGCTGCGTTCGCGCGTGGTCTCGCACATCCGTCGGTTTCTCGAGGACCGGAGCTTCCTGGAGGTGGAGACGCCGGTGCTGGAGGCGACGGCCGGCGGCGCGGCGGCGCGGCCGTTCGTGACGCACCACAATGCGCTCAATGTCGACTTCGTCCTGCGCATCGCGACGGAGCTGCGGCTGAAGCGGATGCTGGTCGGCGGCTTCGACCGGGTCTTCGAGATCGGGCGCATCTTCCGCAACGAGGGCGTGTCGCGCCGCCACAATCCCGAGTTCACGATGCTGGAGGTGTACGAGGCCTACAGCGACTACCGCGGCATGATGCGGCTCATCCGCGACCTGCTCACCTCCCTCGTGCGCGACGTGATCCGTCCGGCCGACGGCTCGCTCCGCATCCGGCACGCCGCCAGCGGGCAGGAAATCGACTTCGGCGGCGAATGGCGCGAGGTGCGCTACAAGGATCTCATCATCGCGGCCACGGGCGACGCGGAGTGGTTCGCCCGCCCGAAGGCGGAGAAGATTGCCCGCGCCGAGGCCATGGGGCTCTCCATCCATCCGGGCTGGGAGGAATTCGAGATCACCAACGAGATCTTCTCGAAGCAGATCGAGCCGACGCTGATCCAGCCGACGTTCGTCACGCACCTGCCGAGGGAGCTGTGCCCGCTGGCCAAGCTCAACCGGGACGATCCGTCGGTCCTCGACGTGTTCGAACTCACGATCGGCGGCATGGAGGTGGCACCGGCGTATTCGGAACAGAACGACCCCGACGTGCAGCGCGAGATGTTCGAGCGCCAGGCCGGCGAGGAACGGCAGAACATCGACCAGGACTTCCTGCTCGCGCTCGAACACGGCATGCCGCCCGCGGGCGGCATGGGCGTCGGCATCGACCGCCTCTGCATCCTGCTCACCGGCGCCGAAAGCATCCGCGACGTCATCCTGTTCCCGCAGCTCCGTCCCGGGGCGTGAGCGCCCCGCGGCCCATGCCCACGACTCCGGTTCCCGCCGCCCGGCGTGGAACGCACCTTGCCTTGCCCGGGATGGCGGGCTAGCTGACGGCTGATCGCTCCGCCATGCCCTGGCCCGTGTACCTCGCCCTGAAGCAGCTCTTCCCGACCGGGCGGCGCTTTCCCTTCTTCACCGCGATCTCGATCCTGGGCGTCGCGCTGGGCGTGATGGTGCTCGTCGTGGTCACGAGCGTCATGGGCGGCTTCGGGCATGAATTGCGTCGGATGATCGTCCAGATGGAGGGCGAGGTGCAGGTGAAGGCGCGCGGCCTGCTCGGCGACGTCGACTCCCTGCTCGGACAGGTGCGCGCGACGCCCGGCGTGGCCGCCGCGACGCCGTACGTCGCGGGTCCGGTCATGGTGCTCTTCGAGGGGCGCCCGGCGTTCCCGATGTTCCGCGGCCTCGACCTCGAGAGCGTGGAAGGGGTGGTGAACCTGCAGCGCTTCGTGCACGCGGGCTCGATCGCGGATCTCGACGACGACTCCGTCATCCTGAGCGCGGGCGTGCTGCAGCAGATCGGCGCCCGGCTCGGCGACCGGATCGAGATCGTCTCGCCGCTGTTCCTCGAGCGATTGAAGCAGGATGAAATCTTCCTGCCCCGGCGCTTCCGCGTGGCCGGATACTTCGAGATCGGCCACCAGCATCTCGACAGCTCCGTGTTGTTCGGCACGCTGCGCGCCGCGCAGGAGATCTACGGCCTCGGCGACCAGGTGCACGGGTTGAACGTCCGGGTTCAGCGGGACGCGAACGAGCTCGAGGTCGCCGCCCGCCTGAACCGGGCGCTGCCCCCCAACGCCGAGGCGATGCCCTGGACGCGCAGCTGGGAAAGTTTCCTCTGGGTCCTGAACCTGGAGAAAACCATCAATTTCTTCCTGCTCCTTTTCATCGTCATCATCGCGGCGTTCTCGGTGATGAGCTCGTTGCTGATCACCGTGGTGCGCAAGACGCGCGAGATCGGGCTGCTGGGTGCGCTCGGCGGCCGGCCGCGGGATGTCGCGCTGTGCTTCTGCTGCCAGGCCTTCGTGATCGGCGTCACCGGCACGGCCTTCGGCGTGGCCGCCGGCTTCGGCGTGCTCGCAATCCGCAATGACATCGTGCGCGGCATCGCGGGCCTCTTGAATCGCGAGGACACGCTCCGGCAGTTCTACCAGTTCACCGACCTTCCCGCGCACACGCTGCCGGGCGACCTGGCCCTCACCATCGTGGCCGCGATCGCGATTTCCACGGTCGCCGGCCTGCTGCCGGCGTGGCGCGCGGCGAGACTCAAGCCCGTGGAGGCGCTGCGCAGTGAGTGACGTCGTGCTTTCGGCCCGGGGGCTGGCCAAGTCGTACGTCAGCGGCGACCGCCGGATCGCGGTGCTCCGCGGCGTCTCCCTCGACATCTCCGCCGGCGAGAGCGTCGCGATCCGCGGGG
>CALFZM010000382.1 GCA_937952235.1 uncultured Opitutia bacterium | reverse complement strand
CGAGTCGTAGAACGGCGTGATGACGGCGCCGGCGTAGCCCATGCCGCCGTCGAGCCGCACACCGAACCCGCCGGGCGAGCGGTAGGCCATGATCCGCCCGTAGTCGGGCATGAACTTGTTCTCGGGGTCCTCCGTCGTGATGCGGCACTGGATCGCGTAGCCGTTGCGCGCGATGTCCTCCTGCCGCGGCATGCCCACCTCGGGCGAGTGCAGCGCGTGGCCCTGCGCGATGAGGATCTGCGCGCGCACGAGGTCGAGTCCGGTGATCACCTCCGTGACCGTATGCTCGACCTGGATGCGCGGGTTCATCTCGATGAAATACCACTGGTGGTGGTCCAGGTCGTAGAGGAATTCGACCGTGCCGGCATTGTCGTAACGGATCTCGCGCGCGATCCGCGCGGCCGCGTCGCACAGCTCGCGCACCACGCCCTCCGGCAGCCCGTAGGAGGGAGCCACCTCGACGACCTTCTGGTGCCGGCGCTGCACCGAGCAGTCGCGCTCGTGCAGGTGGATGACGTTCCCGTGCTGGTCGCCGAGGATCTGCACCTCGATATGCTTGGCGCGCGGAATGTACTTCTCGAGGAACACGGCGGGGTTGCCGAAGGCGCGCCCGGCCTCGCCCTGCGCCTCGTCGAGCAGATTGGCGAGATCGCCCGGTTTGTGCACCACGCGCATGCCGCGCCCGCCGCCACCGAAGGCCGCCTTGATGATGAGCGGGAAGCCGATCGACTTCGCGATCTTCAGCGCCTCGTCGCGATCGCTGACCGGATTCTCGGTGCCGGGCAGGGTGGGCACGTTGATCCGCTGCGCCAGGGCGCGCGCCGCGGTCTTGTCGCCCATCATGTCGAGCAGCTCGGGCCGCGGGCCCACGAAAATCACGCCCGCCCGCGCGCACGCCCGCGCAAACTCGGCGTTCTCGGAGAGGAAGCCGTACCCCGGGTGGATCGCGTCGACTCCCTTTTCCGTGGCCACGCCGACGATGCTCTCGATGTCGAGGTAGGCCGCGACGGGGCCCTTGCCGGCACCCACCTGGTAGGCTTCGTCCGCCTTGTAGCGGTGGATGCAGAGGCGGTCCTCGTGGGCAAACACCGCGACCGTGCGCAGGTTCAGCTCGGTGCCGGCGCGGAAGATGCGCACGGCGATCTCGCTGCGATTGGCTGCCATCAGCTTCCGGATCGGACGGACGCCCGGGACGGCGGGGGCGGGATGCGACGCGGGGGAGGAGGAAAGGCGCTTGTGAGGCATCAGGACGAAACGGTTGAACTAGAGGGCTTGGGACGCGGGGGGAAGCCGCAATTTTCCGGCGATAACTCCACCGCTGGTCCGCGGCGGCCGGGAAGCGCTTTGACTGTCCGTCCCAAATGGCCCCCGCTTCTTCGCTCCGGAGCGGAACGCGGCCCGGCCCGCTGCGTCCCTCCGCGGCAGGCCCCTTACCCCCGCATGAAGACCCCGTCACCCTGGCGCCGCTGGTGCGCCGTCGCCGGTTGCATCGCCGCGACCGCCTCCGCCGCCGTCCCTTCCGTCTCGCTGGACTGGCTCGGCGGCGCGCCCGCCCCCGCGCCCACTGGCGTGAGCTGGGGCGTCCCCTGGCCGCGCGGCGCGGTCCCGCGCGACCAGGCGTTCGCGATCCGGGCGGCCGATGGCGCGGAGCTGCCGCTCCAGACCTGGCCGCTCGCTTTCTGGCCGGACGGCTCGCTCAAGTGGAGTGGGTTCGCCACCGTCGCAGGGCCGGACCGGGCGGGGCCTTTCACGCTCGGCCCGGCCGGGGCAGGCGCAGCGGCCGGACCGGCGGCGGTGCGTATCCGGGAATCCGAGACCGTGATCGAGGTGCAGACCGGCGTGCTCGCCTGCCGGGTGCTGAAGCGGGGCGCGAGCCTGGTCGAGACCTTGCGCATCGACGGCCGCGACGTCGCGCGCCAGGGCCGGCTGGTGTGCGTGGTCCAGGAGGGCCCCGACGGCGCGGCCGACGTCGCGCCGCGCCGCGAACGGTTCCAGGGCCGGATCGAGCAGGTCACGGTCGAGCAGCAGGGCCCGGTGCGCGCGGTGCTGAAGATCGAGGGCCGGCATCATTCCGCCACGGGCTCTCGGGCCTGGCTGCCGTTTGTCGTCCGGCTTTATTTCCACGCCGGCCAGGCGACGGTGCGGCTCGTGCACACCGTGATCTACGACGGCGACGACCGGAAGGATTTCATCCGCGGGCTCGGCCTCGAGTTCGCGGTCCCGCTGCGCGAGGAGTTGCAGAACCGGCACGTGCGCTTCTCGGGGGAGGACGACGGCCTGTGGGCGGAACCGATCCAGCCGATGGTCGGCCGCGGTGGGCGGGTCGTGAATCATCCGGAGGGGGGCGGCAACGTGTACCCGGCCCAGCTCGAGGGCAAACGCGTCCCCGACCGCGGGCGTTATACCGCGCGGGAGCAGGGACTGCTCGACGACTGGGCGGTCTGGGACGCCTTCAAGCTCGTGCAGGCGAACGCGGACGGGTTCTCGGTGGTCAAGCGCACCAACGCACAAAGCGCGTGGATCCCCTGCGGCGCCGGCCGCCGGGCCTCCGGGCTGGTGTTCGTCGGCGACACGTCGGGCGGGCTCGGGGTGAGCGTGAAGAATTTCTGGCAGTCGCACCCGGCGTCGCTGGAGGTCGAGCGCGCGACCACCGGCGAGGCCACCCTGCGCACCTGGCTGTGGTCGCCCGACGCGCCGGCGATGGACATGCGGCACTATGACACGCGACCGCATGGGCTCGAGGCCGCCTACGAAGATGTGCAGCCCGGCCTGAGCACGCCGGTCGGCGTGGCCCGGACGAGCGAGCTGACGCTTTTCCCCGGCGCGTCCGTGCCGTCCCGCGCGGAGAGCGTCCAGCAGGCGAAGCTCGGCGCCGCGCTGCCGCTGCTCGTCGCCCCGCCGCCATACCTGCACTCCGTCCGTGCCCTCGGTCTCTGGAGCCTGCCGGACAGATCCACGCCGTTCAAACGCGCGGTGGAGGAGCAGCTCGACAGCACGCTCGCGTATTACCAGCGGCAGGTTGAGCAGCAGCGCTGGTATGGCTTCTGGGACTTCGGCGATGTCATGCACTCGTACGATCGCGAGCGCCACGTCTGGAATTACGACCTCGGCGGCATGGCATGGGACAACACCGAGCTCGGCACGGACCTGTGGCTGTGGCTGAGTTTCCTCCGCACCGGCCGGGCGGACCTGTTCCGGATGGCCGAGGCGATGACGCGACACACCAGCGAGGTCGACTGCTATCACCTCGGACCGCTCGCCGGCCTGGGGTCGCGGCACAACGTGCGCCACTGGGGCTGCGGCGCGAAGGAGGTCAGGATCAGCATGGCGGGGCTCAAGCGTCCGTACTACTATCTCACGACCGACGAGCGCACGGGCGACCTGATGCGCGCCGTCGTGAACGCCGACCACCGGCTGATCGAGTTCGACCCCATGCGCCTGGCCCAGCCGGCGACCGCCGAGGAGAAAGCACGTCATCCCACCCGCGTGCGCGCCGGCCCGGACTGGTTTGCCTTCGTGAGCAATTGGATGACCGAATGGGAGCGCACCGGCGACACGCGCTGGCGCGACCGGATCCTCGCGGGCGTCGAATCGTTCGCGGCGCTCCCGTACGGCATCAAGTCCGGGCGCAACCTGCTCTTCGGTTACGACCCCGCCACGGCGAAGCTGTCCCCGCTGTCTTCCGAGGTCGGCTCCTACAATCTCGCCACCATCCAGGGCGGCGCGCAGGTGATCTTCGAACTCAACGAATTCCTCGACCATCCCGGCTGGCAGCGGCTGTGGCTGCAGTACTGCCGGCTCGGCAGCGCCCCGGGCGACGTCCTGGTGCGCGACCGCGAGACGGGCACCGAAGGAGCCGACGGCCGCTACGTGGGCGAACAGGGCCCGGGCAGCCAGGGCACGCCGCGGCTCGCGGCGTACGCGTACTGGAAGACGCGGGAGCCGGCCTTCGCCCGCGCCGCGGTCGCCTCGCTCTTCCGCTTCGGCGCCGGGCCCGTCGTCACGCAACGCGTCGCCGGGCCGCTGGTGCTGAATCCAGTCGACGAAGCGCCGCGCGTGAGCACCAACGGCGCCGCCCAGTCCGGACTCAGCGCCATCGAGATTCTCGAGCTCTGCGCCGACCAGCTGCCGGTGGAGGTGCCGCCTCCTGCGCCTCCGGGTGAGGGCCGCGGCGCGCGCGGAGGTCGGGCCGGGCGCGGGCCCGCGGCCCCGCGCTGAGCGGACTCATGCCGTTGGCCTGCAAATCAGCCATGAAGGCCGTACCGAAAGGTGAAGCGGCTTGTCCTCGAGCCGCTGCGGACCGGTCGGTCGCACGTCAGCCGCCCGGGGACAGGCGGCTCCACCGCGACGGCATCGATACGCTGAGCCGCCGCAGGAGAAGGGCCCGGGATCGAGGTGACCTGACATCCGGGTCCGTGCCGGACGATCCGCGCCAAATTGCAATCGACCGCAGCACGTCGCCGCACACCGCTGCGCGCCGTCGCGGCCGCGGCGCCGACGGAGCTGCGGCGTCCGGAGATCCGGCTCTGCACGCCGCGAGCCTGCCCGTCGCGCCTCAATCGCGCGGGAACCCGTGCAGGTAAGTCAGCACGGCCTGCGTGTAGTCGCGCTCGACGCGGGGCGAGAAGGGTGAGGTGCGCGGTTCATAGCCGCCGTCCTGGAACGCCTGTTCCGTCGGCAGGTAGCCGAGCCAGCCGTTGCAGTACCCGATGAAGAAGGTGTGCCGAAAGGGGGATTCGGCGCGCACCCGCAGCGCGATCTCGCAGAACAGCTCGACCGGACTGCCCCACAGCACGGTGTCGTTGAGTCGCAGCACGCGCACCGGCACCCGCACGAGGTCGGTGCCCGCGGGCGACTTCGCGCCGTACGCCGCCAGGGGCTCGCTCCAGCCCAGTCCGTCCTTGCGCGGCGTCTCGACCCAGGTCTCGCCGAGGCGGAGCGTGACGTCCGCGCTGCCCGGGCCCAGGGCCGCATTCGCTTCCAGGATACGGTCGCCCAGCAGCACGCGGAACTCCCCGATATGCGAGCGGGCGAGGTCCTGCACCGTGTAGATCGGCGCGAGGTTCCCCGCGGCGCCGTTGAGATAGAGCGCGGGCGCGCCCAGCTTCTCCTCCAGGTACGCGCTCACGATCCCCGGGCCGTCGCCGCTGATCTGCAGCATCGACGGCCCGAGGACCGTCCCATGCATGGCGTAATTGGTCACGAAACCGATCGGTTTTCCGTCGAGCCGCTCGAGCCGGATCAGCCCGATCTGCCGGTCCGCGGGACCGTCGGGATTCAGGCCGAGGGAGATCTTGCCGTCCACGTCCCGCGCGCGCCGGTTGATGTTGGCGCGGGAGAATCCCGTGCCGATCGCCAGCCGGGCCGGCTGCAGCTCCGCGCGCGCCTGGCGGATCGCCTGCTTGAGGCGGTCCTTGACGAACGCGAGGTAATCCCGGTCCCACGCGTGCTCCGATCGCCCCTTGAGCAGGATGTCGTACATGCCCGGCGGCCCCACCTCCGGCGTCGAATGACTGTGAGTGACCGTCCACCAGATCTGCCGAGGTTCCAGTCCGAGCTCGCGCTTCATCTCGGCCGCGAACTCATCGTACACCGTCGGCGAGAACAGGCACAGGTCCGAGGCGACGAGGTAGGCCTGCGTCGTGCCATCGTCGAAGGCGGCCACGCGGTGGAAGATCGGATCCCGCACGCCGGTGGATTTGCGCGCGCCATAGCCCATCAGCCACTGCGGCGTCGCGGGGCTGATGTCGACCTTCACGGCGGCGGCGCGAAAGGCCGCGAGCGCCGGCGCGCTCGTCAGGACCAGGGCGAGCAGGGCAGGGAGGAGTCGCATGAGCGCAGGCTGGCGCCGGCGGACAGCGTGCGCAACCCGGCTTTCACGGCGCCCGGGCGCGCGTCGCGTTCCGCGCCGGTCGCCGCGGCGATCGGAGCGCCTCCCGGCCAATCGGCGCCCGCGCCCGCGCGGGGGATTGCCTTTCCTGCGTCCGCCGCTTTCGCTGCCCGCACCCCGCGGTCCCTGGCCTCTCAGCCTTCCAAGGATCGCTTTCCACCTCACCCCCGATGCCGCTGTCCGGCCTGTCCCTTCCCCGTCGGGAAGCGGGCGACCCGGCGCCGGGATCGCCAACCCCGCTCGTCCCATGCTGCTATCCGTTCCCCTCCTCCGGCTGCGCGTCCTGTCGGCTTGCGCGATCGCCGCGTTCGCCGGCACCGATTTTCTCCGGGCCCAGTCCTCCCCGGTCGGCACGCTGCAGGGGCGCGTGCAAAGTGCCCGCAGCGGCGAATACGTGGAAGGCGCCCGCATCACGGTCGAAGGCACCGGCCTGGAGACGTTCACCGATCGGGACGGCGCGTACCGCCTGACCAACGTCCCCGCCGGCACCGCGCGGGTCACGCTGTTCTACACCGGCCAGCCCGCGCAGACGCAGGCGGTGGCCGTGCGCGCCGGCCAGGTGGAGGCGCTCGACCTCGCCTTGGGGCGGCCCGGTGCGGACGCGGCGGGAGCGGCGGTGGTCAAGCTCAACGAATTCGTCGTCGCGACCTCGCGCGAGATGGACGCCGCCGCGCTCGCGATCAACGAGCAGCGGTTCGCGTCCAACATCAAGAACGTCGTCTCGACGGAGGAGTTCGGCAACGTCGCCGAGGGCAACGTGGCCGAGTTCCTCAAATTCCTGCCCGGAGTCACGATCGACTACACGGGCGGCAACGCCCGTGACATCTCGCTCAACGGCGTGCCGTCGGATTTCGTGCCGGTCACCGTGGACGGCTTCAGCGTCGCGACGGCGGATTCGGGTGGCAGCACCACGCGCGCGGTGCAGTCGGACATGATCTCGATCAACAACCTCTCGCGCATCGAGGTCTCCTTCTCGCCGACGCCCGACTCCCAGGGCGCCGCGCTCGCGGGCTCGGTGAACATGGTGCCGCGAAGCTCGTTCGAGCGGGCCCGGCCGTCGTTCAATCCCAGCGCGTACCTGCTGATGCGCGACAACGCGCGCGATTTCCACGAGGTGCCCGGCCCGAAACCGAGCCGCACGCGCAACGTGCATCCGGGATTCGATTTCTCCTACGTTGCGCCGGTCAGCCGGCGCTTCGGCTTCACGCTGTCGGGCGGCATCTCCACCAATTACTCGCCGCAGGACAACATCCAGATGACCTGGCGCGGCGCCGGCGCGGTGACCAACGGGGCGGCGTTCCCGGATACGACGCCGGACCGGCCGTACCTCTCGCAGTTCCTCATCCAGGACGCGCCCAAGGTCACGACGCGCCGCTCCGTCGGCGCGACCGTCGACTTCCGCGTGACGGAACGCGACCGCGTCACATTCGCGTTCCAGTACTCGTCGTTCGACGGCCGGTTCATCGTTTCGAACGTGAACTTCAACACCGTGCGCGTGCCTGCCGGCGCCTTCACGCCGTACTCGACCCGCGGGGCGACGGGCGCGGGCACGCTCAACTCCGCGCACCAGGAGCGCAATCGGTTCAACCGGACCTATATGCCGACCTTCGTCTGGCGGCACGACGGCCCGCAGTGGAAGTGGGATCTCGGGCTCGGGCTCTCGCAGCAGAGCGACTACAACCGCGACACCGACCAGGGCTACTTCCGGGTCGTGAGCCTGCAGCGCACCAACGTCACGATCGCGTTCGACGACATCTTCTACCTGCGGCCGCGGACGATCAGCGTCACCGACGGCGCGACCGGCGCCCCCGTCGATCCCTATTCGCTCGGCACCTACAACGTGGTTTCGGGCACGCGCCAGGCGACGCGCAACTACGACCGCCAGCGCACCGCGTACGGCAACCTCCGGCGCGACTTCTTCACGCGCGTGCCCCTCACGCTGAAGGCGGGTTTCGACCTGCGGGAGTCGATCCGCGACTTCCGCGGCGGCACCATCACCTACACCTACACGGCCGCGAACCGCAGCCCGCTGCCGTTCTACGATCCGGTCTATTCCGAGCGCGTGCTGCCCTACGGCTTCCCGCGCCTTGAAACCACGAGCAACCGGAAGTTCTACGAGCACTTCGTGGCAAATCCCTCGCAATTCACGGAGAACGAGAACACCACCTACCGCAACCAGGTCACCGCCTCGAAGATCGCGACGGAGATCGTCTCCGCCGCCTATCTGCGCGGTGACGTCGCGCTGTTCGACCGGCGCCTCAAGCTGGTGGGCGGCCTCCGCGCCGAGCAGACCAACGTCAAGGCGGCGGGTCCGCTCACCGACCTCACCCGCAATTTCCAGCGCGACGCGGCGGGGCGCGTGCTGCGCAACGCCGCCGGGCAGCCGCTGCCGATCGTCGCCAACACCAATTCGCTGGCGTATTCGCAGCTCACCTACCTGGACCGCGGGGCCCGCACCCGGAAGGAATACCTGCGCTGGTTCCCGAGCCTCAACGCCAGCTACCACCTGCGCGACAACCTCATCGCCCGCGCCGCATACTACCAGTCGGTCGGCCGGCCCAACTTCATCCAGTACTCCGGGGGCATCACGCTGCCCGACACGGACCTCCTGCCGTCGACCAACAACCTGATCGTGGTGAACAACGCGGCGATCAAGGCCTGGCAGGCCCAGACCTTCACCGTGCGCCTGGAACATTACTTCGAAGGCGTGGGCCAGGTATCGCTCGGTGCGTTCCGGCGCGAGTTCGAGAATTTCTTCGGCCAGACGACCTTCAATGCCACCCCGGGTTTCCTGGCGCTCTACGATCTCGATGCCACGCTCTACGATCCGTACGACGTCCGCACCCAGCACAACATTCCCGGGATCGTCCGCACCCAGGGCCTCGACTTCAGCTACAAGCAGGCGCTCACGTTCCTGCCGGCGTGGGCGCGCGGCGTGCAGGTGTTCGCCAACGCCAGCGCGCAGCGGCTGCTCGGCGACGAGACCGCCTCGCTGGCGGGTTTCATCTCCCGCAGCGGCAGCTGGGGCGTGAGCCTCACGCGGCAGAAGTACAACGTCCGCGTGAACTGGAACTATCGCGGCCGCCAGCGCAACGCCCCCGTCACCGGCGCCGGCATCGAACCGGGCACCTTCAACTACAGCTCGAAGCGGCTCTACGTGGACGTGCTCGGCGAGTACTATTTCTGGCGCCGGGTCGGCCTGTTCGTGAACCTGCGCAACGTCGGCGACGCGACCGAGGACACCGAGATCCTCGGTCCCAGCACCCCGGCGCACGCGCAATTCCGGCAGAGGATCGACTACGCGTCGCTCTGGACCGTGGGGATCAAGGGTACGTTCTGAGCCGGGGCCGCGCCGCATCAGCCTGCGGCCGGCACACCAGAGTGCCCCGCACGGCGGCTTGACCGGTCCCATCGCCGGACCGACGCTTCCCTTCATGCCCCGAATGTCCTCGCCCCACCGGTTCCTCGTCGTCGTCTTCGCCCTGCTCGCCGTGTCCGTGGCAGCCGTCGCGGGCGCCGCGAGTGGCGACCGCTCCCGGCCGCACATCGTGCTGGTGATGGCGGACGACATGGGGTGGGGGCAGACGAGCTACAACGGCCACCCGGTGCTGAAGACGCCCCATCTCGATGCGATGGCGTCGGCCGGCCTGCGCTTCGACCGGTTCTATGCCGGGGCGCCCAACTGCTCGCCCACGCGCGCGACCGTGATGACGGGCCGGTCCAACGATCGCACCGGCGTCCTGAACCATGGCTACGCGCTGCGCCGTCAGGAAAAGACCGTGGCGCAGGCGCTGCGGTCGGCGGGCTACGTGACCGGGCACTTTGGCAAATGGCACCTGGGCGGCTACAGCGGGCCCGGCGCGCCGGTGCTCGCGGACGACGCCTACAGCCCGGGGGCCTTCGGTTTCGAGGAGTGGCTCTCGGTCACCAATTTCTTCGACCGCAATCCGCTCTTGAGCCGGCGGGGGCGGTTCGAGGACTTCACCGGCGACTCCTCCGAGATCGTCGTCGACGAGGCGTTGAAGTTCATCGCGCAGGGCCGCGGGCAGGGGAAGCCCACCTTCACCGTCATCTGGTTCGGCTCGCCGCACGCCCCCATGATCGCGTCGGATGAAGACCGCGCCCCGTTCCGCGCCCTCGAGCTGAACTCCCAGCACCATTACGGCGAACTCGCCGCCATGGACCGCAGCATCGGCGCGCTCCGCCAGGGGCTCCGCCGGCTCGGGATCGCCGAGAACACGCTCGTCTGGTTCTGCAGCGATAACGGCGGCCTGCCCGAGGTCCGGCCCGGCTCCGTCGGCGATCTGCGCGGGTTCAAGAACACGATGTACGAAGGCGGTCTGCGCGTGCCGGGGGTGCTCGAATGGCCCGCCGTCGTGGCCGCCGGTCGCGTCACGCGTTACCAGGCGGGCACCGTCGACATCTTTCCCACGCTCGCCGACATCACGGGCGTCGCCGCGTCCGCCCTGCTCGCGCCCGTCGACGGCATCAGCCTGAAACCCCTGCTGACCGCGGAGCTCGACCGCCGCCCGAAGCCGCTGGCGTTCCGCCACACCAACCGGGCCGCGCTCATCGACGGGCAATACAAGATCGTCAGTCCCAACCTGGCGCAGGGGAAGTTCGAGGTGTACGACCTCGAGGCCGACCCGCGCGAGGCCACCGATATCGCCGCGACGCAGCCGGCCGTCGCCACCCGGCTGCGCACCGCGCTGCTGGAGTGGAGTGCCTCCGTCGAGGCGAGCGCAGCGGGCCGCGACTATCCCGAGGGTCGCGCGATCAACAAGGAGCCCGCCACGCAGTCGTGGATGGCCGCGCCGGAGTACCAGCGGTACCTGAAGGAGTGGCAGAAGCGGCCCGAATTCCAGGCGACGACATCCGGGAAAAAGAAGAAGAAGGGCTGAGTCGCGACCATGCCCCCCGCCGTCGAGTCACCGCCGCGCGCGGCCGCGCCAATCGCAGGCCCGGCCTGGTTCCGCGCCGCTGCGGCCGACGCCGGCGCGGGCTGCCCGACCGCCGCCGTGCGGGGGCGGGCCCGGCTGCTCGCGCTCCTCGCGCTGCTCTGCGCGCCGGCGATGGCGGCGGAGGCCATTCCGGATTTCAATCGCGACATCCGGCCCATTCTTTCGGAGAACTGCTTTCGCTGCCACGGTCCCGACGAGCACGACCGCAAGGGCGGGCAGAACGGCCTGCGGCTCGACACGCTCGCCGGCGCGCGCGAGGACCTGGGCGGCGGCGGTTTTGCGATCGTCCCGGGCCACCCGGAGAAGAGCGAACTGCTGCTGCGCGTCACTGCGACCGACGAGGAGGAGGTCATGCCTCCGCCCAAGACGGGCAAGAAACTCACGGCCCGCGACCTCGACCTGCTGCGGCGCTGGATCGCGGCCGGCGCCAGTTACGCGCAGCACTGGTCGTACGAAGCACCGCGCGCGGCGACGCCGCCGGCCGTGCGCGACTCCGCCTGGCCGCGCCATGCGGTCGACCGGTTCGTCCTCGACCGGCTCGAGCGCGAAGGGCTCGCGCCGCAGCCTGAGGCCGACCGTGCCGTCCTCGGCCGGCGCGTCGCGCTCGACCTCACCGGCCTGCCGCCCACGCTCGAGGAACTGGACGACTTCCTCCGCGACCGCGCCAGCGGCGCCTACGAGCGCTTCGTCGACCGCATGCTCGCGAAACCCGCCTATGGCGAACACTGGGCTCGCGCCTGGCTCGACCTCGCCCGTTATGCGGATTCGAAGGGCTATGCCGACGATCAACCGCGCGTGATCTGGCGGTACCGCGACTGGGTCATCGACGCGTTCAACCGCAACCTTCCCTTCGACCAGTTCACGATCGAACAGCTTGCCGGCGACCTCCTGCCCGCGGCGACCGACGAGCAGCTCATTGCCACCGGGTTTCATCGCAATACGATGAACAACACCGAGGGCGGCACCGACGACGAGGAGTTCCGCACCGTCGCCGTCGTCGATCGCGTGAACACCACGCTCTCCGTGTGGATGGGCACCTCGATCGCGTGTGCCCAGTGCCACACGCACAAGTACGACCCGATCACCCAGAAGGAATATTTCCAGCTCTACGCGATCTTCAACCAGTCGGAGGATGCGGATCGCAACGACGAGACCCCGCTCTACGAGTTCTTCACCGCGGAGCAGCGTCGGCAGCGCGCGGAGTGGGAGGCGGAGGTGGCCGGGATCGAGCAGACGTTCCGCTCGCAGCGCGCCGCGCACGCCGACGCCGCCCGACGCTGGGCCCGCACTTTCCCCGCGACGATCGCGTGGCACACACCCGCGCCGACAACGGTGGCGTCGGCGGAGAAGGCCGCGCTACGCATTGAAGGCGACGGTCGCGTCCTCGTGCCTGCCGGCCGGAAGGCGGATACGTACCAGGTCGAGGTGCCGGTGCCGCCGGGCGCAAAGATCACCGCACTGCGGCTCGAGGCGCTGCCGCCGTCCGGGCCGGCGGCGGAGGGCGATTTCGTGGTTACGCGCGTGCGGGTGGGCGTGAAGCCACCCGAACCGTTCCGCCGCGCCCGCTACGTGCGGATCGAGAGCCCCGGCCGATCGCGTCTGCTTTCGCTGGCCGAAGTCGAGGTGTTCAGCGGTGGGCGCAACGTCGCGCGCGCCGGCGCCGCCAGCCAGAGCGGGGTGGGAGAGGGCGGGGAGGCGCGGCGGGCGATCGACGGCGGCACGGACGGGGAATTTTTCAACGGGTCCGTGACGCAGACGGCGCGCGTCGACAGCCCCTGGTGGGAACTGGACCTCGGCGCCGAACTGCCGCTCGAGCGCGTGCTCGTCTGGGGCCGGCGCGGCGAGGATGGCACGCCGGCCGGGCTGCGCGTCACGGTGCTCGACGCCGCCCGGCAGCCGGTCTTCGAACGTACGACCCGCGAGGCGCCGCGTCCGACCAATGTGATCGATCTCTCGGATCCTCGCGAATGGCCGCTGGCACGCGTGGCGGCGGACCGCGCGGTCGATGGCTTCGAGGTGGCCAGCGTCATCAGCGATGCGGCGCCGCGGGCCGATCCGCGCCGCAAGGCGGCGCTGCAGCGCGGGTGGAGTTCCCAGGGAGCGGGGCCGCACGTGTTGCGCCTCGAACCGCAACGGCCCATCGCTCTCGCCGCGGGCGAGGCCCTCGTCGTGACGATCGAACAGCGGTCGCCGAAGGAAAATGCCACGCTCAACCACTTCCGGATCGGCTACAGCACCGATCCCGGGGCGGTCGAACACGTGCGCACGCCGGCCGCGGAGCTGGCGCTGCTCCTGCAGCCGGCGGAAGGACGCGACTCCGCGTCGGACGAACGCCTGCTCGATTATTACGTGCGGCAGGTCGCGCCGGAGTTGCAGGCCGAACGCCGGCGGCTGGCGAGCGCGACCCGGTCGATCGAGGAGCAGCGGATGTTCTCGACGCCGATCATGCGCGAGCTTCCGCCCGAAAAGCGGCGCACCACGCACGTCCAGTTGCGCGGCAACTTCCGCGCGCTGGGCGACGAGGTGGCGCCGGGCGTGCCCGCGGTGTTCCCGCCGCTCCCGGCCGCCGTGCCGGCGGGCCGGCTCGCGCTGGCGCGCTGGCTCGTCGATGGACGCAATCCGCTCACGGCGCGCGTGCTCGCGAACCGGCTGTGGGAGGCGATCTTCGGGCTGGGTCTCGTGCGCACCGCGGAAGAGTTTGGTTCACAGGGGGAGCTGCCGTCGCACCCCGAGCTGCTCGACTGGCTCGCGGTGGAGCTGGTGCGGACCGGTTGGGACCAGAAGCGTTTCCTGCGGCTGCTCGTGACGTCGTCGGCCTACCGGCAGTCCTCCAAAGTCACGCCGGAAGCGCTGGCGGCGGATCCGGAGAACCGACTCCTTTCGCGGGGTCCGCGGTTCCGGCTCACCGCGGAGATGGTCCGCGACCAGGCGCTCGCGGTGAGCGGGCTGTTGAGCGGGCGTACGCACGGACCCTCCGTGCGGCCGTTCCAGCCGGCGTTCGACTTGCGCGCGGCGTTCGGCGGGGCGCTCGACTGGACCACCAGCGCGGGAGAGGACCGCTTGCGCCGCGGACTGTACACCGAGTGGCGGCGGAGCAGCCCGTATCCCTCGATGGCAACCTTCGACGCCCCCAACCGCGAAGTCTGCACGTTGCGGCGCAATCGCAGCAACACGCCGCTGCAGGCGCTCGTCACGCTCAACGACCCCGTGTACGTCGAGGCCGCGCAGGCGCTTGGACGCCTCATCGCGGCCGGAGACGGCGCCGTCGAGGCTCGGCTCCGCGCCGGTTTCCGTCGCGTGCTGCTGCGGCCGCCGACGGGGGGCGAAATCCGTCACCTGCTCGCATTGCATCGGCAGGCGCTCGACCATTACACCCAGGCCCCCGACCAGGCGGCGGCGTTCATCGACAGCGGCGAGCCGGCCGTGTCCGGCTCCCTTTCCCCGGCCGAACTCGCCGCGTGGACCGCAGTCGCCAACGTGCTGCTGAACCTCGACGAGGCGCTGATGAAACCATGAGCGATGCGACTCATCTCAAGGGGCCTTATCCCAATGGGGCCAGGGCGTTCGCCGTTGCAGCAGGTGCAACGGCGAACGCCCTGACCTCGTCCTCGACCGCATGAACCTCCGTTTGCAGCAGCTCCAGCATGAGACGCGTCGGCAGTTCCTGCGCAACGTGGGTCAGTTCAGCCTGGGCGCCATCGCGATGGAGGCGCTCGGCGCCCGCCGCCTTCGCGCCGCGCCGGGGACGCCGGTGAATCCGCTGGCGGCGCGCCCGCCGCACTACGCACCGAAGGCGAAACGCATCCTCTACCTCCACATGTCGGGCGGGCCGCCGCACCTCGACCTCTTCGACTACAAGCCGGAACTGGTGCGGCGGGACGGGCAGCTCGCACCCGACGCCTTCATCGCCGGGCGGAAATTTGCCTTCACCACCGGCACGCCGCGGCTGATGGGCACGCGCCGGACGTTTTCCCAGCACGGAGCGGCCGGTATCTGGATGTCGGATGCGGTGCCGAACTTCCACGGGCTGGCCGACGAGCTTTGCGTCATCAAGTCGATGAACAGCGACCAGTTCAACCACGCCCCGGCGGAGCTGCTGCTGTTCACCGGCTCGCCGCGGCAGGGCCGGCCCTCGATGGGTTCGTGGGTGACCTATGGCCTCGGGTCGGAGAACGAGAACCTGCCGGGGTTCGTGGTGCTGGTGAGCAGCGGCGTGCAGCCGAGCGGCGGCCAGGCGTTGTGGGGCACCGGCTTCCTGCCCTCGGTCTTCCAGGGCGTGCAGTGCCGCTCCCGCGGCGACCCGGTGCTGTACGTCAGCGATCCCCCCGGCATGTCGCGCGCCCTGCGACGCCAGACGCTCGACGCGCTCCGCTCGCTCAACGAGCTGCAGGCCGCCGAGCTGGGACACCCCGAGACCGCGACCCGCATCGCCCAGTACGAGCTGGCGTTCCGCATGCAGGCGAGCGTGCCCGAGGTGATGGACATCGGCCGCGAGCCCGCGGCGGTGCTGGAGGCCTACGGCGCGAAGCCGGGCGAGGCGAGTTTCGCCAACAACTGCGTGCTCGCGCGACGCCTGCTCGAACAGGGCGTGCGCTTCGTGCAGCTCTTCGACTGGGGCTGGGATTTCCACGGCACCACGCCCGCCACCGGCATCGAGGACGGGCTTACGCAGAAGATGCGCCGCACCGACCGGCCGGTGGCGGCGCTGATCCGCGATCTCCGGCAGCGGGGCCTGCTCGACGACACGCTCGTCGTGTGGGGCGGCGAGTTCGGCCGCACGCCCTTCCGCGAGGGGCGCACGGCGGAGAGCGACGTGCTCGGCCGCGATCACTATCCGGATGCGTTCTCGCTTTTCCTGGCCGGTGCCGGCGTCAAGCGCGGCTGCAGCTACGGCGAGACCGACGAGCTGGGTTTCTCCGTGGTGAAAGACAAGGTGCACGTCCACGACCTGCAGGCGACGCTCCTTCACCTGCTCGGCTTCGATCACACGCGGCTGAGCTTCCGTTTCCAGGGCCGGGATTTCCGGCTGACCGATGTGCACGGCGAGGTGGTGAAGGACATTCTGGCCTGAAAAGTCGGTCTCTCCCCCGGGAGCGCGGCCGTCCCCGGCCGCAGGTCCCGAAGGGCGGCGCCCTCCCTCGCTCGTGCTATCCACCGCGCCTCGACGCCGGCGCACCCGGCGCGCACGGTGTCCCGGTGCCCCCGCGAGATCCTGTCCCAGCCCTGACGCGTCGTGACTTCATCCAGGCCGGCAGTGCCGTCGCCCTCGGCGGTGCGGCCGCCGCGGCGCCTGGCCTCGCCGCGGCCGCGCCCCGCGCGTCGATCATCGCGGCCGAGAACGCGCGCGAAGGTTCGCTCGACTGGCAGCTCACGCGCGTGCGCGTCGATGGCGACGGATTCCGCTCGCCGTGGATCGAAGGTTACTGTTCGCGCCAGAGCGTACGCGCGGGCGAGTCGATCGAGATCATGGCCTCGGCCAATCCTCCCCGGCCGGTGCGGCTCGAGGTCTTTCGCACGGGCTATTATGGCGGACGCGGCGCCCGGAAGGTGGCCGAACTCGGGCCGATCGAGGTGCCCACGCAGCCGACCCCCGCACCCGGCGAAAAGAACCTCCACGAATGCCGCTGGGAACCGGTGGCTTCGCTGCGCATCCCGCCCGACTGGGTCAGCGGGGTTTACCTGGGGCGTATGACGACGGTTCCGGCCGCGCCCGATGAGCCATACTGGCAGAGCTACGTCGTGTTCATCGTCCGGGACGAGCGGCCCGCCGACGTCCTCTTCCAGTGCAGCGACAACACCTGGCAGGCCTACAACCGGTGGCCGAACAATTTCTCGATCTACACGCACCCGCGGGGCAACCAGGGTCCGTGGGCCGATGTGAGCTTCGACCGGCCCTATGGGCGCGAGGCGCAGTGGCGTGGCATCGTCGATGATCCGCGCACGGTGGGCTCGGGCGAGTGGCTGTGCTTCGAATACCCGCTCGCCTACTGGCTCGAGCAGCACGGCTACGACGTGACGTATTGTTCCAACAGCGACCTGCTCACGCCGGACCGGGCCCGGCAATGCCGCGCCTTCCTCAGCGTCGGCCACGACGAGTACTGGGACCTGCGGCAGTTCCGCAGCGTGGAAAAACTCCGGGACGCCGGCGTGAACCTGCTGTTCCTCTGCGGGAACTCCGTTTGCTGGGTGACGCCCTTTCGCGAGAGCCATGACGGGCGGCCCAATCGCATCATCTTCCGCGGTGGCCCCTACGGCGGCGAACAGGACTACGCGCACGCGCGGCAGAAGAACCACGGCCCGTTCCCGCACCACGGTCCCGACGAAGGCTTGCTGATGGGCGCCCGCAATGTCTCGCCGATCAACGGTGGCGGCGACTGGACCTGCGTGCACCCGGAACATTGGGCGCTGGCAGGCACCGGCATGCAGCGCGGCGACCGGATCGCGGGGCTCATCGGTTGGGAGTACCACGGCCGCCCGGCGACGGAAATTCCCGGACTCGAGGTGCTCGCCGCCGGCACCGCCTGGGTGGGCGGCACCCGGCCGCAGCAGTGGGCCGCGACGATCTACCCGGGCCCCAAGGGCAATTTCGTCTTCAACGCTGCCACGATCTGGTGGCCGCAGGCGATGGCTTCGCCGCCGGGCCACATGCTGCCCTGGTCGCACTGGAGCCGGCCGCACGGCCCCGACGCGCGCGTGCAGCGGATCACGCGCAACCTGCTCGACCGCGCGCTGCGATAGGAAGCCCTCACTCCCGGCCGCGCGGCAGCGTCATGGGATCGGTGGCGGTCGAGCTATGCGGCCACCTTCCGCACGGTCTCTCCGGCCACGTAGCGCGGGAAGATCAGGCTCGGCTCCGCCGGCAGGCGGCCATGGGCCAGCATCTGCAGCATCAGGCGCGTCAGCCGGCGCGCGAACGAATGTTCGCTGAAGGCATAGTGGGCGACCTCCTGCTCGTACAGCGGGTCCTGGTCGCGGGCGACGATCGAGATCGTATCCGGTACGCGGATGCCACGGTGCAGCAGATGCATCAGCAC
>CALFZM010000381.1 GCA_937952235.1 uncultured Opitutia bacterium | reverse complement strand
CCGGTTCACAGCGGCCTGAGGACAGGCCGCTCCACCTTTCAATGCGGCCGTGCTCATGGCTGACTTGGAGGCCAACCGCACGAGTCCGCTCAGCGCGGGGGCGCCGGCGCCCGGGCCGGCGGCGGCAACGGGCGGTTCCACGCCTCCCACGCGGCGTGCAGCTCCCGCACCACCTCGGGTCGCTCGCTGGCCCGGTCCCGGGTCTCGCCCAGGTCCTCGCCAAGATGATACAGGTGCGGCGTCCCGTCCGGAAGCGTCCGCACCAGTTTCCAGTCGCCGCGACGGACCGCGGTCGCGGACTTGATCTTCCAAAACAGGATGTCGTGCGGCGCGCCGGTGCGCTGGCCGCGCAGGTGCGGCAGCAGGTCGACGCCGTCGCGCGCGTTCGCCTCCGGGACGGACACCCCCGCCGCGGCGCAGAACGTCGGCAGCAGGTCGGTGGCGATGACCGGCGACCGGTAGACCGCGCCGGCCGGCAGCCCGGCGGGCCAGCGCAGCAGCAGCGGTTCGCGGATGCCGCCTTCCCACAGGTCGGTCTTGGCGCCCCGCAGCGGCCCGGCCGAGCCCACCACGAGTTGCGCGGGCCAGTCCGGCTTCCAGCCCTCGATGTGCGGCCCGCCCTTGGCCGGACCGTTGTCGGAGAGAAAGACCACCAGGGTGTTCTCCTCCAGCCCGTGCTCCCGGAGAGCGGCGATGATCCGACCGACGCCCTCGTCGAGCGCCGCCAGCATCGACGCATACAAGCGCTGCACCTCGTGCGGCAGGTGCCCGAACCGATCCCGGTCCTGCCTCCGGCCCTGCCACGGGCTGTGCACCGCGTTGAAGCCGACGAAGAGGAAGAATGGCTCCCGCGCCCGGCGCGACACGAACTCCGCCGCGCGGCGCGCCATCCGGTCGGTCAGGTACTCGCCCCCGTCACCCTCCGGTCCCCACCCCTGGGTCTTGCTGGAGCGCACGCCTGCGCCCGATGTCGCCCCGCTGCCGATGTAGCGGCCGTCGGGCTGCGCGTGATAATCCGATTCCCACTCCACCAGCTCCATCACTTCGTCGAAGACGGCGGCGGCCGGCCGCACGATGTTCCACTTGCCGACGAGCCCGGTCGCGTAACCCGCCGCGCGCAGCACCTCCGGCAGCAGCCGCTGCGTCTCCGTCAGCCGGTGCGCGCTCCGATCGTCATTCCACGTCAGGCCAAAGCGCTGGGAATACGCGCCCGCCATGAGGCTGAGCCGGCTCGGCGCACACGAAGGGGAGGTCACGTAGGCGTCGGTGCACCGCACGCCCGCCCGCGCCAGGGCATCGAGGTGCGGCGTCGGTGCCAGCGTCCCACCGTAGCAGCCGAGATCGCCATAACCGAGGTCGTCGGCCAGCAGCAGGACGAGGTTGGGCCGCGGCGTCGCGGCCAGTCCGGCCGCGGTCCAAGCCAGGAGAAGGACAAGCAGCGGTCTCATCGTGAATCAAGGTGGTCAGTACGCCACGAGCCGGACGGGGCCGAACAGCCCCGCGGGAATCGGCTCGTGTTCCTTCCACGGCTTGCGCTGCGAGATCGTGATGTTGGTCCGCGTGAGCCGGGGAACTTCGCCCCGCGCCTCGCCCACCAGCCGGTTGTGCCAGGTGCCCACGACCTCGACCACGATTTCGTTCTCCCCGTCGCGCAGCGCGGCCGTGGCGTCGACGCTGAACGGCGGCGCCCAGGCCACGCCCAGGGGACGGCCGTTGACCCACACCTCCCCGATCGACCAGAGCCGGCCGAGCTCGAGCTCGACGCGCGTCGCGCCGTCCCGCCAGCCGGCGGGGAGAGGCACGGTCCGGCGATAGATGCCCGTCCCCGGAAAATAGCGCCGCGCGGCGTCGGGCAACGCGGTCCACGGTCCGATTCGCGGGAGCCGCACCGCCTCGGGCGCGCCCAGCGGCGAAGCGAAGGCCAGTTCCCATCCGTCGTCGAGCGGCAGGCTCTTGCGCGGGGTCGCGGCGACCTCGGCGCCGGCGGGCGCCGCCGCCGGCGGACCGGGCCGGAAAACCACGAAACCGGCCCCCTGCGCCGCGAAGCGCAAGGGCACCTCGGTGCGGCCGCCGGCGTGGGTCGCCGGCAGCGGACGGATCGCCCCCGAGAGCGGGTCCCAGAACTCCGCGGCGCGGTGCTCCACGCGAAACGCCGCCGTCGCCTGCACCGGCCCCGCGGTGCGATTGCGCACGAAGTAGATCTCGGTGTCGCCGTCCCGCCGGTGGGTGAAGTCGAGCTCCGGCGGCGCCGTGAAGTCGGGCGCCACGCCGAGCTGAGCGAGCACGGCGCGTTCCGTCACGCCGGCAAACACTCGCCCCTGCCCGTGCGCACGGCTCGTCCGCGCGCGGCCATCCAGATCACCCCAGAGCCGGTCGGCCAGCGCCCGCACGCGGCCGTCGCTCGCGGGATAGCCCTCCAGGCCCGTGGCATGCGTGGGACGTGCGCCCAGCACCGTGCCGCCCGCCTCGACGAGCGCCGCGATCCGCTCGAGGACGGGCGGGTGGATCGCCCCGCCCTCGGGCAGGACGAGCAGCGCGTAACTCGTGCCGTCGGGCAGCGTGAAACGCCCGTCCCGCACGGTCAGGCGGCGCAGGATCACGTCAGCGTTGGTCACGTCGTAGTCGTAGCCCGGCCCGAGTCCCGCCGGGTTGCGGCGCGGGCCGACGAAGTTCATGCCGCCGTCGCCGTAGTAGTAGAGCACGTCGCCGACGTACCGGCCGCGCTGCAGCAGGAAGGAGCCGCGCGCCAGGTAGTCGAGGAACGGCTTCGCCTTCGGCCACCACGTCACGCTGCGGCTGAGGTGCGTGCCGGCGCCGTAGACGAGGCCGGGCAGGCCGTATCCGGGCGCCTGATGCGTCCAGGTGTGCCAGACGAAATGGTTGCCGCCCTCGGTGAACACGCGGTCGGCGCTCGCCTTGAGGTCCTGCGGCCCCTCGGCCCAGTGATGGAACGAGGTGAACGCCTCCAGGTGCACGCGCGGCTTGCCGTACAGGTGCGCGGCCGAGGCGGGCTCCTTGATCACGTTGATCGCGTCGTTGTCGGGCCAGAACGGCCAGAACTCGCCCTGCACGTTGTCGACCGTGCCGTGGGCCAGCAGCGCGTCGATCGGCGGCGTGTGGATCGGCGGGCCCGGCCCGCCTGCCTCCGACTTCACCTTCAGGCCCGCCGCCCCCGCCACCTCGACCGCCGTGCGGTAATAGGCGTCGACCACGACCTCGCCGAGCGTCTTGCGATAATCGAACAGGAAACGCTCCGTCCGCTCCTCGCCGCCGATGCGCGCCCCGAAAATGGCCGGCAGCCAGGGCGTGAGATCGTAGCCGCGCCGGCGGCGGAACTCGCCTGCGAACACCGGCGACCACACGCGTCCGACGACCTCGTAGCTCGCGAGGTAGAGATTCTCGATGCCGCTGCGCGCGAGGTCGGGCCCGAGCCCGGCGCGGAGCTGCGCGATCACGTGGTTCATGTGCAGCCGCGTCGCCTCCGGGTTGAGGTGATCGCTCGCCAGCCCCTCGGATGCGGGACTGGGCACCTTGAGTTTCTCGCCCGTGACCATGCACACGAACCGCAGCAGCGTCCACGCCCCGGGCGGCGCCTCCCACCGCAGGCGGCCCTCGCGGTCCACGCGCGCCGTCAGGTCGACGACCTCCTCCGGCGTCGCGAGGTCGAACGACGGCCGCCCCGCGGTGGCGAACACCCCGCCGGCACCCGCGCGCAGTCCGTCGTGCACCTTGCCGGCACTCCAGCCCGTGTAAGTGAGCGGCACCGGCTCGCGCACCAGCCTCGCGCCGTCGCGCCGCTGGTCGGCGCGGTGCGACGCGGCGAGGTTCAGCCCCGCCGGATCGCGCACCTCGAACTCGCCCAGCGTCCAGCGCGGCCGGCCGGCGTCGTGCCCGCTGAGCAGCCGCAGCCGCACGTGCGTCGCCCGTGTGCCCGGAGGCAGCGCGAACCGCTGGTCCCCCGCTCCCGCGGAGAGTGAACCGCGCAGGACTTCCATGAAATCTGTGTCGGCAGGACCCGTGGCGGACACGTCGACGGCGAACTCCCGCACGGGGGTCATGGTCGCGGCCAGCGCCGCGGGCGCGTCGGGACGCCCCTGGTCGAACACCACCGCAGCAAGCTCGTGCCCACCGGGCGGGTCGAGGCGCAGCACGAATTCGTGCGCCGGCAGCCGGCGGGGTTCGCGCAGGGCGAGCACCGCGACGTCCGTCCAGTACGCCGGCCGCCCGTCGGCACCGAGCGGCGCGGCCCGCTCCGGCGTGGGAAACGGCAGCGCGACGTCCACCGCCGCGCCCCCCGCGACGGTCGTCTCCGTCGCGTACAGGCCCATCACCGCGTGCTTCGGCTCGATCCAGGGCCCGCCCATGTCCCAGCTGCTGATCACCGACATGTCCACCTGCAGGCCGAGCGCCTTCGCCTGTTCGGTCGTGACGCGCAGACGCCGCACCCATTCCGGGCTGAGGAACGCGGGCCCGGGCGGCGGGATGGTCGCGGGATCGCCGCGCGCGCCCATCTCGAAGAGCAGCACGCCGCCGAGCCCGGCGTCGCGCATCGCCTTCAACTCGTCGGCCGCGGTCGGGAGATCGACGTGCCCGTTGAGCCAGAGCCAGTAGGTGTGCGGCCGCGCCGCCGGTGGCGGGGAGCGGAAGCCGGCCTCCAGCGCGAGCTCGGCCGCGCCGGCCGCCGGTGCGAACCAGGCGGCGGCTGCCAGCACGACGCCGGCCAGCACCGGGCGAGCGCCGGCTCGGAGGAGGCCCGCGCCCGACGTGGGATCGGCGTGCGCGTTCATCGCTCCGGATCGATCACGACGGTTTCGATGCCGAGCGCGGCGCCGATCCGGGCCAGCGCGGTGGCGCGGTGGCCGGTGCCGAGCGCGAAGTGGTGCGTCGGCCCCTCGGCGACCCAGCGTTTCAGGAAGGTGCGCACGTCGGGACGGAAGAACCCGCGGGTGTTGGTGTTGCCGGTGGCGGGGATCGGCCCGTGCACGCTTTCTCCCTCGGCGATGATGAACTTGAACTTCCCCTGCGCGGTCACGCCGACGCTCAGCATCGTGATCGGGCCTTCCCTGATCTTGAACTCGACGCTCGCGCCGCGGCCCGGCTTGCCGTGGTACTTCACCAGGCTGCGCAGCACCGGCCGGGCGGCGGCGATGTTGAGGTGATGCGGACCGTCGTGGCCCACGAGCACGAAGCCTTCCTTGAAATCGATCGGATGAAACTCGGCGAAACTCCCGCCGATCCCGAGCCGGTCCATGATCAGCATGGCGAGGCAGGTCTTGAGGTCCGACTCGCCGCACATCGGGAAACCGGCGGCGGTGAGCAGCGAGTTGCCGACGATGAGATTGGTGACGAGTGCGCGGAGCGGGCTGCCCGGCTCGCCCTCGTAATAGTACGCGAGTCCGTCGAGCTGGTGATGCGCGATGAACTTGTCCAGCGCGACGGCCACGCGCGCCGCGGTCTGCAGGTCCTCGTCGGTCAGCTTGCGCGTGACGGGGTCGGCCTTCGGCTCCGGCGTGTCGAACAGCGCGAGGATCTCGTCGCACTTGCGCCGGCACTCCTCGGCGGTGACCTCGCGTTCGCAGCGGAGCAGGTCGTCGGCCTCGGTCTGGACGATATGGCAGCCGAACGCGGCCGTGAGCGCCGCCTGGTCGGTCTGCATGTCGAGCATGTGTTCGATCGGATGACCGAAGTGCCCGATGCGGGCGCGCTTCACGTCGTGCAGCGCCATCGCGATCTCGCACCACTCGACCAGCTCCGCCTCGGCCGCGGCGTCGCCCTCGAGCGTGCCGAGGATCACCTCCGGCGGCCGGCGGCCCATGCGGATGGCGACGCCGGTGAACTCGGGCACGGAACAGAAATCGTCGTTCGCGAGCTGCATCTGCGTCGTGGCGCGCGCGTAGTCGAGCGCGGCCAGCGGCTGCAGCGCGACCAGGACGATGGGCACGTCGAGCGCGCGGACGATCGCGGCGAACGTCGCGGAGGTCGCGTACGTCACCATGTCGCAGAAAACGAGGTCGAGATCGGCGGCCTTGAGCCGGGGCACGAGCGCGTAGGCGGCCTGCGCCTGGTCGACGAGGCCGAAGTTGGTCACCGTCACGCCGGTCGCGGCCACCTTGCGCACGAGCACATCGATCTTCGCGAGCATCTCGTCCCGGAGGCCGGGGAACTGGGCCCAGTAGGTGTGGTGGCCGACACCGAAAAGGCCGACGCGGGCGGTGCGCGGCTTGCGGCGCGGCAGGCGCAGGGGCGCGGTTGCCGGGCCGGGCGGCGGGGAAACGGAGGCGGAGGCGATCACGTGCATGGAAAGATTCAGCGGCCGGGCCTGCCGGTGCGCAGGATCAGCCAGGCGAGCGGATAGACGACGGCCGAGGCGAGGAACACCGGCCCGAAGGAATAATGGTCGACGACGGGGCCGATCACGAGGTTCGACAGCATGCCGGCGATCCCGCCGCACGTGCCGGTGAGCCCGACGGTCGTCGCCACCTCGTGCGGCGCGACGGTCTCGCCGACGAGCGTCATGTAATTGGCGATCCAGATGCCGTGCGCGAAAAGCAGCACCGACATCAGGCCGATCGCGAGCGAAGGCGTGCCCGCCAGCGAGGCGGCGAACGACGCGGGCGTGAGCAGCGCCGCGACGAGCATGAGCGTCATCCGCGCCCGCCGCCGCTCCCAGCCGCGGGCGGCCAGCGCGTCGGAGACGTAGCCGGCGGAGAGGTTGGCGATCTCGAGCGCCACGAACGGAATCCACACCAGCGCGCCAATCTCCGCCAGCGACATGCCGCGCTCGCGGTGCAGGTACTGCGGAATCCAGAACATGTAGAAATAGAAGACCGGATCGAAGCAGAAGCGGGCCGCGAGCAGCCGCCGCACCTCGGGCCGCGCGAGCAGGTCGCCCCACCGCGGGGCGGCGGCGGCCCCGGTCCCGGCGCGCACGGACGCGGGGAGCCCGCGGAACGCGAGCTGCCAGGCGACCAGCCAGAGGGCGCCGAGCAGCGCGGTGGCGGCGAACGCCCCGCGCCAGCCCCAGGTGGCCGCGGCCCACACCGTAAGCGGCGGCGCGAGGATTGCACCGAGGGCCGAGCCGCTGTTGGCGAAACCGACCGCGAAACCGCGGCGCCGGGCGTCGACCCATTCGACCGCGCCCTTCGTCGTGCCCGGGAAACACGGGCCCTCGCCCACCCCGAGGAAGAAACGCGCCACACCGAGCGACCAGGGACCCGTCACCAGCGCGTGTGCCGCGCTGGCGAGCGACCAGAAGGCGACCGACCAGCCCAGACC
>CALFZM010000380.1 GCA_937952235.1 uncultured Opitutia bacterium | reverse complement strand
GTCCTGCGCGATGGGCGCGTAATGCGACCAGGAGCGGCCGCCGTCGCGGCTGCGTGCGGCGTAGATGCTGCCCTTCGGGCGAGAGAATGCGTACGTCCCCGCCACGAGGTCGCCGTTGGCCGCGGTGAGGAAGTCGCCGAACGGCACATGGTAGCTGAGGCCGGGCACGGCGGGCATCACCTCGCCGAGCTGTTCCCAGGTGCGGCCGCCGTCGCGGGACAACGCGCCGACGGTCGCGATCGGGCGGCTCTCGGCGTTGCGGCGCGGGGCGATCTTGTCCCAGCCGTTGCAAAGGACGACGAGATGGCCGTCGCGATTGAGGCCCACGCCGTGATTCATCCGCACCGTCTGCGGGGCGTGGCGGGTGACGCTGCCCAGCCGGTGCCAGAACTGCCCGTCCGCGCTGTGCCAGGCGTCGACGTCACCCTCCGTGTAGCCGTGATTGGGCTGATTGAACACCACCGCGACGATTGAGCCGTCGCGGAGCTGCTGGAGGTTCGGCCAGGCGCAGACGTTGTCGATGGCGACGATCCGGCGCGGGATGCCGGCGTCGGCCAGCACCTTGGGCGGGGCGGAAGGCAGCGCGGCGAAGGCGGGTGCGAGGCACGGGACCGCGAGGACGAGGAGCAGACGGCGGAGGGCGGACGGGGACGTCCGCGCTCCCGGGGCGGGTCCAGTCGCCGCTTGAGGCCTCATCTCAGAAATCCCCCTTCACGCCGAGCACGTAGGCGATGCCGTTGTCGCGGTACTGCGTGGGACGCGTGTACTCGGGCGAGCCGGGGGCATAGGTGACATTGCGCCAGAGGGAATTCGAGAGGTTCTGGCCGGAGAAGTGGACGGTGAGGTGACGGTTGATCCGATACTCGACCGAGCCGCTGACATTCGACCGCGGGGCGACGCTGGTGAACGTGCCCGCGGGCGTGGTCGCGTTGGCGGCGACGACCGCGTTGCGGGGGCCGTTGGAGTACGTCGTGTTCAGCTTGAGGGCGAAGTTGCCGCGGGTGTACGCCGCGCCCCAGTTGATGATGCGCGTCGAGTAGCCGGAGAAGTTTTCCGCGCCCGGGCCGCCAATGCGCAGGTGGGTGCCGTTGATGAAGAGGCTGACCGCGCGCGCCCAGGCGGGCAGCGGCGCGAAGGGGCGGAACGACTGGCGCCAGCTCCACTCGAAGCCGTTGATCGCGGCGTCCTGCGTCGAATTCTCGCGCGTGATGATCTCGTAGTTGGTGCTGGCGAGGTCGTCGGGCAGACCGTACTGGTCGAGCAGCGCCTGGGTGGCGGGCACGCGGATCGAGACGAAGAACTTGCTGATCTCCTTCCGGAAGCCGCTCACCGCGAACGTGGCGCCCTTGTATTCGTAGGACTCGAGCGTGAGATCGTAGTTGTTCGCGGTCCACGGGGTGAGCCCCGTGTTGATCACGGTGATGGTGGGCGACGCCGCGGACGGGTCGCTGATCGAGGTGCCCGGCGTGATGAAGCTCAGGTCGGGCCGGCCGATGGTGCGGGCGTAGGCGGCCCGCAGGACGAAGTTCTCGCTCAGGTTGTAGCTGGCGTTGAAGCTCGGGTAGTACCCGTCGTAGTCCTTCTCGCTGTACGCGGCGCGCTCCTGGTACTGCAGCTTGGCGAGCGTCAGGGCATCGGCGACGATCGTGACGGGGCGGCCGTTGGCGCCGAGCACGATGCGGCCGGCCGCATCGCGCTGGTAGGTGTTGCGGATGTCGTTGAGCGGGCCCCAGCCCTTGTCGGCGGTCTTCTCGAACCGCACGCCCGCGACCACCCAGAGCCGGTTGTCGAAGGCCTTCACGTCGCTGCGGAGGTACGCGGCGCTGATGGTCTCCTTGAGCAGCTTGGAGGCGTTGACGCGGTTGGTGTAGGCGCCGGCCTCGTTGAGCTGGAAATACTCGGGGTGCTGCTTGAAGAGTCCGTACAGCTTCTCGGTGCTGACGAAGTTGACCTTCACGTTGTCGTTGAAGGTGCGCCGTGCCGAATAGGCGTCGGCAATGAGGTCGTAGTTGCCGACGATCTGCCCGCCGGCGGCGGCGGGCGGGCGGAAGTTCCAGGTCATGCTTTCCGTCCAGTTGTCGCGCTCGGTGCTCTCGACCAGGACGCCGGCCTTGAGCGTGAGGGGGAACACCGTGTTGAAGGACCGCGAGGCGTTGGCCACGGCGCTGCCGACGATGTTCTTGAAGAACATGCGGCCGCTGGTGGCGGTGTTGAGCGTGTACTGGCGGATGTCGTACGGATTCACCGGGGCGCCGGTGCGCGTCGTCACCGTGAGGCGCGGCAGCGCCATGCGGGAGATGCCGTCGAGGCCGTCGCCGGAGATGACGAGGTTGGAGAGCGTCGACGACGCCGAGTAGAACATGCCCTCGTCGACGTCGCTGAAGAGCCGGCGCGCCTCGGAGTAGGCGGCGTTCCAGTCGAACTTCCAGACGTCGCCGGTGTACGTGTGGCTGACGCGCGTGTTGAGCAGCCGGCGGTACTGGTTGGGGTTGGCGCCGGCGTTCTGAGTCAGCGTGCCGACGCCCGTGGCGGCGCCGGTGGTGGACTTCTCGCCGCCGGTGGCGCCGGCGCCGAAGTTGTAGGCGAACTGGTTCTGGCGGGTGATGGCGTGGTAGCGCGACATGTCGACGCGGGCGCGGAACAGGTTGCGGCCGGTCTTCCAGTCGCCGCCGATCGCGGCCACGTCCTGGTAGAAGATGTTGAGCACGGAGTTGAGCGTGCCGTTGGTCTGGACGTTGCGCACGCGGTCCCAGGCCGGGCTCATGTACTCGCGGTCCTGATACCGGGCGTTGCGGCCGGCGTTGAGGGTGAGGGCGAACGACTCGCCGATCGGCCGGCTGTAGCTGAGGTCGAAACCGGGCTGGATGCCGAGCGCGGTGGTCTTGCCCTCGGTGCCGGCGAGCTTCTTGCCCAGGTCCGGGATGTTGTCGTAGTCGCCCTTGGCCTGGATGGTCGCGAGCAGATTGTAGCGCAGCAGTGCGGTGCGGCGGTTGAAGCCGCTGCGCGTGACCATGTTGATCGAGCCGCCGACGGCGTTGGCGGGCAGGTCGGGCGTGGGCACCTTGGTGACCTCGATGCGCTCCAGGTTGGCCGTGCTCGTGCCGCTGAAGTTGTAGGAGCGCGACGCCGGGTCGTTGCTCGCCGCCTGGGCGCCGTCGAACATCACGAGCGTGCCGCTGGAGGCCATGCCGCGCAGCCCGATGCCCTCGACCTCGCCGGTGGTGTTGTACACGTTCGACACGCCGGGGACATAGGTGAGGAAGTGCCCGGGGTTGGTGATGCCGAGGTCGCCGAACTCCTCCATCGAGACCACGTTCTTGATGTTGGGGGCGGCCCGCTGCTCGTGCAGGGCGGCGCCCTGCGCCGTCAGCTCGCGTTCCTCCACGGTGAACGCCGCGAGCCGCACGACGTCCGAAGTCCCCGCGGCGGCGGCGGTGGCGCCGACGAGCACGAGATCGAAATCGGCCCGCACCGTCTGGCCGGCGCCGACCGTGATGGTCCGCGCCTGGGGCGTGAGGCCGGTGAAGCTGGCGTTGAGGTGGACGGTGCCCGCGGGCACGCCGGAGATCCGGTATTCGCCGTTCTGATTCGTGACGGTCTCGAGCAGCGAGTCCTTCACGGCAACCCGGACGTTGTTGAGGTAGCTGCCGCTGGTGGCGTTGAGCACGCGGCCCTCGATGGTGCCGGTCTGGGGGGACTGGGCGGCGAGCGGCAGCACGGCGAGCACCGCCGGGAGGAGGCGGCCGAGCCCGCGGCGGAACGGAAGACAGAGGGACGGTTTCATGCTTGGTCGATGGTTCGGAATGCGAGGTGCCCGGGGCGGCCGGCGGAATCGAGGCCGGCGGGACGCAGGTCGGGAGCAGCCGGGGAACAGCAGGTTCGGGACCGGTTCACGCCCCGACCATGGCCGCACGCGCGGGCGGCGAAAAAGGGAAATTGTCTGGCAACATGACGTGACCAGTTGCCGGTGACGGAACGGGCGTGACGCGCCGCGCGCCCCGGGTTACAGCCGGGCGATGTTCACCAGTTCGACCCGCTACGCGACGCTCGTCCAGCAGGTGGCGCGCGCGTTGGAGGAGGAGATCCGGCGCGGCGCCCTCCGCGAGATCCTGCCCGGCGAACGGCAGCTTGCGGCCCGCATGGAGGTGAGCCGGCGGACGATCCGCGGCGCCGCGGCGATCCTGCAGGCGCGGCGTCTGATCCGCACCGCCCAGGGCGCACCCACGCGCATCCTTGCCCGGGTGCGCGCGGAGGCGCCCCGCTCCTCGCAAGGCACCGTCGGGCTGCTGCTGCCGAAACCGCTCGACGAGATGAAACCCGGCGCCGCCGTCGTGGAGATGCTGCGCGGCCTGTTGCACCAGAACGGCTACCGGCTCGAGACCCACGTCGGCACGCGTTACCGCTCCCCCCGCTCGGCCACGGCCCTCCACCGCCTCATCGCGCAGGCTTCCTGCGACGCCTGGATCCTCGCCTCCGCCAGCCGGGCGTGCCAGGCGTGGTTCCAGAGTCAGGGGCTCCCGGCGGTGGTTTCGGGCACCGCCCACGAAGGCATCACGCTGCCCTCCGTCGACGTCGACATGGCGGCCACCGCCCGCCACGGCGCCACGCATCTGCTCCGGCAGGGCCACCGCCGCCTCGCGCTCCTGCTCGAGCGCGCCGACTGGGCCGGCCTCCAGCGCACGGAGGCCGGGTTTCTCGAAGGCGTGAAGGTCTTCGGGGCGGGCGCGAGCGGCGTGGTCTGCCGCCATGGTGGCGAAGTGGCCGACCTCGAGCAGCTCCTCGCGCGACTGCTGCGTGCTCCGGCGCCGCCCTCCGCCTTGTTCGTGGTCAACCCCCACCATTACCTGACGGTCGCGGCCGTGCTGGCCGACCGCGGCCTGCGCGTGCCGCGCGATCTGTCGCTGCTGTGTCGCGACGACGACGTCTGCCTGCGCCACCTGCCGGTGCGGCCCGCGCGCTACGGAAGCTGCGCCCAGGCCCAGGCGAAACACCTCTTCTCCGCCCTCGCGGCGACGTTGCGCTCCAGCGAACGCTTGCGGCGCGGGCGCCCGCGCCTGCTCGTACCCGAGTTCATCGCCGGCGACTCCATCGGGCCGCCGCCTTGAACCGCGCGGGATCTCTCCCGCCCGCTTGCGCCCGCGCGGCGGGCGCCAACTGTCTGCCGCCTGCATGCGCCGCCTCGTCGTTCTTCCGCTCGTGCTCGCAGCCCTGTTCGGCCCTGCGGCCGGCGCCAGCGCCGCGGCCGGTGACGGCAGCACCCCGCCGTCCGCCACCGGCTGGGTCCAGGTCGACGCGCCCGTCCATGACTTCGGCGACGACGGCTGGCCGTACCGCCTCACGGTCGCGCTGCCCAGCCGCCGCGACCCGCTTTCCCGCCTGCTCCGCGCCAGCGAGGCACGCTGGACGCTGAGCACCGGCTACGCGCGCGTGCGCGACAGCTACGATGCGGCGACCGGTGTCTTCAAGAACCCCGGCGGCCACGCCGCCCTGTTCGGCGCGGCGCGGCAGTTCCGCTGGCACCCGCCGGCGTCCGCCGGCCCCGCCGTGCCACGGGCGCTCATCGAGTTCGGAGTCCACTACGCCACCCGCCGCTTTCCTGCCGACGGCACACGCTTCAACCTGCTGCTCGTGACCGGGCTCGAGTGGAGCTGGCGGACGCGCGACGCGTCTAACGAGTGGAGCGCCGCGATCGTGTGGCCGCACTTTTCCAACGCCGGTCTCTTCCGGCGCAACGCCGGCTACGACGGGCTGGCGCTGCGGCTGGGTCGCAGCGTGCGGTTCTGAAGCCCGCCGCGCCCCCGCCCACTCCGCCGCCCAAAGGTGCCATGGACCGTCCGGTTACCTCCCTTGACAAGGAAACCCAAACCGGACGCCAATTTCCCCACCCCCTGAACCTATGCGTCTTCCCCTCTCGCTGAAACTGCTCTGCGCGGCGTTCGCCGCCTCGCTCGGCTCCGCGCTGACGGCCGCCGCCGCGACCAACACGCCGCCTCCGGGCTTCACCGCCCTCTTCAACGGCAAGGACCTCTCCGGCTGGTACGGGTGGGGCACGAAGGACCCGACCGAACTCTGGAAGATGACGCCCGAGGAGCGCGCCGAGTACAAACGGAAGTCGGTCCACGGCGGGCTGCCCGTCGGCAAGCAGGGTCCCGATCACATCCTGGCCCACTGGAGCGTGCAGAACGGCGAACTGGTCAACGATGGCAAGGGGCTGTACCTGACCTCCGACAAGGACTACGGCGACTTCGAGCTGTGGGTGGAATACAAGGCGCTGCCCGACGGCGACAGCGGCATCTACCTGCGCGGCATTCCCCAGATCCAGATCTGGGACACCACCAAGGGCGATCCGCGCGGCCTCGGGCAGGACAAGGGCTCCGGCGGGCTCTGGAACAACAGCAAGGGCGCCCCCGGCAAGGACCCCGCCAAGAAGATGGACCGGCCTTTCGGCGAGTGGAACAGTTTCAAGATCCGGATGATCGGCGAACGCGTCACGGTGATCTTCAACGGCGAGAAGGTCGTCGACCACGCCGTGCTCGAGAACTTCTTCGCCAACCAGCGCGCCGGTTACCTGGCTTACGGCAAGGCCGACCCGAAGAAAAAGAAGGCGCCGGAGAAGCTGCCCAACGGGTACATGCGCGATCCTGCGTTCGCCAAGGGCCCGATCCAGCTCCAGACCCACGGCAGCGAGATCCGCTGGCGCAACGTCTATATCCGCGAGATTCCGCCTGAGGAGGCCACCCGCGAACTCGCGGCCCGCGATGCCGAAGGCTTCGTCGAGCTCGTCAACGGCCGCGACCTGTCCAACTGGACGGGCGCGACCGACAATTACGAAGTCCGCAACGGCGCCATCTACTGCAAGCCGGGCAAGGGCGGCAACCTGCTCACGAAGGAAGAGTACGGCGATGTGATCATCCGCACCGAGTTCATCCTGCCTCCGGCCGGCAACAACGGCATCGCCCTGCGCACCCCGGCCGGCGGCCGGCCCGCGCAGGACGGCTTCGAGCTCCAGGTCATCGACAGCGACGGCTACAACGCCAAGGCCAAGAATCCGCTCAAGCCGACCCAGTATCACGGCTCCTTGTACAACCTCGTCGGCGCGAAGCACGGCTACCTGCGGCCCGTCGGCACCTGTAATTACGAAGAGATCGAGGTGCGCGGCAACCGCATCACCGTCACCCTCAACGGCACCAAGATCCTCGATGTCGACACCGACAAGCTCGACCTCAGCGTCTACGACCCGAAGGTGCTGCCCGGCGGCCTCAAGCGCACCTCCGGCCACCTCGGCTTCGCCGGCCACAACGATCCGGTGGGCTTCCGCAGCTTCAAGGTGAAGCGGCTCTGAGCCACCGATTCCGCAGGGTGGAGCCGCCTGTCCCCAGGCGGCTGACGTTCGACGGGCCCGTCCGTAGCAGCTTGAGGACAAGCTGCTCCACCTCGCAGCGCGGCCGTTTTCCGCACGGCCATTTTCCGCGGTGATCTGATCTAGCAGGCCGGCGGCACGGTTCCGGGGAGTCCGGGGCCGCGGCCCGCTCGTTCACCCGAGCGCCGCGAAGACCTGGCGGGCATTGGCCAGGCTGAGCCGGTGGGCCGCGACCCCGTCGAGCGTCCGGGGAGATCCCGATTCGACCGCCTGCTCGAGCACGAGATGCGGCTTCAGCCGCTTTCCCGCCAGCCAGCCGGCCAGCCGCGCATAGTCGATGTCGCCCTCCGCGGTGAACACCTCCGTCCACGCACCGCCCCGCGACTGCCGGAGGTGCAGCTCGACGATGCGCTCGCCGTACCGTTCGACCGCGTCGAACAGCGCCACTTGGGAATTGCCGCAGCCGCGGAACACCCAGTGTGCGTCGAGACAGAACCGCACGTGCCGCGGGTCGGTCGCGGAGAGCATGTGGTGGAATTCGCGCGCCCCGTGCCGCAGCTCGACGTCGTGGTTGTGGTACGCGAGCGACAGGCCAAGCTGGCGCAGCTCCGCGCCGAGACGGTCGAGGGCGCGCGCCTGGTCGCGCAATTGGGCGTCGGTCTTGCCGTCCGTCCCGGCGCCCCGCAGCGGCGCGGGATTCGTCACCACGATCTTCGTCCCGAGCGCGGCGGCGCGCCGCGCGATCGCGAGCACGGCGGCGATGCTTTGGTCCGCCTGCGCCGGGTCATGCAGCACGCTGTTGACGTAGATCGAGCGCATCTCGAGCCGGTGCTGCCGGAGCCAGGCGGCGAGGCCGTCGAACGGCGCGGCGGGCGACAACGCCGGCTCGTATCCCACCAATCCCGCCGACGCGATCTCGGCCAGCCCCGCCTCGCTGACCGGCTCGAAGGTCCGGCCATCGCGCCGGGCGAAGGTGCCCCAGGGATACGTGTTGGTGGCGAGGTGCGGGCCGCCGGCGGTGACGGCGCCCCGCGTGGCGGGCAGCGCGGACCCGGCGAGCGCGGTGGCGGCGAGGGTGACGAAGGCGCGGCGTTGCATGGGGGGAACGTCCCCGCACCGGCCGGGCCGCGTCAAGGCTTCGCCGGCCCGGAACCGGTCCGGCGGGAGGCCGGGTGCCCCGGCCGCCCCGGATCGCGTCCGGCCATGCGTCCCACCAGCTCCGCGACGAGCGGGTTCGGGAACCGCCGGCTCGGCGTGATGGCGTAGAAGGTCTCGCGCAGCTGCGGCAGGCGGTGGGTTTCCACCAGCACGCCGCTCTCGATCTCGTCGCGCACCACCACCGGCGGCACCAGCGCCAGCCCCTCGCCCTCGCGCGCCAGCAGGCGCAGCGTCGCCATGTCGTCCACCTCGGCGATCACCCGCGGCCGCACCCCGGCCGCCGCCACCAGCCGGTCGAAGCCTGCGCGGGTGTTGCTGTCCAGGCTGGGCAGGATCACCGGCACGTCCGCGAACCCTTCCGGAAACCGCAGCCGCCGGCGTTTCCAGGCCGGCACCCCGACCAGGCTGGCGGGCTGCTCCGCGAGGAGGTGGCTGTGCCACGGCGTCTCCGCGTCGCGCCGCGCCGGCTGGCTGGAGAGCACGAGGTCGACCTGGTGCGAGTGCAGCAGCACGAGCAGCTCGCGCAGCCCGCCCGACCGCACCACCACCTCGGTGTCGCGCCGGTGCAGCGCCGGCCGCAGGAACTCGAGCAGGAAGTTCCGCGACAGCGTCGCCACCGCGCCCGCGCGCAGCACCTGCCGGCCGCCGCGCGGCCGGTGCTGCATCACCGCCACGAGCTCCTCGCCCGCGCGCCCGATCGTCTCCGCGTAGTCGAGCGCCACCCGTCCCGCCTCGGTCAGCACCAGCCCGTCGCGCCGCCGTTCCAGCAGCGCGTGCCCGAGGCTCGCCTCGAGCTGCTTCAATTGGATGCTTAGCGCCGGGGCGGAGAGGTTCAGCTTCTCCGCCGCGCGGGCCAGGCTGCGCTCGCGCGCGATGGCGCGAAAATAGCGCAGGTGATGGTAATTCAGGAAGGCCACGCCGGGTTAAATAAAACTTACGCTCGCGGTTTAAAGCCTGTAGTGGCCTAAAACGCCGCCGGCCGCTACGCTCGGGTCGATGCACCTCGCCACCGCCCTGCTGACCGCCGGGATCCCGCTGCTGCCGCTGCTGGCGGGCCTGCTCGCCCGGGGCTGCTCCGCTCGGACCGCGGGCCGGCTCACCACCGCCGCGGCGGGAGGCGCGCTGGTCCTGCTCCTCGCCGCCGCGACCGGTCTCCCGCGGCTCGGACCGGTCGGCGCCGGTTTCGCGCCGGGCGGGCGGGCGGAATGGTTCGTCGGCTTGCGCCTCGACCTGGTCGGGACGGTGGTCGCCGGCCTCATCGGGTACCTCGGGCTGCACGTGCTCCGCTACGCCCGCACCTGCCTGGCCGGCGACCCCCGGCAGGCGGCCTTCCTTTCCTGGCTGAGCCTCACGCTGGCGTGCGTCCTCACCCTCGCCCTGGCGGGAAGTCTCGCGCTCATCGCGCTCGCATGGATCGCGACCAGCCTGTGCCTGCACCGGCTGCTGCTCCACCACCCCGAACGGCCCGGCGCGGTCTTCGCCGCGCGGAAGAAGTTCGTCGTGAGCCGGCTGGCGGACGGCTGCATCGCGGCGGGTTTCGTGCTGCTCGCCCGCCACTATGGCACGGGAGAACTCACCGCCCTCTTCGCGGCGGCGGCGGGCGACACCGGGCCGCTGCCGGCCGCGGGTCTGCTGCTGGTCGCGGGCGCGGCGCTGAAGTCGGCCCAGTTTCCCTTCCATAGCTGGCTGCCCGACACGATGGAGACTCCCACGCCGGTCTCCGCCTTCATGCACGCCGGGATCGTCAACGCCGGCGGGTTCCTGCTCGTGCGGCTGAGCCCGCTGCTCGTCCACGCGCCCGCCGCGCTCGCGCTGCTGGCGCTCGTCGGCGCCCTCACCGCCGCGTTCGGCGCGATCGTCATGCTCGCCCAGCCGGGCGTGAAGCGCGCACTGGCCTATTCCACCGTGGCGCAGATGGGCTTCATGCTGCTGCAGTGCGGCCTCGGCGCGTTCCCGCTGGCGCTCCTCCATCTCGCGGCGCACTCGCTCTACAAGGCCCACGCGTTCCTTCACGCCGGCAGCACGGTCGGCCGCCCGCCCCGCGCGGCGTTGCGCCTGCCCGTCCCCGCCCTCGGGCTCGGCCTGCTCGCGGGCGGGCTCGCGGTCGCCGGGGCGGCGACGCTGTGGTCGGCGCTGCTTCCGGAGGCCTCCGCGCCTCCGGTCGTCCTTGCCCTGATTCCCGCCCTGGCGGCGGCCTACGGGATTGCCCGCGCCTGGGCCTCGGACCGCGGGTGGCGCACCGCGGTCGCCGGCGCCGCCGCGGCCGCCGGTTTCGCGCTCGGCGGGCTCGGGCTGCATGCGGCCGCCCTCGGCTGGTTCCAAGCCCTGCCCCGGCCGGAGGCCCCTCCGGCGGTGGTCGCGACGGTCGCCGCGATCTTCGGCGCGCTCTTCGCGTTCCAGGCGCTGCTGTGGCACGCCCGGCGGCAGCCCGTGGGGCGCCGCCTGTACGTGCATGCGTTGAACGGCTTCTACATCGGCACGGCGGCGAACCGCCTGCTCGGCCGGCTCTGGCCGCGCGCTGCCGGTTGACGACCTCCTCACCCGAATCCGCTCTTCTCCTCCCCCCTTTTCCCGCCATGTCCCCTACGGTCGATCCCGCTCCTGCCGCCGCCCCGGCTCTCGCTCCGGCGCTGGCGGACGTCCTGTCCCGCATCCCGCCGCTCTGGCCGCTCGATCGCTTCGTGGCGGTCAACCCGTTCGTCGGTCTCGCCGACCTGACGTTTACGGCCGCGGCGGCCCGGTTGCTGCAGGTCACCGGCACCGCGCCGGTCCAGGCGCCCGCCGACTACCTCGCCGCGTTCCGTCGCGGCGAGATCACGCGCGCCGACCTCGCGGCGGTGGCCGGGGCGGACTGGGATCCGGAGTCGCTGGTGGCGGCGCTCGAGCACCCGGACGCCACGCGCGCGGTCGCGCCGCTCGCGACCGTCGCGGACCTGCTCGACGCCGAGCGGCCGCAGGCGCACTGGAGCGCGTTCGTCGTCGACGAGGTGTCCAAGTGGTGCGCGGTCCACTTCGATCAAAACCAGGCCGTCTGGCGCTCGCCCTGGCGCGACCTCGACCTGTACGCCGCCTGGCGCGAAGCGGCTGCCCACGACGGCAACCCGGAGGCGTTTGGCCTCGCCGGGTTCCGCGGCTTCGTCCGCGCGCTGCCCGCCACCGCGCCGGACGCCGTGGCACGGTGCCTCGAGGTGCTCGCGCCCGTGCCGGTGGATCTCGGGGATTTCCTCTGGCGGCAGCTCGCCACGATCTCCGGCTGGGCCGGTTACGCCCGCCACCTCGATCACGAGGAGACGTTGCGCGGCCGGCAGGGCCGCCACCTGGGCGACCTCCTCGCAATCCGTCTCGCCTACGATGCGGCGCTGTTTCGCGCGTTCCAGGCCGACGCGCAATTCCGTGCCAGCTGGCGATCGCTCCGGGCGCCGGCGGTGGACGCACGCGGGCTCGACGCCCTGGTGCGCTGGCAACGGGCTTACGAACGCAATTACCAGCGCCGCCTCGCGTTCTCCCTCGCGTGGGCCCGGCCGCCCGGGCCTTCCGCGCGTCCGGACTTCGACGCCGTCTTCTGCATCGACGTGCGTTCGGAGGTGATCCGCCGCCACCTGGAGAAAGCGGCGCCGGGAGGTCGCACCCACGGGCTGGCCGGATTCTTCGGCTTCCCCGTCGGCCACGTGCCGGAGGCGGGCGGCGAACCCTCGGCGCGCTTCCCGGTGCTTCTCGCGCCGGCGTTCCCCTCCGAGACACCGGATGCCGCGCCGGCTCGCACCCGCCGGCGCCCGGCCGCCGCCCGTGCCTGGCAGGCGCTCCAGAATTCGGCCGCATCGTGCTTCGCCTTCGTCGAGCTCGCCGGGCTCGCGTTCGGCGCCACCCTGCGCCGGCCCGAGCGGAGCGACCGGGCGTGCCGGCGCGTCGCGCCGCGGCTCGCGGCAGACCTGGACCAGCTTGTCCGCCTCGCCGCCGGCATCCTGCAACCGCTGCTCTCCTCCGGTCCGCTCGCGCGGCTCGTGCTGATCTGCGGCCACGGGAGCCGCAGCGCCAACAACCCCCACGCCGCCTCGCTGGCCTGCGGCGCCTGCGGCGGCCACGCGGGCGACGTCAACGCGCGCCTCGCGGTCGCGACGCTCAACCGCCCGGACGTCCGCGCACGCCTGGCGCAGGTCGGACTCGTCGTGCCGGCGGACACCGTGTTCGTGGCCGGGCTGCACGAGACCTCCACGGATGACGTCACGTGGTTCGATCCGGAGGGCGTTCCCGCCAGCCATGCGTCCGAGTTCGCGCGACTGCAATCGGCGGTCCAACACGCTGCCGCCGCCACCCGGCGCGAACGCGCTCCGGCGCTGGGCGTGGCCGCGGCCGACGACGACGCGCTCGCCGCGGCATTGCGGGCCCGCGCGGAGGACATCGCGGAGGTCCGGCCCGAATGGGGCCTCGCGAACAATGCCGCCTTCATCGCGGCGCCGCGCCACCGCTCCGCCGCCTTCGACCTGCGGGGACGGGCGTTCCTGCACGACTACGACCCGGCGGCGGATCCCGACGGGACCGGACTCGCCCAGCTCCTCGCCGGGCCCGTCGTGGTCGCGAGCTGGATCAACCTGCAATACTACGCCTCCCGCCTCGATCCCGACCTGCGGGGCGCCGGCAACAAGGCCCTGCACCACGTGTGCGGCGGCGTGGGCGCGTGCGAAGGCAACGGCGGCGACCTGAAGACCGGCCTGCCCCTCCAATCCCTGCACGACGGCGACCGCTTCGTGCACGAGCCGCGCCGGCTCACGGTGTACATCGATGCCGCGCGCCCGCAGCTCGACCGCGCGCTGGCAGGACAGGCGCATGTGCGCGAGCTCTTCGACCACGGCTGGATCCATCTCGTCGCCTTCGAGGGCGCGGAGGCGTTCGCCCGCGAGTCCGGCCGGTGGATCCGGCTGGAACCGTAGCAACGCCACCGCCGCCGGGAGCTGCGCGCTCCCGCAATGCGCCGCCCCGCTTTTCCGCCGGTGAGGGTGCCAAGGATTTCGCCCCTCGCGCCGCGCGCGGCCTCGCGTTGGCGGGAAAACGCGTTATGCGCATGGAACTCCCCGTCCATGCACTCCCTCCCTGGTCTCCGGCGCGGTGTCTCCCTGCTCGCCGCCCTGCCCGTGGCCGCGTTTGCCGCCGCCGCCACCGCGCCCGTCGAAGGGCTCCGCGATGCGAGCCCCCGGCTCCATGCGCTCGTCGGTGCCCGCGTCGTCACCGCGCCCGGGCAGGTGATCGAGAACGGCACGCTGGTCCTGCGCGACGGCCTGGTCGCGGCCGTCGGCGCGGGCCTGGCCGCGCCGGCGGAAGCGCGCGTCTGGGACGTGCGGGGCCGCACGGTGTATGCCGGTTTCATCGAGAGCGAATCGACCCTTTTCCTGCCCGCCGGGTGGAAACCCTCCGCGGCACCGGCCGCGCCCGCCGAGGGCGCCGAGGCGCCGCCGCCCGCGCCCGCCGTCGCCGCGGAATCGTCCGGCGGCGCGCGTTCCTGGCACCCGCGGGTTCAGCCGGAACGGCGCGCGAGCCGCGTGCTCACCCCGGACGCGCGGGGCGCCGACGCCCTGCGCAAGCTCGGCTTCACCGCCGCGCACATCACGCCGGCCCGGGGGATCGTGCGCGGGCAGTCCGCCCTCGTCAGCCTCGGCCGCGGCTCGTTCAACCGGGACGTGCTGCGCGATGGCGTGACCCAGCCGCTGGCGTTCGAGCTGGTCGGCTCCGGCGGCGGATATCCGGTCTCGCTGATGGGCGTGATCGCCCTGCTCCGGCAGACCCTGCTGGACGCGCGGTGGTACGGCGATGCGCACGCGCGCTACCGGGAGGCGGGCGGTGCCGGCCTGGCCCGCCCCGAAGCGAACGACGCGCTCGCCGCGCTCGGTCCGGTCGTGAGGGGCGAGCAACAGGTGTTCATCGCGCTCGAGGATGAACTCGACACCGCCCGCGCGGCCGCACTGGCCGCGGAATTCAACCTCAAGCTGGTGCTGCGGGGCAGCGGCTACGATTACCGCACCCTGCGGACACTGCCGGCCGGCGTGCCGGTGATCGTGCCCCTGGCGTTTCCCGAGGCGCCCGCCGTCGAGGATCCCGACCACGCCCTGGACCTGCCGCTCGACCGGCTCGAACACTGGGAGCTGGCGCCCGGCAATGCGGGCCGGGTCGCTGCCACCGGCGCCGCGGGCGCGCTCACCAGCGCCGGGCTGCGCCGGCCGGAGAACGAATTCTGGCCGCGCGTGCGCAAGGCGGTCCAGCACGGCCTCGCCGCCGACCGGGCGCTCGCCGCGCTCACGACCGTGCCGGCCGACGTGCTCGGACTCGGCGCCACCCACGGCATGCTCGCGCCGGGCCGCGCCGGCAGCGTGGTCGTGGCCAGCGGCGACCTCTTCGCGGACGAGGAGGCGGAGGTCCTGCTGGTGTTCGTCGACGGGGAACCCTTCGAACTCGACGCCTGGCGCCGGTTCGACGCCCGCGGCACCTGGCGGATCGCCTGGAGCGGCGCCCCGGCGGCGGCGCCGGCGGAGATCAAGGTCACCGGCCGCACGCCGGCGCGGCTGAAGGCGACGGCCGGCAGCGTCGACGCCACCGTGCGGACCGACGGCACCCGCTTCACCCTGCTCGCCCCCGGCCGCTGGTTTGGGCTGGCGGAGGGTACGGTGCGGCTCACCGCGCACCCGGACGCCGGCGCGCTCGACGGCTCCGGCGAACTCCCCGACGGCACCCCGCTGCGCTGGCGCGCGGAGCGGACCGCCGCGGCCCCGGCGAACCGCACCGCGCCGAAACCCCTCCCCCCGCCCGTCGCGCGGGCGGACGTGTATCCGGCGGGCGCCTACGGCCGCCGCACGCCGCCGCCGGCGCCGGAGCACATGCTGGTGCGCAACGCGACGATCTGGACCAGCGGCCCCGCCGGCATCCTTGAAGGCGCTGACCTGCTCGTCCGCCAGGGCCGCATCGCCGAGGTCGGGCGCAATCTCGCCACTCCCGCCGGCGCGCTGGTGATCGACGGCACCGGCCGGCATGTGTCGCCCGGGCTGATCGACTGCCACACCCACGCGGGCCTCACCCGCGGCGTCAACGAAGGCTCGCACTCCGTGACGATCGAGGTCCGGGTCGGCGACGCCCTCGACCCGACGGACATCGTGCTCTACCGGCAGCTCGCCGGCGGCCTCACCACGGCCAACATCCTGCACGGCTCGGCCAACGCGATGGGCGGGCAGAACCAGGTGATCAAGCTGCGCTGGGGCGAGGATGCCGCCGGGCTCAAGTTCCGCGGCGCGCCGCCGGGCGTGAAGTTCGCGCTGGGCGAGAATGTCACCCGCAAGAGCTTCACCACGCCCGTCACCCGCTACCCGGTGAGCCGGATGGGCGTGCGTGAGATCATGCTGGATACGTTCACCCGCGCCCGCGACTACGAACGCGACTGGGCGGAGTTCCGCGCCGGCCGCAGCCCGCTGCCACCCCGTCGCGACCTGCGGCTCGAGGCCGGGCTGGAGATCCTGCGCGGCGAACGGCTGATCCACATCCATTCGTACCGCCAGGACGAGGTGCTCGCCTTCATCCGGCTCGCGGAGCAGCTCAGGCTGCCGGTCGCGACGTTCCAGCACATCCTCGAGGGCTACAAGGTCGGACCCGAGATCGCGCGGCTCGGCGCGGGCGCCTCGGCGTTCTCCGACTGGTGGGCCTACAAGCACGAGGTGATCGACGCGATCCCGTACGCCGGCGCCCTCATGCACCAGGCGGGCGTGGTGGTGTCGTTCAACTCCGACGACCGTGAGCTCGCGCGCCACCTCAATACCGAGGCGGCCAAGGCGGTGAAGTATGGCGGCGTGCCCCCCGCCGAGGCGCTGAAGTTCGTCACCCTCAATCCCGCGAAACAGCTTCGCATCGACGACCGCGTCGGCTCGCTCGAACCCGGCAAGGACGCCGACTTCGTCGTATGGACCGCGTCGCCGCTGTCCGGATACGCCCGCGTCGAGCAGACGTGGATCGACGGCCGCCGCTACTTCGACACCGGCGAGGACGCCCGCCTGCGGGCCGAGACGACCGCCACCCGCGCCGCCCTGATCCAGCGCATCCTGCCGGAGCGCCAGCGGGCGCTCGGCGCGGCCGCCGGGAGCGGCGACAACGCCGGCGACGAGCCTGCCCGTCCAAGCGTGCTCCAGGTCCTCGCCCAGCTCGCCGCCGCCCACGCCGACGGCGCGCACACCCTGTACCACGACGGCACCGGCCACTCCTGCAAACACCTCGAACGCCCATGAGCCCGCGCGCCCTCCTTCGCCTGGTCCTCGTCACCCTCTGCTGCGCCCGTCTCGCACCGCTCGCCGGCGCATCGCCCGGCATCGTGCCCGCGGCCCGCCCGCCCGGGGCCGTGCTGCTCGCCGGCGGCCGCGTCGTACCCGTGAACGGCGCGGTCCTCGAGGCTGCCGACGTGCTCCTCGTCGGCGGCCGCATCGCCCAGGTCGGCCCGGGGCTCGCGGCGCCGGCCGGGGCCGAGATCGTAGACGTGCGCGGTCGCAGCGTGTACCCGGGACTGATCGCCGCGCACACCCAGCTCGGCCTGGTCGAGATCGGCAGCGCGCGGGCCACGAACGACGTGGCCGAGATCGGCCCGCTCAATCCCAACGCCCGCACCCAGACCGCCCTGAACCCCGACAGCGAGCACCTGCCCGTCACGCGCGCCAACGGCATTCTCACGGCGCTGGTCGCTCCCGCGGCGCGGGCGTCCTCCGGCAGCCGGGCCAACCTCATCGCCGGCACGTCGACACTCATCCGGCTCGACGGGTGGACTTGGGAGGACCTCACGCTGAGGCCCGCGGTCGCGATGCACCTGCACTGGCCCGCGATGCGGCTGCCCTCGGGCACGGCGGCCGCGGCCGCCCAGCGCAATCTGGATGCGCAGTTGCGGCAGTTCGACGACGCCTTCGCCGGCGCGCGCGCGTACGCCCAGGCCAAGGCGGGCGGCGGGCGGCCACCCGACACCGACCTGCGCTGGGAGGCGATGGAGCCGGTGCTGCGGGGCGAGCTGCGGGTATTCATCCACGCCGATGAGCTGAAGGAGATCCGCGCGGCGCTGGATTTCGCCCGGCGGCAGCGCGTGGCCATCACGATCGTGGGCGGACTCGATGCCTGGCGCGCCGCCGCCGAACTGAAGGCGGCCGGCGTGCCGGTGATCGTGAGCGGCGTCGAGCGGCTGCCGGGAAGGCGCGACGACGACTTCGAGGCGGCCTACGCCAACCCGGCGCGGCTGCATGCCGCGGGCGTCGCGTTTTGCATCGCCGGCCTCGGCCCCGGCGACCTCGGCCACGAGCGCAACCTCCCCGTGCACGCCGCCCGCGCCGCCGCGCACGGCCTGCCCCGCGACGTCGCGCTGCGCGCGGTGACGCTCAGCGCCGCCGAGCTGCTCGGCGTCGGCGCGGAGCTCGGCTCCATCGAGCCCGGCAAGCGCGCGACGTTGATCGTCACCGACGGCGATCCGCTGGAGATCACGACGCGCGTGCACCGCGCCTACATCGACGGCGCCGCCCTCGACCTGCGCAGCCGCCATACCCAGCTCTACGAGAAGTACCGCGAGCGGCTGCGGCGGACGGGCGCGGCGCAGGAGTGAGCCTTCGCGCCGGCGGTCGCGCGCGGGAGGCGGCGCGACGTGGCCCCTGGGGCCGGATCCCGGCTGCGACCCAAGGCGAACGCCTGGGCCGGACGCATGCCGTTGGACTCCAAGGCAGCCATGAAGGCGGCCGTACCGAAAGGTGGAGCGGCTTGTCTTCAAGCCGCTGCGAACCGATCCGTCGCACGTCAGCCGGCTCCACCGCAACGGCAGCGTTCCGGCTGAAGGTTGCCCGCAGGGGCGCCTACGCCATGTCGCGATACACCGGCTCGAACATGCGCGCACGGATGTCGGCCGCGAGGTCGGCGGGACGGGCGACGCGGGCGAGGCCGGTCGCGTGCGCCTCGGCCGCGACAGCCGCGGCGATGCGCAGCGAGACCTCGCGGATCTTCGTCAGGGCGGGATACACGCGCCCGACCGCGAGATCGGCGGGCTCGACGAGCTGCGCCAGCGTGCGTGCCGCCGCCAGGAACATCGCGTCGGTCACCTCGCGCGCCCCGCTCGCGAGCGCACCCAGGCCCACGCCCGGGAAGATGTAGATGTTGTTGCCCTGTCCCGGCACGTGCTGCCGGCCTTTGAAAGCGACCGCGGGAAACGGGCTGCCGCTGGCGAAGATGGCGCGGCCGTCGGACCACGCGTAAGCCTGCTCGGCCGTGCACTCGGCCTTCGAGGTGGGATTCGACAGGGCGAAAACGACGGGCCGCGGGTTGAGCGCCGCCATCTGCCCGACAATGTCGGCCGTGAACGTCGCCGGCATTCCCGACACGCCGATGAGCGCCGTGGGGCGCAACGTCCCCACCGCCTCGGCCAGCGTGGCAATGAACGGATGCTCGTGCGCATAGGGTCGCTTGTGGTGCGCAAGGTCGGCAAGCCGGGAGCGCACCACGAGACCCTTGGAGTCGACGAACCAGCAGCGCGCCCGGGCCTCGGCCTCGGACATCCCGTCGGCACACGCCGCGGCGACATACAGGTCGGCAATCCCGGTCCCCGCCTCGCCCGCCCCGAGGAAGAGCAGCCGCTGGTCCCCGAGCGTCCCGCCGGTGAGCCGCAACGCGGCCAGCACGCCGGCGAGCGCGACCGCGGCGGTGCCCTGGATGTCGTCGTTGAAGCTCGGCAGCCGGGAGCGGTACTGCGCGAGCAGGCGGAACGCGTTGCCGTTGCCGAAATCCTCCCATTGCAGCAGGGCCTGCGGAAACACGGTGGCGACCGCCTCGACGAACTCCGCGAGGAACGCGTCGTACTCCGCGCCGCGCGTGCGCCGCTGGCGCAGCCCGATGTAGACGGGGCCGTCGAGCAGCGCCGGATTGTCCGTGCCGACATCGAGCGTGATCGGCAGCGTGTACGACGGATGCACCCCCGCGCACGCCGTGTAGAGCGAGAGCTTGCCGACCGGGATGCCCATGCCCAGCGCGCCCAGGTCGCCGAGCCCGAGGATGCGCTCGCCATCCGTAACCACGATCAGCCGCACGCTGTCCCGCGACCAGTGCCGGAGGATCTCCGCGATCCGGCCGCGCTCGCGCAGGGTGAGGAACAGCCCCCGCGGGCGGCGGTAGATCGCACCATACTCGAGGCATGCCTGACCCACGGTGGGCGTGTAGATCAGCGGCACCATCTCCTCGATGTGGTCCATCACCAGGCGGTAGAAGAGGACTTCGTTCCGGTTCTGCAGATTCGTGAGGTAAATGTATTTCTCGAGCGCGTCGGGCTTGCGCCGCACCGCCGCGAGGCTGCGCTGCACCTGCTCCTCGAGGGTGAAGACCCGCGGCGGCAGCAGGCCCGTCAGTCCCAGCGCGTCGCGCTCGCGCTCCGTGAACGCCGTGCCCTTGTTGAGCAGCGGGTCCGTGAGCAGGGCCGCACCGCGCGGGAACAGCGGTGCGCCCCAGGCGGAAAGGTCGGCCGGCGGGAGGAAGGAGGACATGGGTCCAGCGTACCCGCTCACAGGCCTGGCCGCCTCCGCAGTTCTTGGCCTTGAGTGCGCCCCGGTTGCGCGCGGCCCCGGCGGCGCGCGGAACGCCACCCCGGGGATGTCGCACTTTCGAGCCCCGTCGCGGCGGCGGCGGAAACGCGCCCGCCCCTTGCGGGCCGTGGCCGCGGCTGCTACGCCTCGGCTCCTCCCCTCATGCGCCTCCTCCGCTTCCCGTTCCTGATCGCATTGCTGCTCGCCTCGCTCGGCCTTCGCGCGGGCGCCGCCACCTGGAAGGCCACGCCCGGCACGAACGACGACCTGCCGGGCCGAAACGTCTCCGTGACGGAGGACGGCCGGCTGGTCGCCCGGTTCATCTACGGCGACGGGCAGGTGGTGCCCTACCTTGCGCTTTACGACGCCGCCGGCCGCCGGCTCACCAACCCGGGCATCGACCGGTCCGGCCAGACCGTGGGCATCGAGCCCCATCACCGCGGCCTGTTCATCGGCTGGGCCAAGATCGCCTCCGATCTCGGCACCACGAGCCTCTGGGGCCTCGGCGGCAGCGGGAAGGCCGGAAAGGAGGCGCCGGCCACGATGCGCGTCGTCGATATCGAACGGGTGGCGACCGACGCCACCTCCGCGACGATCGTCGCCCGCGTCGAGTGGCGCGCGCCGAACCGGGATCCCGCCGGAAACAACCTGCTCCTCACCGAGACGCGCACGCTGCGCATCTCTCGGCCCGGACCGGACGTCGCCGCGCAGGTCGATGCCACCTTTCGCCTGCACCCTGCGCGCGACCTCACGCTCGGCGGCGACGTGCAGCATGCCGGAATCCATCTGCGGGTTGACCAGCAGGTCGTGGCGCGCGCCGATGAGACGTCGTATCTCTGGTCGCCCGCGTCGGCGCCGACCGCCGGCAAGGGCTATTCCAAGACGGCAAAGGGAAATGCCGGCGCAGTCGTGAGCCGGGACCTGCAATGGGGCGAGTTCCTCTTTCCGCTGCACGGCCGCTGGTACCGCGCGCAGCAGATGACGGCGCCCGGAAATCCGGTGGAGGAGTTCTCGACCCGCGAATACGGACGCTTCGGCTTCTTCTTCAAACGCGAGCTCAAGCGCGACGAGCCGCTGCAGGTGACGTATCGCTTCCTCGTCCGCGACGCCGCCGCGCCGGCCGAGGCGCCGAAACGCTCCGCCGCCCAGCTCGCGCAGGCGCGCCGGGAGGCCGACGCCGCGTACGCCACCTTCGTGCGCGAGCAGCGCTAGGCTCGCGCGCCCTCCACCTTTTCCCGCCGCCGCCCGCTCATGCGCCTGTCTCTCGCGATCCTGGCCATCTTCATCCTCGTGCTGCCGGGCCAGGCTGCTGCGGCCGCCACCGGACCGCGGACGTTTCGTGCCGGCGCCGCCACGAGCAACGTGACCCCGCGCCTGGGCACGTTCATCAACACGGACCGACCGGCGACCCATGTGCACGACGAACTGCTTGCGCGCTGCCTCGTGCTGGACGACGGGCGCACGCGGCTCGCGTTCGCGATCGTCGACGGCTGCATCATCCACCAGGCCGCGTTCGACCAGGCGAAGCAGCGGGCTCACGCCCTCACGGGGCTGCCGGTCGACCACATCCTCATCTCGTCGACGCACACCCATTCCGCGCCCGATGCCATCGGCCGGCCCCAGGGAAACCGCGATCCCGAGGAGCAGAAGACGATGGTGCAGCGGATCGTCGATTCGCAGGTTCCGGACAAGGACCCGGTCTACTACGCGTTCCTCGCGGAGCGGATCGCCGACGGCATCGCGCGGGCCGTAAACAACCTGGAGCCGGCGCGGATCGGCTGGGGCCGCGGTCACCTGCCCGAGCAGCTCTTCAACCGCCGTTGGTACCTGAAGCCCGGCACCCCGATGCCGAATCCCTTCGGCGGCCAGGATCGGGTGAAGATGAACCCGACCCCGGGCCATCCCGGGCTGCTGGAGCCCGCCGGGCCCGTCGACCCGGAGGTGAACTTCATCTCGGTGCAGACTCCGGCGGGCGAGCCGATCGCGCTGCTCGCGAATTACTCGCTTCATTATGTCGGCGGCGTGCCGGCCCACCACATCTCGGCCGATTACTTCGGCGTGTTCGCGACGAAGATCGGCGAACGGCTCGGCGCGAAACGCACGGAGCGGCCGTTCGTGGGCGCGCTGTCGAACGGCACCAGCGGCGACGTGAACAACACCCGGTTCGTCACGCCGCGGGAACGCCAGGCGCCGTACGAGCAGATCAACCTCGTCGCCGACGCCCTGGCGGCGGAAGTCCGGCGCGCGCACGAGGCGGTGCGCTTCCGCGACCACGTGTCGCTGGATGTCCTCCACCGCCGGATCGAACTCGGCGTGCGGCTGCCGACCGCGGACGAGCTCGTGCGCGCCCGCGCCATCGTCGCCCGCGCCAAGACTTTCCCGCGCATGCAGACGCCGGAGGAAGTCTACGCCCGCGAGGCGATCCTGCTCAGCGGCTTCGCGCCGATGGTGCCGGTGTACCTGCAGGCGCTGCGGATCGGCGACCTGGTGATCGGCGCCATTCCCGCGGAGACGTTCGCGGAGACCGGCCTGGATCTGAAATCGCGGAGCCCGTTTCCGGCGACCTTCACCATCGAGCTCGCGAATGGGTACCACGGTTACATGCCCACCGCGCGGCAGCACGAGCTGGGCGGCTACGAGTCGTGGCGCGCGCGCTCGAGCTACCTCGAGAAAGACGCTGCCGAGAAAATCGCGCATCACCTGATCGAGATGTACGGGGAGCTGAAGGCGCGGGCGCAGCCGTAGGCGGTTCCCCGGCTGAGAGCCGCGATCTGCCGCCGCGCCCGGACGTCGCGAGCTTCGTTCCGGACGGTTCGGAATCCCGGCCGCAGCGAAGGCCAGCCGGAGCATCCTGGAGAAAAGGCGGCACTTGCGGTCCGAAATCCGGCTCGACGTTCGTTGTCCTCATATCCCCTCTTTCCCCAGCATGCCCGCATCGTCCTCGCCTTTCATGCTCCTCTTCCGCAATGCGGGACCGGACACCCACGCCCACCTTTCCTCCGCGGAGAAAGCGGCGCTGGCCCGCCAATGGAACGACTGGGTGCAGCAACTGATCGCGCAGGGGAACCTGCGGCACGGCCACCCCCTCGATCTCGGCGGACGCGTCGTCTCCGGCGCCAGGGGCGAACGCGTGACCGACGGCCCCTACGCGGAGGCCAAGGAAGTGGTGGGCGGTTATCTGTTTATCACGGCCGCCGACCTCGACGAGGCCACGACCATCGCCCGCCAGTGCCCGGGCCTCCCGCTCGGGCTCGTCGTCGAGGTGCGCCCGGTGGCGGCGTTCAGCCCGGTGTTGGAGGACGTGCGCGCCCACCCGGGCGACGCCTGAAACCTTTCTGCCCCGATCCCCCAAACCCCCATCCCATGCTCAAGAAAATCCTCCTCGGCCTCGCGCTCATCGTCGCGCTCATCCTCATCGTCGCCGCGTTCCAGCCCGGCGAGTTCACCGTGCGACGCAGCCTCGCCATCGCCGCGCCGCCTTCCGCCCTCTTCGACCAGGTCAACGATCACCGCAAGTTTCTCGTCTGGAACCCGTGGATGAAGCTCGACCCCAACGTGAAGACCACCTTCGCGGGCCCTGCCACCGGCGTCGGTTCCGTGTGCAGCTGGCAGGGCAACCGCGACGTCGGCGCCGGCTCGGCCACCATCATCGAGACCAAACCCGGCGAGCTCGTGCGCCTGCGCATGGACTGGAGGGAGCCGATGGAGGGTGTGAGCACCGTCGATTTCACCTTCAAGCCCGAAGGCGCGCAGACGCTCATGACCTGGGAGATGCGCGGCCAGAACAACTATGTGGGCAAGATCATGTGCCTGTTCATGAACATGGATCGGATGATCGGAGACCAGTTCGAACTCGGCCTCGCCCAGCTCAAGTCGATCGTCGAAGCGCCCCGGAAGTGACTTCGCCCGCCCTCGCGCCCGCTCCCGGAGCACCGGACTCGCGTGCCGCCCCCGCCCACCGCTCCCGCAAGCCGGGCTGGCGGCTCGCTCGCCGAGATCCTCCGCGTCAGTAGCTCTTCCGGTCCCGCGAGCGCGGATCGCTGACCACGTCGCCGCTGTTGAGCTTGCCCTGCAATGCTCCGGCGCGGAACGGCGCGCTGGCGTCGTAGAACTTTTTCGCGGTGTCGACCACGTTCACCATCACCCCCGGTCGGTCGAGCTCGAGGGCGCGGGCGATCAATCCGTCCGGCGTGATGAACCGGCTCTCCCAGCTCCGGGGCGCGCTGCTGTTGTTGAGCGAAATGTACATGTGGTTCGTGCCCGCGTACGCCTGCGCGGTCGGCGGCATGATCTTCGGATGGATGCTGCCCTCCTTCTGCCGCGCGTTGTAGAAGGAGTGGAACATGAGCTGCACGCCGAGCTTCGCGTACTCGCGATAGAGCTCGGGGAAGCGGATGTCGTAGCAGATGAGCAGCCCGCAGCGCACGCCGTTGACCTCGAACGTCACGAAATGATCGCCCGGCGAGTAGTGCTTCAGGTCGCCCGTCGTGCAGAAGCGCTTGTCGTAGCGGTCGACGACGCGGCCCTCGGGGTCGATCAGGTAGAGCGAATTGTGCGGCTTGTGTCCGTCGGAGAGCGGATGATTGGCGCCCAGCACCACCCAGACGCGCAGTTTCCGAGCCAGCGCGAGGATCGACTGCATCTCCGCGCGCTGCCGGTCCCAGGGGAAACCCGCCAGGCTCGCATGATCGACACCGCCGTAACCGGAGAGCGCCGTCTCGGGGAAATGCACGATCTCCGCGCCGAGCGCCTTCGCCTCCTCCATCTGCCGGCGCACCCACGTCGCGTTCTCGCCGACATCGGCGGAAACGGGAAACTGGCAGGTGGCGACGCGGAGTTCGGCGGCGGCGAGGCGGGCCAGCGCGAGGAGCAGGAGCGCGGCGAAAAGGCGGGAAGACCGGCGAAGGAGGTGGTGCATGGGGCGCGCGGCGGCGGAGACGATTCCAGCGCGAAGCGACCGGGTGGTCACGTCCGAACTGGCCGGTCGACACCGGGCGCCACCCGCACGGCGGGAAACGCGGTCCGCTGCAGCGCCGCGCCGCCGGCGATCAGGAGCAGGATGCAGCTCCAGTTGGCGAGCTGCGCGACAAGGAACGCGTTGCGGTGCGCGTTGAGCGGGATCGCCAGGCTCACCGCGATGGCGACGAGCGCCAGGCGGGCCCAGCGCGCCACCCTCCGGTCGGCCTGGCGCGCCGCGTGGAGCAGCAGCGGCAGCGTCAGCAGCACGAAGATCCAGCGGTAGGCGATGTTGGCGCCGGCGAACGAGCCGCAGCAGATCGCCGCCCCGATCCAGTAAAGCGCCGTGTCGCGAGGCGCGAAGCCGGCGGTGGCGAAGGCCCCGGCCCAGCGGCGGCCCAGCAGGTAGGCGCCGGCGACAAGCAGCGCGTAGGTCGTCACGGCGACGAGGTTCCACGGCGTGTCGGCCGCCCACACGTAGGTCGCGCGATCGCCCGACAGGAACCGCTCCAGGCGGACGAAGAAACTCAGGCAGCCCCACGAGCCCCACGAGGTCACCGGCAGCTTCGGTGCGATCAGTGCGAAATCGGCATGCGTCGCCGCCCAGTACGCCAGCAGCGCTGCGAGGCCGGCGAGCCACACCAGCCGCCGGCGGCCGCGCTCGACCAGCACGGCCGCGCCCAGCGCGAACACGGGATGCAGCTTCATCACCGCCGCGGCCAGCAGGCCGGCCAGCGGCAGGACCAGCGCCGGAGGCGACGCGGCGCGGGCCCACGCGATGCCCGCCGCGGCGCAGAGGAGGAAAAGCAGGAAGTCGAGGTTGGCGCGCTCGAAGCCCAGCACCATCGGCGGGGCCACGAACAGCAGCCCGCACGCGACGGCGCCCGGCAGCGTGCGGGGGCGGAGCAGCAGGACCACCCCGGCCACGACCGCCAGGTTCTGCAGCAAACCCAGCCAGTTGCTCGAGAGGTGCTGCAGGCCCAGGTGATGCAGCGCGAGCACCGCGCGGGGGTAGGCGTATTCGGATTCCGGATCGCTCAGCGGATCGAGACCGGCGGCGGCCTCGTCCAGATGCTGCAGCGTGACCGCCAGGTCGCCGTAAGCCGGCCACTGGCCGTAGGGCAACCAGGGCGACGCGCGCTCCCACAGCTCCTGGTCCCAGGCCAGACGGAAAAGAGTCCCCGCCGCGAGCAAGCCGATGCCCAGCGGGATCAGGTAAAGCCACCTCCGTCCGGCGAGCTTCCGCCGCGAGGGGGCCCGCATCGGCGCGGAAAAAACTCCGGGAGCGCCCCGGGAAAGGACCTTCATGAGAGGTGGAATTCGGCGCGGCGACCGAGGCAGGCGTCGCAGCGACGCGCCTTCTTCCGCAGCGAACGATGGCAGCAGCAGGGTTTTGAGGGATCGGACCGTACGGCGGATGCCTCCGCCGGGGGCGAAGGAAGGCGCTGACGGAGCCGGCAGGCGAGAGCCCCCGCCCGGTGCTGTCAACGTTCGCCCGTTCGGGGATTCCCTGAGCCGGCCACCCTCACTTCCTCCGAGGTGCCGCGGCTGGGCCACTTTGCCGCGGGCGTCCGCACCTTCCCTGGTTTCAAAAAGTCATCGCCGTTTCCGGAGGCCTGCGCTCCGTCGCAGTCGCGGCACTGACGAAGCCGCGCCCCCGAGAGAACGGCTGCGACGACCGATTCGTTCCCTCCGGCATGATGGAGTAAACCGTCGCGACGCCCGCCGCCTGGGGCCCAGACCTAAACGCAAAGTCGCAAAGGAACGCGAAGTTTCGCCACGTTTTCCTTCGCGAGTCTTTGCTCTCCTTCGTGTCTTTGCGTTTCGGATCTCGCCCTGGTCGGCTACGATTTTACTTAAGGCGCTCTAGACCTGCACGATGTAGTAGTCGTTCTGAAAATCGTGCGCGAGGCGCTCGATCCGGATGTGTCGAAAACCGGCGGCGGTGAGCATCCGCCGCGCCGTCTCGCGACCCCACATGGTCCCGAGCCCCAGGCCGCCGGCCGCCAGCGACACGGTCATGCAGTGCATCGTCGATATCGTGTAGAGGAACGCACCGGCCGGATGCGCCCGGTCGCCGTCGTGCGACGAGGAGGCGTGGATGTCCTGCATCAGGTACACGCCGCCCGGGCGCAGGGCGCGGGCGATGTTGGCGAGCACCAGGTCGGGCCGGGCCTGGTCGTGGATCGCGTCGAACGTCGCGATGAAGTCGAACGCCGCGGTGTACTCGAGGGTCGCGGCATCCCGGACCTCGTAGCGCAGGTTGCCCAGCCCATCCTGCTCGACCTGTTCGCGGGCCCACGCGATGGCCTCCGCCGAAAAATCGACGCCCACGAACCGGCTCCGCGGAAACCGGCGCGCGAGCGCGGCGAGGGCGATGCCGCGGCCGCAGCCGAGGTCGAGCACGTCGATGCCGCGCTCGAGTTTCCCGACCAGGCCCGGCACGAGCGGCAGGACGTGTTCGAAGAGCGCCGCCACGATCGTCTGGCCCGAGTCCTCGGCCATCACTTCGTGAAATCGGGCGAACTCCGAGTAGGGCACGCCGCCTCCCGCCCGGAAACACCGGACGATCCTGTCCTCCACCTGGCCGAGGACGGCCGGGTACTGCATGAACGCGGCCAGGTTGTTCGGCGAAGCCGCGCGCGTGACCATCGCCGCACGTTCGGCGGAGAGATGGTAGGTGCCGGCGGCCGGATCGTGGGCGACGATATCGCCGACCGTCATCGCGCCGAGCCACTCCCGGACGTAACGTTCGTTCAACCCGGCCGCGGCGGCGATGGTCGCGGCGGACGCGGGCGGAAGCGTGGCCATGACGTCAAACAGGCCGGTGCGATGACCGACCGAGAGCATGAGGGCGAGACCGGCGTCGTTGAGGATGCCGATGAGGCGGCTTCCGAAGGCATCCACTTTCGTGGCGTCGAGCTGGCGGCAGAGTGTGCACATGGGAGGAGGAGCAGGGTTGGGTGGTGGTTGAGCGCCGAGCATGCCCCCATTTCCCCTCTTCCGTAATGGGCCGCGCGGCCGGGGGCCGCATGGCCCCGGTGCGCGCTGCGCTGCCCCGCCGCCCGCCGTCACTTCGCCTTGAACTGATCGAACACCTTGAGCTCCGCCGGCCAGGTGCGGCCGGTGCGGCGCGCGTCCACCACCGCCTTCCGCTCCTCGGGATCGATCCAGTGGACGAAGAACTCCTCGAAATTGCGGCTGGTGCGCGGATTGAAGCCCTCGGGCCACTTCACATACCGCCAGTAGGCGCCGCGGTAGAAGGGCGTCTGCCAGCCGTTCACCCAGGCCGCATCGTCGTAGATCAGCTGCTCGATCTGCACGGCGAGCCGCTTGATTTCGTCGAGGGTTTCCGCGCGGTCGTAGGCCTCGATCAGCCGGTCCAGTTCCGGGATGAACGTCATCGTCATGTTGTTCGACTGCACCCGCACCTGTTTCGGCTGCGGGTTCGGCGTGCTGCCGGTGGCGACGGGCGTGGGCTGTCCGTCCCGCGTGTAAGCATCGAGGTAGGCGTTCGAGCCGTGAAAGATCTCCCAGTACCGCGGATAAAGTTCGACCGAGCGGCTCAGCGCGACGACGCCGATCTCATGGTTCTTTTCCTGCAGCTTCTTGAAGCCCGTCGTGCGGTCGAGCACCTCGAGGTTGAGCTCCAGCCCGGCCTTCAGCGCCTCCTGTTTCAGGATGGGCAGCATGTCGCGCAACTCCTGCCGGCCGGTCGTCACGGTGAACGACAGCCGCTGGCCCGCGGCATTGGTCAGCACGCCATCGGGGCCCGCCCGGGTGAAGCCCGCCTGGCCGAAATACTCGCGGGCCTTTTCGGGATCGAACGGCCGTGGTCCGATGGTCGGATGCATGCGCCAGCCATAGCCGTCGGAACGCGTCTGCGGCCGCTCCGCGTCACCGCGGAAGAACTGCCGGCAGACCAGCTCGAAGTTGGCCGCATGCTGCAGGCCGAGCCGGACGCGCACGTCGTTCAGCAGCGGCTTCGAACGGTTGATCCACAGGCCCCAGTCCGGCTGCGGCGTGCGGTTGTAGAACTGAAACCGCACTATCCGCCCCGCCGCGACCTCGGGATGCGTGGCCGGAATGGTCTCGTACCACGACTTCGGCAGCGCGAGCGGCATGGCGTCGAGGTCGCCCCGGGCGAACGCCTCCACCGCCTTGTCCGGGTCGCGGATGACCTCGAGCCGGTAACGGTCAGGATTGAAGCGTCCGCGCAGGAAACGCTCCTGCTCTCCCCACCAGTCCTGCACGCGCGTGAGCGTGATCGCCCGCCCCTTTTCGATGTCCTTCTCGTGAATCACGTACGGTCCCGCCTTCGGCAGCGTCCGCCACTGGAACCGGTCCAGCCAGTCGGCCCCGAATTCGGCGTACGCATGTCGCGGATACAACGCGACGCCCCCGAAGCGGGTCACGAGGTCGGGCTTCAACTCCGGGTGCACGAGGGCAAAGGTGTGCGCGTCGTAGACGATGAGCTGCCGGTAGTTTTTCGAGTAGAAATCGTTGTACCAGGGCTGGCGGAGGTGCGGGCTGCGGTAGAAATAGAAGCTGAACACGACGTCGTCCGTCGTGATCGGCCGCCCGTCCGACCAGCGTGCCCTGGGGTTGATCCGATAGTGCACGGTCTTCGCCCCGGGCGGCTGCGCCCACTGGGCCGCGAGGCCGGGATAGGCGCGCCCCGGCGCCGTCGGGTGCTCGTGCACGAGCCAGGGCTCGACGTAGTCGAGCAGGTAGGGCCGGATGCCGCCCGTCGCGTCGGGCCCGATGGTCCTTAGCGTGCGCGGGAAATCGGCGATGAAATACGTGAACGTCCCGCCCTTCTTCGCCGCGGGATCCGCGAACGGCGGCAGGTCCGCGCCCTCCTCCCACGGGAGGTCCGCCGGCACGTCGGCGGCGGTCTTGAAGACGTAGAAATCCGCCTGTTCCTTCAGCGTGCGCGCGAGGTCGGCCTCCATCGCGGGAGCCGCCGCCCTGGCGCCCGGCGTCGCCGGCGGCGCCGGCTCGGTCCCACGGCCGCAACCGGCCCACAGGAAAACGAGGCCCGCGGCAGTCGCCGCGACAAGGATACGGGGGAAAGCATGCATCGGCGGGGAGGCCCCGGAGGATGCCCGCCCGCGGCGGCGGCGCAACTCGCATCGGAGTGCCGGCGGCGCCGCGCTCCGTCGGAAACCGACGACGACCGCGTGGAAAGGTGGAGCCGCCTGTCCCCAGGCGGCTGACCTTCGGCGGATCCGACTGCAGCCGCCTGGAGACAGGCGGCTCCACCGCAACGGCATCGTTACGCCTCAGCTCAGGACGTCCTTCAGCACATGGCCATGCACGTCGGTCAGCCGGAACTGACGCCCCTGATAGCGATACGTCAGCCGGGTGTGATCGACGCCGAAGAGATGCAGCATGGTCGCGTGGAGATCGTGCACGCTCACCGGCTTGTCGACTGCCGCGTAGCCAAGTTCATCGGTCGCTCCGTAGGTGAGCCCGCCCTTGATGGCGCCGCCGGCGAGCAGGATCGAGAAACCCTTGATGTGATGATCCCGTCCCTTGCCCTGCGCCATCGGCGTGCGCCCGAACTCGCCGCCGAAGACGATCAGCGTCTCGTCCCACATCCCGCGCTCCTTCAGGTCCCGGATCAGCGCAGCCGTCGGCCGGTCGACCTCCTCCGCCTTCAACTTCACGTGCGCGATGTCATCGTGGTGATCCCAATCCCGGTGATACAACTGGATGAAACGCACGCCGCGCTCGGCGAGGCGGCGGGCGAGCAGGCAGTTCGAGGCGAAGCTGCCGTCGCCCGGCTGCGCCCCGTAGCTCTCGAGCACGCGCGCGGGCTCGCTGGCCAGGTCCATCAGCCCCGGAACGCTCGTCTGCATGCGAAACGCCATCTCGTACTGGTTGATCCGCGTGAGGATCTCGGGATCGGCGACGGCGTCGTGCTGACGGCGGTTCAACCCGTTGACGACGTCGACGAGCTGCCGCTGATCGGCCGGCGTCACCCCCGAGGGGTTGCGCAGGTAGTGCACCGGGTCGCCCTGCGACTGGAATTTCACGCCCTGGAAGCGGCTCGGCAGGAAACCGCTGTGCCACTGGCGGGCGGCGATGGGCTGCATCTGGCCGCCCTTGCCCGAAGACATCATCACGATGAACCCCGGCAGCTCCTCCGTCTCGGCCCCGAGGCCGTAGAGCAGCCACGAGCCCATGCTCGGCCGTCCCGCGATGATCGAGCCGGTGTTCATGAACGTGTGCGCCGGGTCGTGGTTGATCTGCTCGGTGTACATCGAGCGGATGATGCACACGTCGTCCGCCACGCCGCCAAGGTGCGGAAAGAGTCCGCAGATCTCCTGCCCGGAACGGCCGAAACGCTGGAAGTCGTAGAGCGGCCCGTGGCACTTCAGCTCGCGGCCCTGGAGCTGCGGGACACCGGATTGACGATGCCGGAGTTGGTGG
>CALFZM010000379.1 GCA_937952235.1 uncultured Opitutia bacterium | reverse complement strand
GCCGTCCGCCGACGACCCCGGTCCCGAACGCGCGGGAACGGCGGTCGCCGACGCGCTCCGCACGCGGCTGCTCGCACTTGGTTTCGACGAGGTGCGTTTCGCCGCCGTCGGTCCCGGTCCGCTCGCGCCGCTGCGGGCCTGGCTCGCCGCCGGGCAGCACGCGGACATGCACTGGATGGAGCGCAGCGCGGATCGGCGGCTCGATCCTTCCCTCGTGCTGCCTGGCGCCCGCTCGATCATCATGCTCGGCGTGAACTACTGGTCCGCCGCGCTGGGTGCGCCGGCGCCGGCGGGCACGCCGCACTGGGCACGTTACGCGTTGCACGAGGATTACCACGACACCGTCAGGCCCGGCCTGGTCGCGGCGGGCCGCGTGCTCGAGGAACTCGGCGGCCTGCAGGCGCACGACTACCGCTTCTACGTGGATACCGGCCCGGTGCTCGAGCGCAGCTGGGCCGTGCGTGCGGGCCTCGGCTTCACCGGCAAGAACGCGATGCTGATCTCGCAGCGGCACGGCAACTGGCTGTTTCTCGCCGCGATCCTCACGCGCCTGTCGCTGCCGCCCGATGCGCCGGTGCCGGCGCCGGCCCGCGCGGGCCAGGTCGGGCAGCTTTGCGGCCGCTGCACCCGCTGCCTCGACGCGTGTCCGACGGATGCGTTCCCCGCGCCCGGCGTCGTCGATGCCCGGCGCTGCGTCTCGTACCAGACGATCGAGAACAAGGGCGTCATCCCGCGCGCCCTGCGTCCCGGCATCGGACTGCGCATCTACGGTTGCGACGTCTGCCTCGAGGTGTGCCCCTGGAACCGGTTTGCCCGTGAGGGCCGGCGACTGCTGCTCGCCTCGCGCCACGAGCTGGCGGCAATGCCGCTGGCAGAAATCCTGGCGCTCACCCCCGAGCGCTTCGCGGCGGTCTTCCGGCGCACGCCGATCAAGCGGCTCAAGCTCGGCGGACTCCTGCGCAACGCGTGCATCGTGGCGGGCAACCTTGGCGACACCCGCCACCTCCCGGCGCTGGTCGCACTCGCCGCCGGCCACGCGCTGCCCCTCGTGCGAGCACACGCGGTGTGGGCGGTGTTTCGCCTCGGTGCGGGCGCGCTGCTGGCGGAAGCGGCGCGACGGGAGACGGATCCGGCGGTGCAGGTGGAGTACGCGGCCGAGGCCGCGACCGAACGTGCGGCTGGGGACGGTCGCGCGCCCGGGGGAGCTACCCTTCCCCCTTGAACGCCGAGCCGAACGTCGCGACCACCGCCGCGGGCGGCCGCACGGGCTTTCCCTCGCGATCGATGAAGGCGTGGACGGTGGCGCCGGTCGCGAGCAGTTCCTCACCCCGCCGCACTTCGTACTCGAGCCGGATGCGCAGCAGCGGACGCTCCCGCATCGTCGTGACGATGGTGATCGTGTCGTCGTAAAGTGCCGGCTTCAGGTACCGGGCGGTGACCTCCAGGACGGGCAGGCGGAAACCGTCGGCCTCGAGCTGGCGGTACGGCAGCCCGAGCTCCTTGAGGAGCGTGGTGCGACCCACTTCGAACCAGGGCAGGTAACTGCCGTGGTACACGACGCCCATCATGTCGGTCTCCGCGTAGCGCACGACCACCTGCACGCGCGACTGGATCATGCGTCGGACCACTCCGGGTTGAAGAGTGCGGCGGCCGATTCCTTCCAGCAATTGCGGAGCGCCCATTCCCGACCTGCGGCTCCCATCCGGCGGCGCAGCGCGGCGTCGTGGATCAGTTTCTCGAAAGCGGCGGCCAGCTGGGCGGGACGGTCCGGCGGCACGAGCAGCCCCGTGCGACCATCGACCACGGCCTCGGCCACCCCGCCCACGTCGTGCGCCACCACCGGCAGGCCGTGCGCGGCCGCCTCCAGGTAGACGAGGCCGAAGCCCTCCACGCTCTTCTCGAGGCTGAGGCTGGTCATGGCGAAAATGTCGGCCCCTTCGTAAACGCCGGTCAGCTCCTCGTCGGGCAGGTTGCCGAAAAACCGCACCAGCAGGTCGGGCTTGGCCGCGGCACAGGCCCGCAGGTCCCGTTCGTAGGTGCCCTTGCTCTGTCCACCCACCACCCAGTACTCGATCCGCGTGCGCACTTCGGCCGGAAGCAGTTGCAGGGCCTGCAGCGTCGCGAGCTGGCCCTTGCGCGGATGCAGCCGGCCGACGGTCAGGATCACGATCTTGTCGCGCGGAGCTTCCGGCTTCGGGGGCACCACCGCAAAATCCGAGCGCAAGGCTCCCGGGGTCAGGTAAATCTTGTCCGCCGCCTCCGGAAAATGGCTCAGCAGCAGCTCCTGGGTATAAGTACTCAGGGTGCTGACGCGGGTCGCGCGGCGGATCAACTGGCCGGCAAGCCAGCGCCGGAGCGGCTGGCGGGCAAACTTGAGGATCTCCGAGCCGTGGAACGTGAGCACGAGCCGGCCCGGGCGAAAGGCGTGGAAGAACTGGAGCAGCATCATCGTCATCATGGGCCCCGGTTCCGGAAGGTAGACGGTGGCCCGCCGCAGGTGGCGGCGGTGGCGGACCAGTTCCCGGGCCAGCCGGAGCTGGCAGCTCCAGTCGTGCGTCCCCTTGAGCGGCAGCCGCCGCAGCCGGAAGGGCCAGTCACCGCGTTCCTGGGCCGCGGGCGCGGACTGCGCCCATACTTCGATATCGTAACCGAGCGTGGCGGAAGCCCGCGCGATCTCCTCGGCGAAGGTGGCGATACCGCCTCGCTTCGGATAAAACTCGTGCGTAATGAGAAAGACGGGCGAACCCGCGTGACCGGCCGGCAGGGATGCGCTCATGCGCGAGAGAGAAAAGGGGTTAAACCGAGGGAAGCGTCCAGCTCGAAACCGCGCCGCGAAGGCGGGCTTCGGCGAGCTTGATGACAAGCGAAACGGACGGAACCACCCGGCGTTCCCCGGTGACGATTCCTCCACCGGTCCGCTTCGAATTAAGGGGTTTACTTTCCACTCACCCGTAACATAGAAGGATCGAACAATGCCCGATGCAGGTTCCACCAGTTCCGTGACGCAAAAATCGGCTCCGCTGCCTGCCAAGCCCTTTGCGCCCGAGGACGAGTCCGCCCTGCGTGAGGCCTTGAAGCGCTGCTCTCCCTCGACCTTCGAAGCCGCGGTTCAGTTTCGCAAGACCGGCAACCCGGAACATGTTCCGGCAGTCGTCATCGGGGTGATCGAGCGGTTCGTGGAGCCGGACCTGCGGATGAAGCTGAAGGATGCCGACGACGACCTGCGGCTCATCGAGGATCTGGGTATCGATTCGCTGACGATGATGGAAATCGTCATCCTGGTCGAAGACGTCCTCCAGATGTCGATCAACAACGACGAGCTGCGCAACCTGCGCACGGTCGGCGATGTGAAGACGTTCATCGACTGCAAGATTCGCGGCCTGCCGCTGCCCAAGCCGACGAAGTTCATCCCGATCGAGCACATCGGCGCCGTCATGCCGATCCAGCCGCCCTTCCTCTTCCTGAACGAGGCATCCGTCAGCTCCACCGCCGCCAACGGCAAGTACAAGATCAGCGGCCAGGAGTTCTTCCTGCAGGGCCATTTCAAGGACAATCCGGTCATGCCGGCGTCCATCATGCTCGAGGCGCTGGGCCAGCTCGCGGTCCTTTACCTGCTCGAAGGCGCGCCGACCGAGCCGGGCAAGATGGTCAGCCCGCAGACGATCTTCTTCACCGGCTGCGAAGGCGTCCGCGCCCATCGCGTGTGCAAGCCCGGCGACATCCTCAGCCTCTCGATCAAGCCGAAGCGCATGAAGATGCCGCTCGCCACCTTCGAGGGCTCGATCCGCGTGGGGCAGGAAAAGGCCGTGATCGCTGAGGAGATCACCCTGACGTTCGGCATCGTCGACGCCGCCAATGCCCCGGTGCCGATCAACGGCGTCGGCGTCGCGCACGGCGAACCGGTTGTCACCGCTCCGGAGCCCGCCGTGGTGCCGACGCCCATTCGCGCCGCGATGAACGGCTGAGCGCCGGACTCGCTTCCCCCTCTTTCCCGACGGCGGCCGCAACGGCCGCCGTTTTTTCGTGTCGGGTTGATGCGCTGACCGCACGTTTAGGGCGGATCGCACCGGCAACCTGCACCCGAGAGCGCGACCGGGCCGGCTTTCCGGCTCGGTCACCCTGACGTGTCCGCCGCATTGACCGCGCCCGGCCAACATCCTTCACTCCCGACTCCATCAGGCGCATGCCCAGAGTTTACATCACCGGCTTAGGTTTCGTCACCAGCATCGGCAACGACGCCGCGACCGTCACGACCCACCTCCGGGAGCTGCGCCATGGTTTCGAGCTCTACCCGCCCTTTCAGAAACCGGAGATACCCTGCAAGGTGGTCGGCACGATCAAGGGCTTCACGGCCGACTCGACCGATCCCGAGGACTGGACGTTTCCTGACCGGTATCGGATCAAGCGCGAGTTGTTGCGCTCGATGGCGCCCAACGGGCTCTTCGCCCACTGCGCGATGCTGCAGGCGATCGAGGATGCCCGGCTGGTGGAGGCCGACATCTCCGAACCCGCCACCGGGCTCTACGCTGCGTCGGGCGGTTCGCCGATGCTCACCCACTACCACCACGAGCGGCTGTACAAGCAGGGCGTGATGCGCTGCTCCCCGCTGGGGATCGTCGCCTCGATCGTGGGCACGCTGAACTTCAACCTCGTCGCGGCCTTCAAGATCCACGGCGCATCCTGCGGGTTCTCGTCGGCCTGCGCCTCGTCGGCCCATGCGCTGGGCTTCGCCTTCGATGAAATCGCCCTCGGCCGCCAGCACCGGATGTTCGTGGTCGGGGCGGAGGACGGAAACACCGACGCCATCCTGCCGTTCGCGGGCATGCGCACGCTATCGCTGCAGCCGGATCCCAACCTGGCCTCGCGTCCGTTCGACGCGGGCCGCGACGGCTTCGTTGGCACCGGGGGCGGCACGGTGGTCGTGCTGGAAAGCGAGGACGAAGTCGCCCGCCGCGGGGTGCGGCCTTACGCGGAGGTGCTTGGCTGGGGCCAGGCGTCGGACGGACACAATGTCGCGATTTCGCACCCCGAAGGCACCGGGTCGGCCGCGGCGATGACGCTCGCCCTGCGCGCCTCCGGCGTGGCGCCCGAACAGGTCGACTACGTCAACGCCCACGCGACCTCGACCGTGATCGGCGATGTCTCCGAGGCCCGCGCGCTGCGGAGCGTCTTCGGGGATCACCTGGCGAAGGTGGCCGTGAGCAGCACCAAGGCCCTGACGGGCCACGGCCTTTCGCTGGCCGGTGCGATGGAAAGTGCGTTCTGCGCCCTCGCCGTCCGCGACGGCTTCATCCCCGGTTGCGCGCACCTCACGAAGGTCGATCCGGAATGCGCGGGCCTCAACCTTCCGCGCACGACGGAGGCGCGGGCCCCCGGCATCGTGATGAAGAACAGCAGCGGATTCGGCGGCGCCAACGTCGCGCTCGTCTTCCGGCGCATCTCCTGACCCCGTGGCCGCCGCCCGCGTCTCGGACCGACACCGGACCGCCTTCGTGACCGGTGCGAGCACCGGGCTGGGGCGCGCGTTCGCCACGATGCTGCTGGACGAGGGCGTACGGGTGTGGGGCACCGCGCGCGACCCCGCCCGGCTCGCCGACCTCGCTGCGGGGCATCCAGGCCGATTCTCGCCCGTCGCTTTCGACCTGCGCCAGCCGCAGGTCGCCGATGCGGCCTGGCGCGCCGCCGCCGCCGAGGCCGGGGGCATCGATCTGCTGGTGAACAACGCCGGCTTCGGGCTGTTCGCGGAATTCGCCGCGATCGATTTCGAGCGCTGGCGCGACCAGCTTGAGGTCATGCTGGTGCAGCCGGCCCGGCTCGTGCACGCGGCGCTGCCCGCCATGCTCGCGCGCCACCAGGGCGCCATCGTGAACATCTCGTCGCTCGCCGCGGAGTTTCCCCTCCCGTTTCAAAGCGCCTACAACATGGCGAAATCGGGCCTCACCGCGCTGAGCAACAGCCTCATGATCGAAACCTCCGGCACCGGCGTGGTGGTGCTGGACGTCCGGCCGGGAGACTATCGCACCGACTTCGACCGCAGCCTCGACCGGCCGCAGGCTGCACCGGGCCCGCGGCTGGGCCGCGCCTGGGACGCGTTTTCCGCGATGATGCGGAGCGGCCCGCCGCCCGAACACGCCGCCGCCGCGCTTCGGCGCGCGCTGCTCCGGCATCGCAGCGGCACCGTGCGCACCGGACGCGTGCTCCAGGCCGTGGTCGCACCCTTCATCGCCCGGTTCGGCTCCCTCGCCCTGCAGCGCCGGATCCAAGCCTGGTATTTCAAAGTGTGAGCGCGCGCCGCGCGGAGCTTCCCCCCGAGCCACTTTTCCGTCCACTTCTCGCCCGCCGCGCATGGCCAAAGTCCGCATCCTCGTCCTCACTTCCAGCACCGGCGGCGGCCATGACGCCCGGGCGGAGGCATTTGCCGAGTGGTGTTTCCAGCTCTACCGGCACGAGGTCGACGTGCGGATCGAGCAGATGCTGGAGAAGTCGTCCGTGATCAATCGCGGCGGCGTGAACCTCTACAACTGGATCCAGCGGCGCGCGCCCTGGCTGCACCAGATCTTCTTCGCCGTCGTGGAGCTGCTGAGCTACATCAACCGCCGGCAGGTCGCGCTCGGCGCCGGGTACTACCTGCAGGTCCTGCGCGAGTACCAGCCGCACCTGGTCTTCAGCGTGCACGACTGCCTCAACCGCGGCTATTTCCAGCTCGCCCGCCGCACCCTCACCCCCGCGCGCGTACGCTGCGCCACGTATTGCGGAGAGTTTTCGGGCGGCTGGGGCTATTCGCGCAACTGGATCGAGCCGACGGCGGACCTGTACATCTCGCGCACGCCCACCGCGCGGGACTTCGCCGTCAAATGCGGCATGCCGCCGGAACGCGCCCGCGTGCGCGGCCATTTCATGCTGCCCCGCGCCCACCTCGAGGTGCTGGACGAGGCGGAGCGCCGCGAATACCGGCGGCAGCTCGGTCTCGATCCCACGCGCTTCACCGTCTTCCTCGCGACCGGGAGCAACGGCGCCAACAACCACGCCGCCCTCCTGCCCGTGCTCGTGCGCCACGCCGATCGCATTCAGGCGATCCTCATCTGCGGCCGCAACAAGGAGACCTACAACGAACTCATCCACTGGCGCACCCTCCACCCCGAGTTCACCTGCCACATCGAGGGGTTCTCGGCGACGGTGCACCTGCTGATGCAGGCGAGCGACGCCATCGTCACCCGCGGCGGCACCACGACCTGCGCCAAGGCGCTGCACTTCAAGTGCCCGATCATCTTCAATGCCTTCGGCGGTATCATGCCGCAGGAGCGGCTCACGTGGAAATTCTTCCGCAACGGAGCCGCCTCCGAGAAAATCGAGGACGCCGCGGACTTCGCCCGCATCGTCGACCGCTGGATGGCCGATCTGGAATCGTACCGCCAGGTGCGCGAGAATTTCCTCAAGCTGCGGTACGAGGAGGATCCGACCGTCGTCATCGACGAGCTGGTCGCCCTGGCCAACGAGGTGCCCCGCGCGAGATTGAAGCGCTGGCCCTTCCCGCCCCCGGCCGACGGCGCTCCCCTGCGGCCATCGCGCGCCCCCTTCGCGGACGAAAGGTCCGGGCAGGCCGGTTGAGGGACGCCGGCGAACGCGCACCGCCGGGAGGATCATACCCTGGATTGGGTACTGCCGGGACGCGACGCGCGCGCTAATCCGCTTGGCCGGCCGCTCCGGCGCGTTCTAGTTTCGCGCCACCTTGACCGAGCCGCCCGACGTCATTGCCTATCTCTTCACGACGTTTCCGAAGAACACGGAGACGTTCCTCCAGCGCGAGGTCATCGCCATGAAGGCGAATGGGGCGCGCATCCGGCTCTATTCGCTGTGGGGCGGCAGCGAGTCCTTTCGCGGGATGCCGATCCGGCGCTTCAACAAATGGCGGCTGCTCACGCTGCTCTGGCTGATCCCTTACGAGTCATGGCGGCGGCCGGCGGTGCTGCGCCAGGTGCTCGTCGGCCTGTTCACGCGCGCGGCGCCGTCGTGGCTGAATTTCTGGGAGAACATGCTCGGTGCCGGCTTCGCATGCATCTTCGCCCGCGAGTTCCGGCGGCGAAAGCCGGCGCTCGTCCATGCCGCGTGGGGCGGCGGGCCCGCCACCGCCGCTTGGCTGCTCTGGAGGCTCAACGGCCACCGCTTCAGCGCGGCGGCCCACGCCTACGACATCTATGAGCACGGCGGGGACTGGTGGCTGCGCGAGAAGCTGCAGCACGCGCAGTTTGTCCACACCTCCACCGAGATGGCCCGCCGCTCCCTGATCGCGCGCGGGATCGAGGCCAGCCGGGTCATCTGCATCCACCGCGGCCTGGACCGGCTGCCCGCGCTCAAGCCGCTGCGCGAGTCGCGCCGGCCGCTGCATTTGCTCTGCGTCGCCCGCCTCGTCGAGAAGAAGGGCCTCAAGTATCAGATCCTCGTGTACGCCGCGCTGAAGGAGGCCGGCTTCCCGTTCGTGGCCCGCATCGTCGGAGACGGGCCGCTGCGGGCGGAGCTGGAGCAGTATGCCGGCCACAACGGGGTCGGGGCGGACGTCACGTTCACCGGACACCTGCCCCAGCACGAGGTGTGGGAGCAGCTCGTGTGGGCCGACGTGCTGCTGCACACCGGCGTCGTCGCGTCGACCGGCGACCGCGACGGCCTGCCCAACGTGATTCCCGAGGCGATGTCGGCCGGGGTGCTCGTGGTGAGCTCGCCCGCGGCCGCGACGACCGAGGCCATCACGCAGGGCATCACCGGACTGCTCGCCGCCCCCGAGGCGAGCTCCGACTGGGTCGGGGCGTTGTATCGGCTCGCCACTGACGACGACCTGGCCGAGCAGCTCCGGGCCAACGCCCGCCGCTGGGTGGAGCTCAATTTCGACGCGCACCGCAACGCCCAGCGGCTGCTCGATGAATTCGAGCGGATCATCGCGCCGCCGCCCGCGCCGGAGGACTCCGCCGTGCCCGCCCACGGCGCATGATCTTCCTGGATACCACCCGCACGGCCGCCGCCGGGCACCGCTCGGGCCTGACGCGGGTGGGACGGCGGTTGTTCGAATCCCTCGGCGCCCGCGCCACCGCCGTGCGCTGGGATGCCGCCCGCCACTCGCTCGCGCCGGCCGGGCCCCGGCCTGCCGACTGGTTTTTCACCTCCGAGCTTTTCTCCGAGCCGGAGCGACCCGGCTTCAGCGCCTTCCTCGCCAACCGCGCGGGCCGGACCGCGGCGCTCTTTCACGACGCCATCCCGCTCCGGTTTCCGCATACGACCTGGCCGCAGAGCGTCGCCCGCCATCCCGGCTACATGAAGCTGCTCGCGTCGTTCGGGCGTGTCTGGGCCGTGTCTCGATCCAGTCGCGACGAGCTGACGGAATTCTGGCGCTGGCAGGGCGTGGAGACGCCGCCGTCCGTGGACGTGCTGGCCCTCGGCGCCGATTTCGACGGCGCCCCGCGCGTGCGCGAGCGGCCGGTGCCGGGCGGCGTGCCCCGGCTGCTCTGCCTGGGCATCCTCGAACCGCGCAAGAATCAGGATTTCCTCGGCGACGTCTGCGAGGAGTTGTGGGGAGAAGGGCTCGCTTTCGAACTGCATGTCGTCGGCCGCACGAATCCGCATTTTGGCGCGCCCATCCGCGCGCGGCTCGAGCGGCTGCGCCGGGCGCGGCCAGGGAAGATGCACCTGCATGACGCCGCCGACGATGCGACGGTGGCCGCTCTCTTCGCCTCCGCCCGCGCGACCGTGTTTCCCACCCGGGCCGAGGGCTGCGGCTTGCCCCTGCTCGAGTCGCTCTGGCGCGGCGTGCCGTGCGTGTGCAGCGACCTCCCGGTGTTGCGGGAAAACGCCGATGCCGGGGGCTGCCTCGTCGCGGCGACCAACGACCGCGCCGCCTGGCGCGAAGCGATCGCGGCGCTCGTCACGGACGCCGCGCTCGCCGGCCGCCTGGGTGCCGCGGCCATGGCGCGGCCACTGCCGTCGTGGGCGGAAGCCGCCGAAACGCTCGCGACGGCGCTGCGTGCAGAGTGAGACGTCGCAGTTTCCGGAGGGCTTCGCTCCGTACAGGATGAAAACCTGAGGAGGAGGTTGATCCGATTCCCGGGTTCAAAGCTGAAAGCTCGATCCCTCCATCCTGTGAATCCTGTCCATCCTGTCTAAAGCCTGGGCCCGCCATTTCCTGTTGTTTCCCCGCCACTGCCGCGGGAGCGAACGACGCGCCGATTGCGGCGGGGATCGG
>CALFZM010000378.1 GCA_937952235.1 uncultured Opitutia bacterium | reverse complement strand
GTTACAGCCGCTGTAACAGGTAACGGCCTGACCCCTTCCCGCTGCGCAAGGCTGCCTCAGCCCTTCTTCACCAGCGCATCGAGCTGCTTCAGCGCGGCGGCGGTGCCAATCTTCGCGCTGTCGACCACGACGTTGCCGTGGCGGTCGGTCACGACGAGCTGGGGAATGAGGTTCGTGAAGAGGCGGTTCACGATCTGCATCTCCGGCTGGCGCTGCTGCGGTACGCTCGCCCAGGCGAAGCCCATTTCCTTCGCGTAGTTTCGCATTTCGGCGGGAGTCTTGTCGCCGCTGATGAAGACGAACTCGAAGTTGCCGTACTTCGGCTTGGCCTCGTTGTAGAACTTCACGAGCGATGGCGAGAACTGCCGGCAGGGTCCGCACCAGCCGGCGCCGCGGTAGAAGACGAAATACTTGAGGTTCGCCGCGCCACCAAGGGCCGCGGCCGCCTGGGTGCCGGGGTTCACCATCTTGCCGACGAGATCCTCGCTCACGCGGCTGGGAAACGCGTTCGGGTCGGCGACAAGCTTGCGCGCCGACTCCAGGAGGTCGGTGTCGCGGGGGGTGACGTTGAAGAGGAACTTTCCCTTTTCGTACACGAGCAGCAGGTCGTTGCCCTCCGTCCCGATCAGGATGCCGGCTTCGCCCGGCTTGAGGTCGCCGCCGCTCAACCGCTGCGTCTGGGTGAGCTTCACGCGATACGGCCACAGCTCCTTCTTCTGCAGCACGGCCTGGTAGGTCAGGGCGCGCTGTGCCGGAGTGAGCTTCCCGTGAATGGCCTGCGCGGCGGCGAGCACGTCGGTGTCATCCGCCTTCACGTTGAAGACGCTGCGACCGTCGGGGGTTTCGACCTCCACGCTGGCACCGCGCACCGCGACGAGGGTGAGCTTCTGTCCTGCGTTGAGCTGCGGCCGGCCTTGAAGTTTCACCGGCTGCTTCAGCGTGACCTGGGCGGGAAGGAACTCGGGGCGACGTGAAAGTTCGGCCAGGGTGAGGTCCTGGGCGAAGGCGGCCGGGGCGGCGAGCGCGGCGGTGGCCGCGAGGAGGAGGGGGAGGCGGAGTTTCATGGTGTGATGGGCGGATGTTGCTCGACGGGATCGGGTGCCGTGGCTCACGGCAACTCCGTCAGCGGCGGCAGTCCCTTCCGCTTGCGCTGAGCGTTCAAGAGCTGGAGCTGCCGCGCCTTGGTTTTCGCCGCCGCCGCGTCGGCCCGGGCCTTGGCGGCGGCCTCGGCATCGGCTTTGCGTTTCGCGGCGAGCGCGTCGGCGTCGGCCTTGGCTTTGGCGGCCTTTTCCGCGGCCTCATCGTCGGCCTTTTTCTTCGCCGCCGCCGCGGCGGCGAGGACCGCGGCCTGCTTTTCCTCGGCCTGCGTCACCATCTTGTCGATATCCATGTCGGCGGCGGGGGTGACGCGGAAGCGCTTCACCACGCCATCCTGGATGGCGAGGAAGGAGAGCACGCCGTCGTTGCCCACTTCCCAGCCGCCATCGGTGCTCTGGAAGGTGTCGCCATCGAACTTCGCCACCGGCTGCCCGTCGACGTAGGCGATGTACTCCATCTGGTTGGCGTTGGGTTTCCTTTCGCGGGCGAGCCACGACGCGTGCCTGCTGTCCGGCGTGAAATTGAAATGGGTGACGCCGGTCGTGTTGGGAAACACGAGCTTTTCGTTGAGGTAGAGACCGGCGCCGGAGTTGTCCGGCTTGCGCGCCATCCGGGCGAAGTATTTCCCGTCGGGACTGAAGCTGAAGTAGGTGTTGAGCTGCTTCTCCGTCCACCCCCGCTGGTTGAATTCCGAGACGGCGAGTTCGTTGCTCAGCTTGCCGTCGACCACGAGGCCGATGATCTCGTTGCGTCCGACCGGGCGCGCCACGTAGGCGTAGCGCGATCCGTCGGCACTGAAGGTGAAGGATGCGCCGTCCGGCCAGATGTTCGGTGGCAGCACCTGCTTGCCGTTGACGATGACGGAGAAGTTTCGATTCGAGCCGTCGCCGGACGTGAAGGCATAGTGATCCCCCCTGCCGGCCATCGGGAACGGGGACGTCATGAGCGCGTTGATGCTCTGGACGGGAAACTCCTCCGTGTTCACGACCACGAAATTCCGGCCGCCGCTGGTGATCTGGTAGATCGCCTTCGAGGAGTCGGGCGTCCAGTATACCTTGTCCGAGATGCTCTGGTACTCGTTCCCCTTCTTCCCGTCGATGATCATGAACATCGATCGCGCCTCGGGATTCTTGCAGCGGAGCGCGTACCGCTTGCCGTCCGGGCTGAAGGTAATGTCCACCGCACCGTCCGTCCCCGGGACTTCCTTGCCGTCGAGGTAGAGCGTACCGACACCCTCGTAGTTGACGGTGCGCTTGCGCATGATCACCGCATACCGGCTGCCGACGGGTCCGGTGACGACTTTTTCCAGCCCGATGCCCTTGAACGGGCCGGGCTTTCCGTCGACGAAGACGGTGCTGTCGGGCCCGATCGTGAGGAGGAGTTTGCTGTCGGCGGTGAACTGCGGGGAGTGGCCGGTGTAGCTGGCGACCTTGCCGTCCACCAGCAGCAGTTGTTTCTTGTTATCCTCGGCGGATGCGAACGTGTAGGCATAGCGCGACTCGTCGGGACTGAAGACGATGGGGATGTCGTGGTGGCCGGTTTCAGGGCCCGGCTTGCCGTTGACGAAAAGCCGCCACCTTCCACGGCCGCTGTCGGTCTTCATGTCGCCCCACGTGACGAACTTGCCGAGCGGCGACATCGCGACGGGATTGTAGTTGGTGCCGAGCGAGAGGCGCGGACCGCGGCCAATCTCCTTGCCGTCGTGGAAGACGACGTAGTCGCTGCCCTGGCGCGCCATGTAGGCGTAATGTTTGCCGTCGATGCTGAAGAGCACGGCGCTGCCTTCGCCGGCCATGCCGGGAACGGTCTTCCACGTATACTTCGATTTGTAGACGCCCGGCGCCTTGTTGGGCGTCGGCGTCTGCATGGGGAAACCGCCGATGAGTTCGTCGACCACGGGACCTTCCACGCCGTCGACGACGACGGCGATCCGGGTACCCTTGGAGGCGATGTGGGCGACGCGCACGCCTTTCGGCGCGAGGATGTAGCTGCCGCCTTCGTTGCCGGGGCCGACGACGAGTTCCTCGACCTTGGGTTGGGCGGCCTGCATGGCGTACGGCGAGAGCGCCAGCAGGCCGGCAAGGAACAGAGCGGGTAGCGCGGGCGTTTTCATGAGCATAGATTCCATGGTGTGCGGGGCAGGCGGCGAAGCGTCGGAGCGCTATTTCTTTTTCTGTTTCGCGGCTCGGGCGGCGGCCGCGGCTTCGGCATCGGCCTTGCGCTTGGCGGCGGCATCCGCGATGGCCTTGGCCCGCGCATCGGCGGCCGCCTTGGCTTTCGCGGCGGCGGCGGCACGGTCGTCCTCCTGTTTCTTCTTCAGGGCGGCGGCGTCGTCCGCGGCCTTCTTCTTCGCGGCGTCGGCGTCGGCGAGGGCCTTCGCCGCGGCGGCTTCGACGTCGGCGATGGCCTTGGCGAGGGTGTGATCGGCGGACGGCGTGACCCGGAAGCGTTTGAACTCTCCGCCGCTGGCGCCGATCAGGGTGAACACGCCGTCCGCGCCCATCGCGAATGGAGTGACCGACAGGGCGCCTCCGGCGCTCGAGAACGGCAAGGCGTCGAGCGTGAACACCCGTTTCCCGTTGACGAGCACGGCGTGGCTCTTGCCGTCGCCGGGGTTCTGCACGATGGCGACGACGTGCTGGCCGTCCGGCGTGAAGAAAGGCGCGGTGTAGAGCTGCGCGAATTCCGCCAGGAGCCGGCCGTTCGCGACGAGACCGCGTTTGTCCCGATTGCCCGCGAAACCGTGGTGGGCGATGGATTTTCCGTCCGGGCTGAACGCGTAGTGCGCGGCATTCGGGTTGGACTGGCCGCTGCTTGGCGCGATCACGGCCACGTCCTTCTGCTCCACGCCGTCGAGGTAGAGCGACCCGAAGAAGGCGTCGCCGCCGATAAACGCCGACCGGCTCCCGTCGGCGCTGAAGCCCACGTGGCGGGGCCCGGGAAACTTCGTGGCCTTGCCGTCGATCACCACGTCGCCCTCCTTGATCATGGTGCCGTTGCCGACGTACCCGAAGCGCTTGCCGCCGCCGCCCCAGGCGAATGCCTGATAGGTGTTGAACCCCTGCGACTCCTCGCCGTCCACCACCCGGAAGCTGCCGCTGCTGCTGCGCGCCAGGTAGGTGTAGCGGGAGGAATCGGGAGAGAATTCGAATTCCGTGACTCCCTGATAATGCTCCCCCTTCTTGCCGTCGACGATCACGTACTCGATTCCCGGTCCGGCCGCGCAGAGCGCAGCGTAGCGTTTGCCGTCGGGGCTGAACTTCACCCATTTGATCTGCTGGCAGTCGCTGCCCTCGATCTTCTTCCCGCCGCGGCCGAGGTATTCGCCGGGTGTGCCCTGTCCCGCCTGCGACATATTCCCGAGCACGAGCAGGTTGATCCCGCCGGTCGACATATGGACCCCGCGGATGCTCCGGGCGCGGGAGCCGGGCTTGCCGTTCAGGAGCAGCACGCTCTCGTTGGGCGTGTGGCCGACGGTCACGATGGTCTTGCCGTCGGGGGAGAATTGCGGGTTGACGCCCTGCTTGCCGACATTCCGGCCGTCCACGACGAGGGTCTGGCCGCCTTGGTCCGACTCGTGACCGGCAAGGTAGGCGAAGCGGGTTTCGTCGGGGCTGAAAACCAGATCCTGGATGGCGGAGACCTTGTCGCCGGGCTTGCCGTCCATCACGAGCCACTTGAAGGCGCCCTTGGATTCCCGCTCGTTTCGATGGTAGGCAAAGCGCTTTCCTCCGGGCGAAAATGTCAGGAAGTGGTAGGGAGGAACGTTATCGATCAGGGGCTCTCGCGCGACCTCCTTGCCGTCGAGCACGAGGATGCCATCGGTGCCCGAGACGGCGACGTAAGCGTGTCGCGCGCCGTCGGGAGAGAAGACCACCTGGTTGACCAGCGTATCGAACCGCGGCCCTTCGACGCCGTCGACCCTGATGACGGACTTGCTGCCTTTGGGCACGATCAGCGCCATGTGCAGGCCATCCTTGCTGAAGGTGGGCGCGGTGCGAGTCGGGGAGTAAGGGCCGAGGGGAAACTCCTCGACCCGGGGTTGGGCGGTGGCGGCGCCGGCGAGGAGGGCGGACAAGGCCGCGGTGCAGACAAGAACGCGAGGGTGCATGGGGCAGGGGGAAAGCAGGCGCAGGCGCGGGGTAATGCCGATGGGGATACGCGTGGGAGGAGCCCGCCTGAGACGCGGGCAGCCGACCGAAAATTCACGCGCCCTTTGGGCGGCGGATCGGGGCGAAGCGGCGGGACGCGAATGGAGTGAAGGGAAGGCTCGGGGCCTCGCCGCCGCCGTGGGAATCGCCCGGGTGAGCGGGCGAGCCACGCAGCGGTAGAAGAAAAGGAAGCGGCGTGGGAAAGGTGCCGCCCGGACAGCCGTTGCTGTGCCAGTGTCCGCGCCAGGTCGCAAGAACGGAGGTCAGCAAATCTGGCCGCCGCCTGCAGGATATTTGCGTCTACGGGTGGCGTTCGCGCGGCCCTCGCGGGGTCGCGGCATGCGCTCGTGGACTCTGCTGCTCGCGTCCGGAGGCGGCCGGCGTAAGGGTCGTGACCGGACGCCTTCGCGGCGCTCTGGTCAGGCGATGTGCATGCCCATCGGCGGGACGGTGCCCGACGACGTCTGCTGGCGCGACTCGAGCGAGCGGTTCACCGCGTGCTGATAGTGGAAACCGTCCCGACTCTCGGAGCCTGCCGGAGCGCGGCGGACGGCGAGCAGGGTGACCACGATGCCCACGCCGAAGAGGACCGACGGAAGAAACCAGAGCAGCGAGTGGAGCGTTTCCATGCCTCCAGTGTGCCACTTGCCGCTGGATTCGACCATTCGGGCCGCTACGCTGGGGCCGTGCGTAAAAGTGGCAGGAGGTTTTACCGGCTTTTTCCATCCGCCGGCCGACCGGTTCCAGCCGCCTGAGCGCCTCCCTTGCCTGCATTCGAGCTTCAACTCCCCCTCCCTCATGCCCTCCCACCTCAGTGTCGTTGCCATCGGTCGGAAAGTCTGCCGCCCCTTCCTGCTCGAGATCATGGTTTTCTGCCCCGAGGCGGGCTACAAGTTCAAGGTGAACGTGGAGCGTTCCTGCACTCCGGAAGCGGACGCGCTCTGGAAGCTCGTGTTCGATCTCTTCCAGTTGAAGGCGGGAACCGAGCAGCAGCTCGTGCACGTGTCGTTCACCGCGGGCTCGCCGGTCGAGGAGAAAGCCCTGCAGGTCATGGCGGCCCAGGGAGTCAGTCCGCCGCAGGCGGATGTGCTCGTGAAGAAGGTCTACCCGGCCGCGAAGAAGATCAAGGCGGGTCGTCCGCCCTCCGTCGCGCAGAAGAAAGATCTGAAGGCCGCCATCGCCGAGGTCGTGCACGTCGAACTCTAGCCGTGGCGCGACTCCGCAGCCTCCGGCCCGCGCGCGCGGGCTGCGGTCGTGGCGCGCGACCAGCCGGAGGCCTGTTCTGCTTCCTGCTCGTCGCGGCGACGGTCGCGGCCGCGGACTCCGACTCGCCATACGGGCGGCGCATCCTCGAGGTGCGTTCGCGGCCCGCCCCGCTGCCGGTGGCGCAGCTCTCGCTGCAACCCGGCCAGGTGCTCACGTCCTCCGGGCTGTCGATGGCGATGAACGAGATCAGGAACCACCTGGGGCGCCGCGGCGAGACGCTGGCGGCGTTCACGGGCGGGGGCGTGTTGAGCTTCACCTATGTGACGGCGGACTTCGAATTCCCCGACCTGCCTGCCGGCGACGGCGTGATCGTGACGCTGCGTCCCGTGCATCTCAGCCTGCCGATGGGAGATCCCGCGGCGCGGATTCTGCCTGGTCCGCGCGACCCCGCGTTCAGCCTGGTCCCCGGACGCGCGGCGACGCCGGCGTGGTGGCCGGCGGGACTGCAGTTCGGACACGACCGGGTGCTGGGTCCGACGGCCGGAGCGCGCTGGCAGGGTCAGGCCGGGCCGGTGGCGGCGGACGAGCGGGCGCGGTTGTTCCGGTTCCGGCTCGCCGGCACCACCGCACTGACGAAGTCCTGGCACGAGGCCGCGGGCGACGCGCGGGCGGCGCTGGACCGGTCCTCCGGCGCGTGGCGGCACGTGTCGGCGGGGATCGAAGCCAGTGGAACCCGGACGCCGCGCGGCGCGGCGCGTCTCGACCGCAGGTCGTTCGGCGGCACGGCGGCAGCGGTGCTGGCCCTCGACGCCAACACGCGCTTCCGCTTCGACACCCGTTGGGCCGGCGTGCGGGAGCGACTCGCCGGCGCCGGGCCTGACGACCGCTGGCGCGACGCTCGCGAGTGGACCCAGCGGTTGGGATTCGAGTCCATCCCGGCACGCGTGCTTGGTTTCATGCGCGCCGCGATCTGGCATGAAACCATCGCGCCGCGGCACGCGGCCACGGCGCAGCGCGTCGTGGTGCGCGCCGGTTACGCGAAAGAGTTTCCCGTGGGTCGCAACCGCAGCATCGGGTTCGAAATGATTGCCGGCGCCGGCGAAATGCGCGGAGCCACGGATCTATCCCGGCGCTATTTCGCCGGAGGGAGCCAGGGCGACTTCCTGGCGGGGAACGCCGCGGGTCCGGTGGTGCCGACGCTGCCGGACGGTCCCCTCGTGCGGAGCCTGGGCCGGGCGCAGGGCGTCCTTGGCACCGGCCAGGGCGGACGGGGATTCCGGCATCTCAACCTCACCGTCTCACTTCCCGTCGCGCGCTGGTCGCGCCCGCTGATCCCCGACGAACCCACCGACCTGCCCGGCCCCGATGGGACCCCGCAGACGCTGCAGCAAGTGCTGCGCACGCAGGTCGATCGCACGGGCCCGAATTTGCTGCAGTCGAGCCTCCAGGTGTCGGATGGACTTTCCCCGGACGAAGCGCGTCGCCGCGCCGAGCGGATTTTCGGCGAGATCAGGCCGGCGACGCACTTCGTCATCGAGCAGGCCAACGTCTTCGCGGTGAAACCGCTGCTGATGTTCGATGCCGCCACGCTGGAGTCGGGGCTCGAACGCTCCACGTGGACGGCTGCCGGCACCGGCGTGCAGGTGGTCGTGGTCACGGCCAAGTTGGACCTGGGCTACATGCGCACGCTGAGCGGCCCGCGGCTGGGTTCGCGCGGGAATCTCTTCGCGCGACTGAGCTTCGCGCGGTTGTTCTAGGCCGGCTCGTCGCGAGGGTGGAGCCGCCTGTCCCCAGGCGGCTGACGTTCGACGGTTCTGTCCGGAACCGCTGAGGCCACGAGTCGAGGTCACTTCCCGTGCCGTCGCTTCAGACCGGCGGCATCGCTGCTCCCCGCACTTTTGGCGCAGAGAATAGCGCTTGCGGCGCCTTGCCGCCGCGGCCGACGCTCGTCCGCCTCCCGCGATGAACCCACGCCGCCTCTCCCCGCTGGTCCGCCTCGTCCTCGTCATGCTGGTCGGTTTCGCGCTCCGCCCCGTCGGCGCGGCCGAGGCCGGCTGGAAGGCGGGGACCGCCACCGTCGACATCACCCCGGTGCAGCCGCAATGGATGTCCGGATACGGCGGCCGCACCAAGCCTGCCGAGGGCACGCTGCACCCGTTGTACGTGCGCGTGCTCGCGCTCGAGGACGCCGGCGGGCACCGGGCCGTCGTGCTGGCGACCGACCTGCTCGGCATCCCGCAGTCGGTCTACGACAACGTCAGCGCCCGCCTCGAGCGCGCGTTCGGCCTCAAGCGCGACCAGATCATGATCCACGCGTCGCATTCGCACTGCACGCCCGTGCTGCGCCACCACCTCTACGACGCCTATCCGCTGCCGGACAGCCAGCGCCCGGTGATCGAGAAGTTCTCCAGCGAACTCGAGGCAAAGATCGAGCGGACCGTCGGCGAGGCCTTCGGACGCCTTGCGCCGGCGACGCTGGCGGCGGGGCAGGGGGTCACGCGGTTCGCCGTGAACCGGCGCAACAATCCCGAGGCCGGGGTGCCCGGCCTGATCCAGTCTGGCGCGCTCAAGGGACCGGTCGACCATGACGTGCCGGTGCTGAGCGTCACGGGCGCGGACGGGAAACTGAAAGCCGTCGTCTTCGGCTATGCCTGTCACAACACCGTGCTCAGCTTCTACCAGTGGGCCGGCGACTACGCGGGCTTCGCGCAGAACGCGCTCGAACGCAGCCATCCGGGCGCGGTCGCGCTTTTCTTCATGGGTTGCGGCGCGGACCAGAATCCCCTGCCGCGCCGCGAGGTGCATCTGGCCGAGCGTTACGGGCACATGCTGGCCGCGGCGGTCGAGGAGGTCCTCCTGCAGCAGCCCGCGCCGCTCGCGCCGCGACTGCGGACGGCCCACGACTTCGCCACCTTGAAGCTGGGCGAGGCGCCGACGCGCGAGGAGCTGGAAAAGGGCGCGAAGGAGAAACCCTCCACGCTCCAGCGGTGGTCCGCGCGGCTGCTCGGCGAAATGGAGGCGGGAAAGCCTTTCGCGCGTTCATACCGCTATCCCGTGCAGGTCTGGCAGCTCGGCGGCTCGCAACTGTGGATCGCGCTGGGCGGCGAGGTCGTGGTGGACTACGCCCTCCGTTTCAAGGGCGAGTTCGGCCGCGGCACGTGGGTCGCCGGCTACGCCAACGACGTGATGGCCTACATCCCCTCGAAACGCGTGCTCGACGAGGACAAGCCGCCGCGCGCGCCCGGCCGCTCCGGCTACGAAGGCAACACCTCGATGTACGTCTACGGGCAGCCGGCGCACCGGTGGGCCGATGACGTCGAGTTCACCATCGCCACGAGCGTGCAGAAGCTCGTCGGCCAGGTGCGCGCGCCCGCGGCGAGGTAGGGCCCGTTCTCGCCGTTGGGCCATGGGGGTGCCGCGTGGCCGCATACCGGCCCGGCAATCGCTGGGTTTCAGACCCCTTGGAGCATCCGGCTCATCCTGTCGTCCCGTCCGCTTCCTGACACGACGAACAACCGGGACCGGAGGCCGTTCACGCCCGGGTTCAAACCTTCCCCCGCCGCTCGCGGTACTGGGAGGGCGTCATGCCCACGCAGCGCGCGAACGCCCGCGAGAACACGATCGCGCTCCGGTAGCCCACCTGCGGTGCGATGGCGTCGAGTTTGTCCTGGCTCGCCTCGAGCAGTTCCTGCGCGCGCTGTATCCGCATGTAGGTGACGTGCTCCATGGGCGTGCGGCCAAGCTCGCGGCGGCAGATCCGGCGAAGGTGCTCGGCGCTCAGCGCGCTCTGGGCGGCCAGGCGCGCGAGTTTCCAGTCGGTCGCGAGGTCGCGCGACACCGCCTCCCACAGCTCCGCCACCCGCGACTGGCTGCGCCACGGCCGCGCCAGGCGTCGGGCAAAGCCGTGCGCGAGGCTCACCCAATGGTGCACGAGCGCCGGGTCCCGCTCGCCGTCCCACTCCGTCCGCAGCCCCGCGATGATCCGCCCCAGCTCCTCGGCGCCGGCGCCGAGCTGGAGCGGCGAACCCGCGCCGACGAGCGGTTTCGCGACGGCGGATTCCTCGTAGCGGATC
>CALFZM010000377.1 GCA_937952235.1 uncultured Opitutia bacterium | reverse complement strand
CCTTCGCCACCGCGGCCGGCAGCTCGCTGGTGGAAGCGAAGGCGTTCAAGGAAAAGAACTGGGCCGCCATCACGGCCAAGGCGAAGGCCTTCGTCGCCGCGGTGGCCGCGGCGAAATAGGGCCTCGCCCGGGCCGGAGGTCTCCATGCGCCGCCCGCCGGACTGCGTCGTATTCGTGGCCCGGACACACTGGGCGGTCGGTGCCGTCATGCTCGGCTCGATCGCGTTGCTCCATCTCGTCTTTCGCGACCTGCCCAGGATCGAGGTCGGCGCGCGCGGGTATCAGGTCACGAGCGCGCTGGCCGCGGTGTACCTGCTGGCGGGCACGCTGGTTTGGTTTGGCGCGCCTCTCGCGCAGACGCTGAGCCGCATCTGCGCCCTCCTCTACCTGCCGCGGCCCAGTTTCGGATTCCGGATCTGGGACATCATGAACTCGGCGGAATTCCGCGCCCACTTTGCCAGACCGGGCCATGAGGCGACGGGGCACGCGCCGGAAAACGTGACGACCGCGCCAGACGGGACACGCGGTCGGCGCCGCGGCGACGACAAAGCGCAGCCCTCCGGGACAAGTCCGCCCGAATGAAGGCCGTCCCTCGTCCGCCGCGGGTCGGCTGGATACGCCCAGCTCGGCTCAAGGGTACGCCGCGATGTCGGGCAACTCCTTCACGCGCCGCCCTCCGTGGTGGCGGACGAAATACGGATCCTCCTCCGGGTGGGCTTCGATCTCGTCGTCGCCCTCGCCGGTTTCCTCCTCCTCGTCGATCACCTCCCCCTCGGCATTGGTGAAGATCCAGTCCTGCTCTTCATCGAACACGTGCGTCATCCGCCGGGCCTGGGGCTCGAGGATCAACGCCGGGTTTTGCACCCGCCCGTGCTTCACCCTCTCGAACAGGCACGGGTAATACTGCTTCTTGAAGTGGGCGAGGAAGTCGCTGAGCCACTTGTTTTCCACGCCTTCCCGGCGGTTGAGCAGCACGACGTCGGAAAAATGCACGCAGGCCTCGAACCAGGGCAGCAACGCGGCGTGCCGCTCAGCCCGCTGCACGTCCACCACGCTCAGGATGCGCGCCAGCTCCCCCCCCTGGGCCTCGAGCCACGCCTTGAAACTCTCGATCTGGTCGACGGGATTGAGGCCGCCGTCGACGAAGAAGAACACGTGCGTCGCCTCCGTCGGCAGCGGTGCGCGAATGGCGTGGTCCTCCCACCGCCAGTGCGCGACCGCGGGCAGTTTCGCCTCCGCTTCCGGCTGCGGCGCCTCTCCCGCCGGAAGCAGCACGGCCGGCCGATCCTCGGGCTCGAGGCCGCCTTCGATCAGGTCGAGCAACACCTCCCGTCGCCCGGAGCCGGTGGCTCCGAGGACGAGGTAGACGAGCGGCTTGCCTGCGTCGGACATCGCGTCGCCGGCGGTTCAGGCCTCGATGCGGAACGTGCCCACCTGCGCCGCCTGGCGCATCCAATGGTCGACGAGCACGAGGGCCGTCATCGCCTCGACGATTGGCACGGCCCGGGGCACGACGCACGGATCGTGGCGGCCGCGGCCCATCAGTTCGGTCTCCCGACCGTCCCGGTCCACCGTGCGCTGCGCCTGGAGGATGGTGGCGGTGGGTTTGAAGGCGACCCGGAAGACGATCTCCTCGCCGTTGCTGATGCCGCCCTGGACACCGCCGCTGCGGTTGGACTCGGTGCGGATGCGACCCTCGCGGAGCGCGAAGACGTCGTTGTGCTCGCTGCCGCGCTGCCGCGCCCCGGCAAACCCGCTGCCGATCTCGAAACCCTTCGTGGCCGGCAGCGACAGCATCGCCTTGGCGAGATCGGCCTCCAGCCGGTCGAAGACCGGCTCGCCGAGGCCCGGCGGCACTCCGCGCACCCGGCACTCGATCACGCCGCCCACCGAGTCTCCCTCGGCGCGGACCGCCTTGATCCGCTCGATCATTTTCTCGGCCGTCGGCCGGTGCGGACACCGCACCGCGGTCGCCTCCACCTCGGCCAGCGTGGGGAATGCCGCCAGCGCCTCGGCCGGGGCCACGATATCGTGCACCTGGGTCAGGAACGCCCGGATCTCGACCCCGCCCGTCGGCGCGCCGCCCGCCGGCCCGAGCGCGAGCAGCTTCCTGGCCACGGCCCCCGCGGCGACCCGGCCGATCGTCTCACGGGCGGAACTGCGACCGCCACCGCGATGATCCCGGATGCCGAACTTGGCCTGATACGTGTAGTCGGCATGCGACGGCCGGAACTTGTCCCGCATCTCGTCGTAGGCGCCCGGCCGCTGGTCGGCATTGCGCACCAGCAGGGAAAGAGGCGCGCCCGTGGTCCGGCCCTCAAAAATTCCTGCTAAAATCTCCACCCGGTCCTCCTCCTTGCGGGGAGTGACGATGTCACTTTGACCCGGCCGGCGACGGTCGAGTTCGGCCTGCACTTCGGCCGCCTCGAGCGGCAGCCGCGGCGGGCATCCATCAATGACAACGCCCACCGCGAGCCCATGGCTCTCGCCCCACGTGGTGACAGAGAAGAGTTTCCCGAACGAGTTCGGCATCGGAGGGACGGAGCGTTGGCGTCGCTCCATGCTCCCGCAAGCGGCAAATCCGCGCGCGGCCGGACGCGACCATTCCTCCGCGCAAGATCGGCCGAAACGAGCGGCAACATTTGCCGCACGATGCCGTCTGACCTCCCGCGCGCTGACCCAATAACCCGTTTACAAGCCCGTCGCTTTGGCTTCTGGTTGCAGCTCCGGCGCGCCGTCCGACCATGATACTCAATCACCTCAGCCAGACCACGCGTCGCATTTGCATCTTCTCTGCCGCGGCATCGCTCTTCCCTGCCCTGCTGGCCGCCCAGGCGGCACCCGCTCCCGGTGCGCCGCCGCCGGCCGCCGCGGTCGTTCCCGCGCCCGAGTCGTCCCCGCGGGTCTCGACCCTCCGCGCGGCGCCTCCTGAGAACGAGCCCGTGGTGCTCAATCTCCCGGATACCGACATCGACACCGTCCTCACCGTCCTCGAGACCCTCACCGGCCGCCAGGTGATCCGGCCGCAGCAACTGCAGACGCTGACCTACAACATCCGGATCAAGAACCCGCTGCCGAAGTCGGAGGCGCTGCTCTACATCGAGACCGTCCTCGCCCTGAACAACATCGGCATCGCCCCGCTCGGCGACAAGCTGATCAAGATTGTCGATGCCGGGCGCGTGCGTGCCGAGGCGCCGGAAATGCTGACCGGCTCGGCCTTCGATTACCCGGGCACGGGCCGCGTTGCTTCCAAGCTCTTTCAGCTCGAGTTCGCCCGCGTCGCCGAGATCACTCCGCTGCTCGCCGGCCTGCTTAATCCGATCTACGGCGGTCCCGTGCCGCTCCAGAACGCCAACGCCGTCCTGATCACGGACGCCATCAGCAACCTGCAGCGCGTCGAGATGCTGCTGCAGCAGGTCGACCGCCCCATGGCCGGCGGCATGAAGCCCAAGTTCTACGGGCCGCTGCGCAACGCGAAGGCCAGCGACGTGGTCAACAAGCTCCGGACCATCCTGGGCGGCGCGCTCCAGCAGCAGATCGGGTCGGCGACCAGCTACAACGCCGACGATCGCACCAACCAGATCGTGCTGATGACCGATCCGCGGCAGCATCCGTTTTTCGACGAGTTGATTGACCGGCTCGACCAGAAGTCGGATCCGAACACGCGCATCGACGTCATCTACCTCAAGCACGCCAAGGCCGCCGACATCGCGACCGTGCTCAGCCGGATCATCACGGGCCAGAACACCACGGCGCAGCGGCAGAATCCCTCCGCGGTCCGCCCCGGCCAGGTGAATCCGCAGCCGGCGGCTCCCGCCACTCCCGGCGCTCCGCCGCCGCCTCCGAACATCGTTTCGGCCACCGGAAGCGGCAACGCGGAGGGCGCGAACGAGTTCAGCGCCGTCATGAGCGTGGTGAACGAGGAGCGCAGCAATTCCATCGTCGCCTTCGGCACCGCCGACGACCTGCGGCTCATCCGCACGCTGATCGACCGGCTCGACATCGTGCTGCCGCAGGTCCGCATCGAGGTCGTGATCGCCGAAGTCACGCTCGAGGACAACGACGCCTCCGGCATCAGCGCGCTCGGCTTGAAGATCGACGGCGACAAGCTGGTGGGCTTCAGCGGCGTGATCGAAACCGGCGCCGAGATCACCAACGGCACCATCACCCGTCCCGGCGCCAGCGGCCGCTTCGACCTCGCCGCCGATCTCTCCATCACCTCGACGCTGCGGAAGCGCAACAACGCCATCATCACCGTACCCGCCATCGTCACGAGCCACGGCAAGCAGGCCAAGTTCTTCAACGGCGAGACGCGCCCCGTCGTCACCGGCAGCATCACCAGCGGCACCGTGGGCGGCACCACCTCCACCGTCACGCAGCAGCAGATCGGCACGACCCTGACCGTCACCCCCTTCATCGGCGCCGACAACTCGGTGCAGCTCGACATCGTGCAGGACGTGCAGGACGTGCTCGGCAACGTCCTGGTCGACGGCAATCAGCAGTACATCATCGGCCAGCGGCAGACGACGTCCTACATCACCGCCAAGTCCGGTGACATCTACGTGCTCGGCGGCTTCCGGAAGAACACGCAGTTGCGGGAGCGCAGCCGCCTCGGGCCGATCCCGATCCTTGGCGATCTCTTCGGGCCGCGCACGAAGGGCGACGCCCGCCAGGAGCTCGTGTTCTTCATCCGGCCCATTGTCCTCACCAACTCGCCGGCGGTCGACAATGCGGAGACGATGCGGCGGATCGACCAGCTTCCCACCCGCGACGCGATCCGGGGAGAACTTGATCCAGCCTACGCCGCTCCGCCCGTTCACGGCCGCCCGCAGGGCCGCTGAAGCGCGGTCGCCCCGCCCGGACATGATCGTCGCCGAAACGGAATCCCTTCCCGCCACGCTCGCGGCCCAGCTCACCGACGAGCAGCGCCAGGCCATCGCCGAGGCCCCGCGCGAAAAGCGGCTCGAGGCGCTCGCGCACGCGCTCGTGCGGCCCGAGAACGACGTGCTCCAGCAGCTCGCCGCCGCCGCGGGGCTCGACGTCGCCAGCAACCTCGAAACCGATCCCGAAGCCCGCGGCTTGCTCCCGGCGCGGCTCGTGCACGAATACCAGATCATTCCCATCCGCTTCGCGCCGGGTTCCGCCGCGTCCGGCGCTGACGCCGCCGCGGGCGAGGTTCCTCCGACCCTGCCCGCCGACTCGCACCGTCCCCTGCATCTCGCGTCCGCCTGGCTGCCCGACCCGGTGATGGCGCAGTGGCTGCGCACCTTCACGCCGCGGCCGCTGGCCTGGCACCTCGCGGTGCCCGAACGCGTGCACCAGCTCATCATCGAGAATTTCGGCGTCGGCTCCGGCTCGCTCGACGACTCCGACGAGAGCTACGTGGCGCCGGAAACGCAGAAGGAGTCGGTCGAGGTCGTCGACGAGGACGCCGCGGTGGTGCGCTTCGTGACCGACGTCATCTCACAGGCGATCGAGGACCAGGCGACGGACATCCACTTCGAGCCCCAGGAGGGACAGTTGCGGATCCGCTACCGCGTCGATGGCCTGCTGGTGCCGGTGCCCGTGCCGGAGAACCTGCTTCGCTTCCAGGACGCCATCATCTCCCGCCTGAAGATCATGGCGCGGATGAACATCTCCGAGAAGCGCCTGCCCCAGGACGGCCGCATCAATTTCAAGGCCAGCGGCATCGTCCTCGACATCCGCGTTTCGACGGTCCCGACGATCTACGCCGAGTCGATCTCGCTGCGGCTCCTCAACCAGAAGAAGGAAGCCTACACGATGGACCGGCTGGGCATGAGCCAGGCCGAGCAGGCGCAGATCAGGCACGTGCTCGATTACCCGCACGGCATCATCCTCGTCACCGGCCCCACCGGATCGGGCAAGAGCACCTCGCTCAACGCCTTCCTCCGGCAGATCAACTCGACCGACCTGCGCATCATCACGATCGAGGACCCGATCGAGTACGAGGTGCCGGGCGTGAACCAGATGCAGGTGCGGCCCGAGATCGGGCTCACGTTCGCCGACGCGCTGCGCCACGTTCTGCGCCAGGATCCCGATGTGATCATGGTCGGCGAAATCCGCGACAGGGATACGGCGGAGATCGCCATCCGCGCGTCGCTCACGGGTCACCTGGTGTTCTCGACGCTCCACACCAACGACGCGCCGGGCGCGATCACGCGCCTCGTCGACATGGGCATCGAACCCTTCCTGGTCGCCTCCGCGATCGAGCTCGTCATCGCCCAGCGGCTGGTGCGCCGGCTCTGCACCGAATGCGCCCGGCCCGCGCCGATCGCGCACGTGAAGCTGCTCGAGAACCTCGCCATCCTCGGCTGCAACCCGCTCGAGGCGGAAGGCATCGAGGCACTGAAGGCCCCGGTCGGCTGCGACCGCTGCCGCGGCACCGGCTATCGCGGGCGCATCGGCATCTTCGAGATTTTCCGCCTCAACGAAGAGATGCACGAGCTGGTGCTGAAGCGCGAAAGCACGCGCACCCTCGCCGACTGCGCCCGGAAGCACGGCATGCGCACGCTGGGACAGAGCGGTTGGGAAAAAGTGAAGTCCGGCTACACGACATTCGACGAAGTCCTGCGCGTCGTCACCATCACCGAGAAGTAGCCGCATGGCCCGCTTCGCCTACACCGCCCGCGATCGTACCGGCCAGGCCGTCGCCGCGGACCTCGAGGCTCCGTCCCGAAAGGATGCCCTGCGCGTCCTGAGCGCGCGCGGCCTGCAGGTCGTGGCGGTCAACGAAGTCGCCGCCGCTGCGAAGACGACCCGGCCCCCCGGCAAGCCGGCCGCGGCACCCATGCCGGCCGCCCGGCCCGCCCCTGCGACCCGGGCGAAGGCGGTGGCACCCACCCGCCGCGAGTGCCTGTCCTTCCTCGAGGCGCTGCACGACCTGTCCACCAGCGGCCTTTCCGCCGGCGAGGCGGTCCGGCTGCTGTCGGTCCGCATCAAGGAGCCGAAGCTGCGCACGCTCTGCGCCGGCATCTGGGAGCAGATCAGCGAGGGCGCGCCGCTGTCGCGCGCGATGGCGGCCTTTCCCCAGGTCTTCGAACCTTCGGTCACCAACCTCATCCAGGCCGGCGAGGCCACCGGCTCGGTCAACGACACCGTCGGCCGGCTCATCGCCCACCTGACGGAGCAGCGCGAGCTGCGCCGTCAGCTCCTCGCCGCCCTCGCCTACCCGGCTTTCATGGTGTTCGTCGCCTGCGGGGTGATCCTGTTCTTCGTCACGTTCCTCCTGCCGCGATTGAAGACGCTGCTGACCTCGCTGGGCGGGAAGATGCCGACGTCCACGTCGCTGCTGATCTCGATGTCGGAGTTCGCCACCAGCCTCTACGGCGTCGCGCTCGTCGTGCTGGCGTTCGTTGGCCTCAGCTCGTTCATCGGCTGGCGGCAGACCGCCGCCGGGCGCGCCGCCACCGACGCCTGGCTGATCAAGCTGCCGCTGGTCGGACCGTTCGTGGTTTCGCAGACGGTGCTGGCGTTCGCCCAGACGCTCTCGGTCCTGCTCGAGAACGGCATCACCGCGGCCGAGGCGCTCCGGATGACCGAAAAACAAATTGCCAACACCGTGCATCGCGAGGCGTTCAGTGTCGCAACGGGCCGCGTGCTCGAGGGCGAGGCGCTCTCCGTCGCGCTCGCGCGCACCGGCGTGTTTCCGGAACTCGTGCTCGACCGTCTCGCCGTCGGCGAGAACACCGGCAACGTCGTGCCCAGCCTCAAGCAGATCGCGGCCGCGTACCAGAAGCAGATTTCGAATCAGCTCAACGTCTTCACGAAGGTCATCGCGAGCGGCGTGCTGATGGGTGTTTTCATTTTCGTCGGCTTCCTCGCCTTCGCGATCGTGCAGGCCGTTTTCCAGGTAAGCGCGAGCTTCAAGATGGGCGGCTGATCCCGGGCGCGCTCGCGCGGACGGGACGAGCCACCCGTGAGCGGTGGAGCCGCCTGTCCCCAGGCGGCTGAGCGGACCCATGCAGCTGGCCTCCAAAGCAGCCGTGAAAACGGCCGCGCAGAAAGGTGGAGCGGCTTGTCCTCAAGCCGCTGCGACCGGTCCATCAAACGTCAGCCGCCTGGGGACAGGCGGCTCCACCGCAACGGCATAGTTCCGGCTCAGGGGACTTCGTAGAGCTCCACCAGCGCCTCGCCCGTGCCGCCCGTGGCGCCGCTCACCTGCGCGGTGTAGCTGCCGGGCTGGAGCACGGTGAGGAGGGCGGCGTCGCGACTGCCGGCGTCGAGCGCAAACGCGCCGACCGCGGGGAACGTCGGCGCGAGCCCCGCCTCCCAATCGTCGTTCTCCGTCACCTTCACGCCCTGGCCGTTGTAGATTTCCAGCTTGGGGTTCGCGAGCACGCCCGTGACCCCGAAGGCCTCGAGCTTCGGGCCCACGGCGCGAACCAGCACGCGCAGGCCGCCCGGGCCGGTCACGGTGAAACCGGCGATGAGGATGTCGTCGCCGGTGCCCACGCGATTCCGCGCGGAGACGTTGATCAACCGGGGCGACGCTCCCGTGCCGGCGTCGTAGGCTTCGACCAGCACCACGCCGGCACCCGTGCCCGTGACCTGCGCGGTCTGGCTGCCGTCGGCGTTGCGCAGCAGCGCCGCGTCGAGGCTCGCCGCGGGCAGGCTGAACGCCCCGACGCTGGAGAACGCATTCGCGAGGCTCGCCCCGCCGCCCCAGTTGTCGTTCGCGTCGAGCTGCGTCGCGTCGCGGAACAGTGCCAGCCGCGGATCGGCCAACGTGCCGCTCACGCCAAACCGTGCCAGACCCGGGCCCACGGCGCGGAGCAGGACCGGCTTCGCGCCGCCCGTCATCGAAAAACCCATGATGAGCGTCTGGCCCGCACCCATCGCCGTGCGCACGGAGAGGTTGGACAGACGACCGCCCAGCGGGCCGGCGGAGGCCACGTTGACGAGGACGCTGGCGGTCGCCGCGTTGCCGTTGGTGTCCGTCGCGCGGACCGTCACCGTCGCGGAGCCCGCCGCCAGCGGCGCGAGCGCCAGGGTCGAGCCGGCCACCGTCGCGCCCACCACTCCGGGCGCGGAGCTCTCCGCCACGTATTGCACGATGGCCGGATTGGATCCCGAGGGATAAAGATCGATCGCGCGGATCGACGGGATGGAGACCAGGTTGGCATCGGTGATGTTGCCGCCGGCGAAGTTGCGCACGGGAATCTCGTTGAACGGCGCGCCCGCGTTGGCGCGGGGCAGCGCGGCCATCGCATCCACCACCGTCATCCCGGTCCCGAGCACGCGGCCGAACACCGTGTAGCCGCCGCCGTTGCTCTGGTTGAGGATCGTGGAGTTGTCGCGCACGTTGAAATACCACTCGCTCGTGGCGCTGTTGAGGTCGGTCGTGCGCGCGGCCGCGAGGGTGCCGCGGGCGTTGGCGAGGACGTATTCGAGCGGGACCGGCGCCTGCTTCACGATCGTGCTGACCTCGAATGGCAGGCGGTACACGTAGCCGCCGCCCTGCACGATGGAGACGCCCGCGCCATCAAGCACCGCGGCGCGATGGATGAAGGTGTTCGTGTAGGTGCCCGCCTGCACATAGGCGAGGAAGTTGGCCACGTGCCGCGGCGCGACGTCGTCGCGCAACTCCACGTTGAAACGGCCCAGGATCGTGTCGAATTGCGCGAACTGCCTCCCCGCCACGCCCGGGATGCCGAGATGCGTCCGCAGATCGAGGGTGGCGGCGGCTCCGCCTTCAACCAGGGCCTGCTGCGGTACCGGCTGCAGCAGCGTCGGTACCGTGGATTGCGCCCGCAGACCCGCGGTCGCGGCAAGGAAAAGGGGGACGAGGCAGGAACGGACGATGCGCATGCGAGGAAAGGCCGAACCCAGACGCTGCCCGCAACCGGATGTTCCCTGCAAGTGTTTCGCGGCGTCGACCGGGCCCGCCGGCCACTCTCCCGGCGCGGGGGGACGACGCCAGCGACCTCAGCCGGACGCATGCAGTGAGCCTTCAAATCAGCCGTGAGAACGGCCGCACTGCATGGTGGAGCGGCTTGTCCTGATACCGCTGCGGACCGGTCCACCGCACGTCAGCCGCCTGGGGACAGGCGGCTCCACCGCTACGGCATCATTCCGTTCAGAATCGTTGCGTGAACTGCACCGCCAGCAGCCGGGTGTGCTCGCGCCCGTCGCTGTCGCCGCGCTGCAGGCTGTATTGGAACTTCAGCTGGGTGTGCGGCGTGAAGCGGTAACCGGGTGCCAGATCGATGCGCCAGACATCGTGGCCCCAGCGGACCGGCTGGCCGCGGCGATCGTTGATCCGGCCGAAGACCTGCCGGTTCCAGCGCAGGGCGCCAAAAAACTGCGGGGTGAACTTGTACTTGGCTTCGAGATAGTAGGCGCCCGTATCGGCGTCGCCGACGCCGGGGATCTCAAACCGCGCCGCGTAGACCTCGGCCCAGAGCTGCCAGTGCCGCCACGCAAACGCGAGGTCGTGCGCCAGCACGGTCTGCCGGTAATCGCCCCGGCCGAAGCCGGGCATCAGCTCCGGGTCGGCGAATTCCCGCAGGTAGCTTCCGGTGCTGGCCGAGAAACCGATGTCCCACGTCGGGCTTGGCCGGTACCCGAGCCGCGCGCCCCACGAGGGGTGGTGACGTTGTTCACGCGCGTGTCCCCAGGCCTCCGGCCGCGAGGACAGGGAGCCGAGCTTCGCCTCGAACGCGTAGCGGAAGCGACCGATGTCACCCGAGACCGCCACCCCCGGAACATACGCCGGCCCCCACACGATCGGCACGCGCAGCGTCTTCTCGATCGCCGTGACCTCCGCCGGCTGCCCCGGCTGCACGCGCGCCCACTGGAACAGGACTCCCGGCGATCGCACCGCCTCGGTGTCCCAGATGCCGGTCAGGTGTTCGTACGGAAGCGGCGCGGTGACGAACGGGTTCACCCAGCCGCCGTGGCGGTTGGTCCAGTTGCCCACGACCGTCGCGAAACGACCGAGCTGGACATTCAGCACGCCGCGGCGCCAGGGCGTGAAGCGCAGCGCATACTCGTCGAGCCGCAATTCACCCGGAGCGGCCCGCGGATCGAAACCGCGGTCGGCCCGCACCTGCGCGAAGCCGTAGAGGGTGGGGCCGAACTGCGCGTCGACAAAGACGCTGAGCCGAGGGTTGAACAGCCGCCGGCCCGGAGCGTCGATCACCCCCGGCGGCGGACGCTGGAAGTCGTAGCCCTCGAGTTCCAGCGTGCCACTGAGCCTCGCGCGCACCTGCGTGTCGACCGCGCTGAAGGTCAGCGCCTGCTCGAGCCGGTCGAAGAACGCGTCCGCCCCGCGCAACATCGTGGTGGCGCACAGCACGAGCAGTCCCCGTCGCAGCAGCTTCATCACTCAGGGGCGGCGAGCGGAAAGCTCACCTCGAATTCGGTCCAGTCGGCATCGGAACGCACGAGAAGTAGCTCACCCTGGTGCAGCCGGGCAAGTTCCCGCGCGAGATTGAGGCCGAGGCCGTAGCCCGGGACGTTTTCGCCGATCGCGGCCCGGTGAAACCGCTCGAAGATGTGCCCTTGCGCCGCGACGGGAATCGTCCGGCCATTGTTGCCGACCGCGAGCCGCAGCCAGGCGCCGTCCGCCCGCGCCGCCAGCCGGATTCGTCCGCCCGGGCGGTTGTACTTCCGGGCATTCTCCAGCAGATTCTGCAGGATCATCGCCGTGTACCGCCGCTCGCCGGTGACGCGCAGGACCGGCGGCAGGTCCGCCTCCACCTTCAGTCCCAGCTCGTCGGGCAGTGCCCCGAGATCGTCCAGCGAGCCGGCGATCAGCGCCCCCAGGTCAACCGGGCCGAGCTGCAGCTTGAGCCGGCCCGCGTCCATCCGCGAGAGGAGCAGCAGGTCCTCGATCAGGCTCGAAAGCCGGTAGGTCTGATGGATGAGCTCCGAGAGGGCCGCGCAATCCGCCGGCGTCAGCCCGGGCTGCGCGAGCATCTCCTCGAGGCCCGCGCGCAGCACCGTGACCGGGGTCTTGAGCTGGTGGGAGGCATCGGCGGAAAAGCGCGCCGAGCGCTGCAGCTCCGCGCTCGTCATCTCCAGCGCGGCCTCCGCCTGCGCGCGGCGCGCGCGGTCGACGGCGGAATCCTGCGCCAGCTGCTCGACGGGGCGCGCCAGACGCAGCGAGACGAGGTGGCTGCCCGCCAGCCCGAGCAGCAGCACGAAGGCCCCCGCCCCCAGCACCTGCCACCGCACGCGACGCTGCCGCGCGGCGAGTCCGGCGAGCGGATACACGCCGACCTCGAACGCCGGCGGGTATCCCGAATCCGGATTCAGGTGCTTGGCGAACAGCAGGTGCGGGACACCGCCGAGGGTCACGCGCACCGGCTCTTCGGCCGCATCGTCCACCTCGGGTGCGAGCCGGAGCGCGGCCTCCGCGGGCAGGTCCGGACCGTGGAGCCGGCCCGCCAGGAAGATGCCGCGCTTGATGCCGTCGCGCGTCTGGCCGCTGAATTCGGGCGGCTCGAAGCCGAGCACGAGCGCCGCGAGCGGCTCCCCCGTTTCGAAGGAGAAGACCGGCATGGCGATGATCTCCGACACGGTCGGGCCGCCTCCGGCTCCGGCATGCGCGAGATAGCCGATCTGCGGCCGTTCGCCCAGGGCCGGGAGCGCGAGCCGCGCCTCGTCCGCGGGCGCCAGGGCGCCCACGGTCCGCTCGCCGGCGGGCGGCACGATCACCGCGCCCTTGCGATCCAGGAAGCGATAGAACCGCGCCCGCAGGCCACGCGTCGCGTCGGCCGGCACGGCCTCGGCCGGACGGGCCACGAGGTCGCGCAGCTCGTCCGCGGCATTCGGATACAACAGGTCCAGCGCGTCATCCTCGAACGCCGCCCGGATGCGGGGCCGCCGGACGAGGGCCCGGCAGCGCTCGACCAGCGCACCGCGGCGCAACTGCTGCGCGCGGTCGATCGCCGCCAGTTCCCCCTGGAACTGACGCTGCAACTCCTCCTCGAATCCCGCCGCGAGGCTGCGCTGCGCGAAGAACAGCGCCAGCAGCGTCAGGATCGTGACCAGCAGCATGATCGCCGCCAGGAGCTTCGTGCGGAAACCGGCGACCCGCGACCGCTCTGCCTCGGCGGCCGCGTTCACGGGAAGTCGACGCGCTGCACTTCCCCGCCCCGCAGCTCCACCACGTGCTCGCGGGTGGTCCGGCTGTCGATCCACGCCTTGAGGACATGGCGTCCCTCGGGCAGTCCGGTGAGCCGGAACGCCCCCGTCGCATCCGTGACCACGAAGTGCGGGGTGGCGAGGACCAGGACCAGCGCCCGCATGTGCTCGTGGATGTCGCAGCGCAGCGTGACGAGCCCCGGCTGGTCGAACAACACCGCCGGCACCGGGCGCTCGTCCGCCCGGTAGCGCCCGAGGTCGAAACGCTTCGGCGGCGAAAACGAGAAGATGTTGTGGTACGTGTCGTCGAGGTTCGGAAACTCCACCCGCGTGCCCGCCTGCACCGGCAGCAGCGAGGGGATGAACGTCAGGTCCTTCTGCCGGATTTCCGCGGCGGGCGGCGTCGCGGGCCGGGGGAAACCGCCCTCGAGGTACACGACGGCCACGGGCGGATTGGTGGAAAGCACGCCCGCCTTCGCCACGATTTCATAGCGCTGGTTGACGACCGGCGCGGTGCGCGTCTTCGGCAGGGTCACCCGGCCTTCGACGGTCGCCGCCGGCGCACCGGGAGCCAGCGCGAGCAGCAGCGCGGCCACGAGGGAGCGCCGACGGCGCGCGAGCCACACGAACAGGTGGGAGTTCATTCGTCGCAACGGACCACGTAGCCAACCCCCCGAAGCGTGTGGATGAGCGGCGCGCAGGACGGAAGGTCGATTTTCCTGCGCAGCCGGGTGATGAAGATCTCCACCGTCCGGGTGTCGTACTCGTGGTCGCGCTGCCACACCCGTTCGCACAGCTCGGTGCGGGAAAACGGCCGGCCCGGCTCCTGCAGGAGCACCTGCAGGACATCGAATTCCCGCGGCGACAGCGCCACCGGCCGGCCCGCGCGCGTCACCCGCCGGTGACGGATGTCCATGGCCAGATCCGCCACCTTGAGCAGTTCGCCCTGCGCCGCGAGTCCGCCCCGGCGGCCCAGTGCCTCGATCCGGGCCGCCAGCTCGTCCATCGCGAAGGGTTTCGTCAGGTAATCGTCCGCGCCCGCGTGCAGTCCCTTCACCCGCTGCTCGACCTCCCCCCGCGCCGTCAGCACGAGCACGCGGGCGGGGTTCTGCGCGGCGCGCAGCTGCGCCAGCACGGACAAGCCGTCGAGGCCGGGCAGGTTGAGATCGAGCACCACCAGATCGGGCGGATCGGCCAGGGCGGTCCGCAGGCCCTCGACGCCATCGTGGGCCTCCGTCAGGCAATGGCCGTGCCGGGTGAGCGCGCGGGTGATGTGGCCCGCCAGCTGGCGTTCGTCTTCGATAACGAGGATGCGCATCGCGGCAGGCGGGGAGTATGGCGCCTGCCAGGGAAAGGAGGATTTCAGGGTGCAGGGGGGCGTCAATCCTGCGCCGGCTCCGCTCCGCCGGGGCGCGGACGTCCCCGTTCGCACCTGATGCTCGCGGACGGGGACGTCCGCGCTCCCGCGGGGGGGGCGGGACACTCCCGGCGTTAACGGACTTCGTAGATCTCGACCAGGGCCTCGCCGGTGCCGCCGCCGACTCCGCTCACCTGCGCGGTGTAGCTACCCGGGGGGAGCGAGGTGAGCAGCGCGGCGTCGCGGCTGCCGGCAGCGAGCTCGAATGCGCCCACGGCGGAGAACGTCGCCGCCAGCGAGCCGGCCCAGTTGTCGTTCTCGGTGACCTTCGCGCCCGCGCTGTCGTAGATTTCCAGCTTCGGATCGACGAGGAAACCCGTCACGCCGAAGGCCTGCAGCCGCGGTCCGACGGCACGGACCAGCAGCGGCAGCGAGCCGGTGCCTCCGACCGTGAAGCCCGCGATCAGGATGTCGTCGCCGGTGCCGGCGCGATTGCGGGCCGAGACGTTCACCAGCCGCGGCGTGAAACCGGTGCCGCTGTCGTAGGCTTCGACCAGCACCACCCCGCCACCCGTCCCGGTGACCTGGGCGGTGTGGCTCCCGTCGATCCCGCGCAGGAGCGCCGCGTCGAGGCTCGCCGGCGGCAGCGCAAACGCCCCGACGCCGGCCATGGCCGTCGCGAGCGCCCCGGTGCCGCCCCAATTGTCGTTGGCGTCGAGCTGCGTCGCATCCCGGAACAACGCCAGCCGCGGATCGCTCATCGTGCCGCTCACGCCGAAAGGTGCCAGTCCCGGCCCCACGGCGCGCAGCAACACGGGCTTGGAGCCGCCGGTCATGGCGAACCCCATGATCAACGTCTGGCCCGCCGCCATCGCGGCGCGCACGGAGAGATTCGTCAGGCGCGCGGTGCCGCCGGCGACCGTGACCGCGAGGGTGGCGACGTTCGACGTCTGGCTCCCCGCGGAATTCGACGCGACCACAGTGTAGTCGCCGGCATCGGCGGCCGAGACATTGGTGAGCGTGAGCGTGGGCGAAGTCGCGCCCGTGAGGACGGTGTTGTTGCGCCGCCACTGGTACGTGGGCGCAGGCGAGCCGCTCGCCGCGGCGGTGAAGGTGACGGTGGCACCCGCGGGCACGGTGCCTCCCTGCGGCTGCGTCGTGAACGACGGCGCCGTGGCCGCGCCGCCCGCGATGTTGAACACGATCGCCTCCGGCTGCCCGTTGCCGCTCGTGCCAAAGCCCTGCACGTTGACCGTAAAGGAGCCGCCCTGCGTGGGCGTGCCGGAGATCACCGGCGTGCCGGAAGGAACGGTCCCGCCCGTGTCCGGCGGAATGAACGCGAGCCCGGGCGGAAGCTGGCCCGAGATCCGGAAGTACTGCGGATTGCTCGGCGTGCCGGTGTAGGTGAACGCGACGGGAGCGATCGCGGTGCCGACGGTGCCCGTCGCCGGGGCGCGCACGGCCTCGCCGGTGATCGTGCTCACGTTGACGATGACATTGGCGCCCTGCCGGACCGTGAAAGTCGTCGCCCCCGCGCGCGCGTGCAGCGCGCCGAGCCCGGCCGCGGTGAGGGCGGACTTGAGCACCTGGCCGAGCGGCGAGCGCAGCACGAACTCGCCCCCGCCCGCCGCGAGTTTCACCACCGGCGTGCGCTGCAGCAGCGCGACGAGCAGGGTGATCGGCAGGTGCAGCCAGCGAAGGCGCTGCAGCAGGGTCCAGAGGCGGAGGACGGGAGGCATGGTGCGGGAGTCAGGTGCGGTTTCGCCGGTGTCAGTTGCAGCCGCAGCCGCTGCCGCCCACGCCGCGTCCGCCGGTGGTCGCCTCGCGCGAGAAGAAGACGTGCTCTGACATTGCCGCGTGCAGCGGGTCACGGTCGGGACGCATGGCATAGCCGGTGAGCGTCGCGCGTTCCCACGGTTTCACCCGGGCAAGGCCGGGATGGGTGCAGCCGGTGGCACCGAGGCACGCGGCGGCGAGGACCAGGAGCGGCAGGAGGCGGCGAAGCAGGAGCATGGCGTGGATTCAGGATTTCTCGGCGAGGAGGAGCTCGATCTGGCGCCGCAATTCGCGCTCGGTGGCTTCGCCGTGGAAGCCGGCCTGCACGAAGCGCACGCGCCCGTCGCGGCCCACCAGGTAGCTTGTCGGCATCGTCGGCACGCCGACCTGGCGGACCAGCGCCTGGGTGCGGTCGTGGACGGTGGAAAAATTCGGCGCCAGGCGCTTCACGAACGCCGCGGCCGCGGCCGGCTTTTCGTCGACGCTCACGGCCACGATCACCAGCCCGCGGCCGGCGAACTCCTTCTGCAACTGCGCCAGCGCGCCGAAGGCCGCCTTGCAGGGCGCGCACCATGAGGCCCAGAAGTCGACGAGCACCACCTGCCCGGCCGTCGCGGGCACCTCGCCCGCGCCGAGCGAGGTCACGAGCGCGGGCGTGAGCGCGGGAAACGCGGCGCCGACTTTCACTTCGGCGCGCAACGCGACGGCGCCCAGCGCCGCGAGCACCGCGCCGCGGAGCAGGAGATCACGAAGCGACATGGTGGAAAAAACCGCGGGTCTGCGCCCGGGCGCGCTCCGTCACGATCAGGCCTTCCGCGCCCGGACAGGCCTGGATGAACTCGATGCCCTTCGGCACGCCGAGGACGAAAGCCGTGGTCGACAGCACGCCCGCCTGGAGGCAGCTCCCGGCGATGACCGTGGCCTGCAGGCAGCCGTTATTGACCGGCCAGCCGGTGCGCACGTCGATGATGTGGCCGTACCGCCGGCCGCCGGCGACGACGCGCCGGATGTAGTCGCCCGAGGAGGCCACGCTCCGGCCCACCACCGCGAGGCTGCCGGCGATCGCGCCGGGTTTGAACGGATCCTCCAGACCCACATGCCAGGCCGGGCGGCCGGGCGGAGCCGAGACCGCCCGGAGATCGTGGCCGAAATCGACCAGCGCAGAGGGGATGCCGTGGTCGGCCGCGATCTGCGCGGCGATGTCGACGGCGTACTCCTTGCCGAACCCGCCGAAGTCGAGCGCCATGCCCGGGTCGGGCAGGAACACGCGGCCGGGGGAGCGCTGGACCTTCTTCCAGCCGACGCTCGCCCGGGCGGCCGCGACGTCCGCCTCTGAGGGCAGCACCGGCGCCTCGGCGCGGAAATTCCAGAGCCGGATCAGCGGCAACGCCGTCGGATCCAGGATGCCCTGCGTCATGAAATGGAGCGTGTCGCAGAGCTTGAGCATGACTTCCATCTCCGCGTCGACCTCGACCCACGCGCGACCCGCGGCCGCATTGATCCGGCTCACGAGGCTGTCGGGCCGGAACCGCGAGTACTTCGCCTCGAAGGCGTTCACCCAGGCCACCAGCGCCCGCTCGAACGCCACCGCCTGACCGTCGCCCGCCGGCGCGGCGTACTGGACCGCGCAGTTCGTGCCGAGCGCCGGAAAGGCGAGCTGCCGCAGCGGCACGTCGGCGGCCACGCCGCTGGCGGCGGGTTGGGGCGTGCGTTGCGACTGGGAGACGACGGCCATGGGCGGTCACCAGGAAAACTTCGCGCCGAGTGTGACGATGTCGGCCCGGCAATAGGCGCTCCGGGGCGTCACCCCATCGGTGCCGCGCATGTCGTACCGTTCGTAGGTCGCGTCGAACTGCAGCGCCTCCATCGGCGTCCACACGAGCTTCGCGCCATAGGTGAGCGTGCGCAGCGCGGAGAGCCGGTAATCCGAGGAGTAGAACGGCCCGCCCGGCCGCGGCGCCCCGGCCAGGGGAACCACCGTGGTGCCGTCGAGCCGGTAGTGGTAGAATTCCGCCGCGTCCTGCGTGTAGTAGCGGAACGACGGACGCAGGATCACCTGTGGACCGAGGCTCTGGAACCACGCGGCCTCCAGGGTGTGCGAGGTCACATCGTAGCTGTCGCGGCCGAATCGATAGCCGAGTTCCAGCGCGCCGCTTGCCCGCGGGAACGTCCGGTGGTAGCCGAGAAACGCGAGGCCCTTGTCGCGTTCCGCCGGGCGGTTTTCCGGAAACGTGAGCGGCAGCGACACGCCGGGCACGATCTCGGTCTCCTTCTGCACCAGCTTGTAGGGATCGGCCAGGTAGCCGCGCTGCCGGCCCCAGGTGAGATTGAAGGTCACCATCGCCTGCGGATCGAGAAGCTGAGTGACACCGACGATCAGGTCGCGGGTGCGCTTCGCCGCGGGCCCCGTCTGATGGAAGACGCGCACGTCGTCCTCGGTGCCGGCGAGCCCGACCAACAGCGTGGTGTTCTTCTGGTTGAAGTCGCTGAGCGTGTTCAGCGACCAGCCGGTGGAGACATAGTCGCTCTCGCGGCTGTTGGCGACCCCGACCGCCACATTCACCCGCGCGAACTGCCGCGAGAGGGCCGCGTTCCACGCCTTGCGCCGCTCGGTGAGGCGGGAGAGCGGCACCTGGTCGCTGCCGGCCGGCGCCGGCTGGCCGTTGGGCGTGGCCCCGGCGATCGCGTCGATCACGCCCTCCAGCTTGAGGTGGAGGTTGGGGCCAAAGTCCTTCTCGATCGTCGCGCCGTGCACCTCGACCGCGATGCGGCCCGCTGATTCGCGATAATCCTGGTACTTGTAACGCACCGACTCCTCGGCCCGCGCCGCGCGGGGGAGCAGGGAGGCCAGGACGCCGCAGAGGGCGTAACCGCGAAGGAGCGACGGACGAGTCATCGGCGAGTGGCTGGGGATCAAGGGATGCGGCCAGGGAGTCGGCGCAACGTGCGAAACGTAACCATTCGTACAGGTTCCCCGGAGAGACGAACCCTTCGCGGCCGGGTTAACGGAATTCGGACAATTTTGACGGCGGAAAACCGCGCCACCGGGGTCAGCGCGGCGCGCCTCCCGCCCGCCTGCCCGGCGGTGCCGTTCCCTACTGCACGATCTCCACCGAGGTCACCTTGACGTTGAGCGTGTGCTGCGCCGCGTTGTTGGGGGTCTGCAGCACGAAGCGTTCGATGGCGATATACGGCGACCGCTGCTGGAGGGCTTCATAAAATTTGAGCAGGGGTTCCCAGTCGACGTTGCGGATGACGAACTCCTGCGAGTGGACGGCAAACTGTCCGGTGCGGGTGTTCTCGAGCCCGCCGAAGGTCTGCACGTTCTTCAGCCCCGCGTCGGTCGCGAGGCGCGGCACGGTCGTCACGAGCTGGTTGCCGTTGAGCGTCCTGCCCCGGTCGAGCCGGCCGGCGGTCTTCTGCGCGGTCGCCTCGATCGCGGCGCGCTCGCGGATCCACTGCGCCTGTTCCGTGAGCTGCACCGTCGTGGCGCGCTGGGCCGACCAGAAGGCGGCCGCGCGACGGCTGTATTCGGACGCCCACCACAGCAGCCCGATGCCGATGAAGGCGAGCAGCAGGAATTTCTCGCGCAGGGCACGACTGAGGAAGAAGGCGCGGGCGCGACGAATCATGGAGCCTTGGCCACCGGGGCGGCGGCATTGGGTTTCAACGCATCCGGCTTGAACACCACCGTCAGGGTGAAGGTCGCGCGATCGCCGCCGACCTGGCCGAACTTCGCGTCCGCGCTGAGCACGGTGGGCAGCGCGCGCAGGGTCGCCTCGTAGGCATTGACCTGGGCCGGATTGGTCGTCCGGGCCTCGATCGTCAGCGTGTTGAGCCCGGCGGCCTGGTCGGCCGCGACCCGGGTGAACAGGATCTCGGCCGGCTTGCGCTCGAGGTCCTGGCTGAACCCGACGAGCTGCGTGAGCATCTCGAGCGGCAGCAGGCGTTTCGTGGCGAAGTCCTCGATCCGGTTGGTGAGCGTGTGGATGCCGGCGATGCGATCGACCACCGGCTTCTGTGCCGCAACCTGGCGCAGCCGGACGTTCTGCCAGGCGCGAGCTCCGATCAGCGCGACTTCCCCGATGCCCAGCAACAGCAGCGCGGCGACCGCGCCGAGGGCGATCCGCCAGAGCAGGATGTCGCGCCGGCGCGCGCCGCGGCGCAGCGCAAGTTCGGCCTTGTCGCGCACGTCCATCGCCGCGGCGACGGACGCCGGAAACCGCGACACCACGTCGCCGGAACGGAACGTGAGCTCATGATCCGTGAACGAGGCATCGGCGGCGGGCGTATCCGCCAGCTCGATCACCGTCTGGTCGCCACCCAGCCCGCGTACAAATTCCTCGCGCCGCCGCGCCCGCTCCTCCTCGCCCGCCTCAGGCGCCAGCGCGAGCGTCTCGACGCGGGTTGGTTCGCCGCCCTCGCCCCACTGCACGGCCGTCAGGCTGTCGGTTCCCGGCAGCAGCACGGTCGCCGCCGGCGGCAGCGCCGCTCCCAGCAGGGCGGCAAAGGCGGGCAGGACGATCTCCGCCTCCGCCCACGCGTTCGTTTGCTCGGTCGTGAAACGCCGCCGGTACGCGGCGAAAACCAGGGCGTGCCCCTGGCCCGGCTGCCAGAACCAGCCGTAGTAGAGCTGCGTCAGCGGAAACGGTGACAGTGCCTCGAGCGCGAGTTCGATCTGGCTGGCCGCCTCGGCCGGCGTGGCTCCGGGCGCCACCGCCACCCGCCGCGTAAAGAACTGCGCATCCGGGAGGAGCGCAGCCCGGGGGGGCGGCGGTCCGGACCTCAGGAGGCGGAGCGGAGAGGCACACATGGTCAGATCAAGGGATTGGGCGGCGGCAGCGGCGGCGGAGGGATCGCATCATTTTCCTGAATTTCCAAGAGCGTAAAAGGGTACTGGAGGTTCCGTGGAGTCGCGGCTGCGCCGGGAACGCCGGGCGTGGCCCCCGGGCGCGGGTTGGCCTGGGCCGCGTTGGGCCGGCTCTGCCGCTGCGCCGCGGTCTGCGCACCGGCGGTCTGGGTGACGCGGCGGGTGTCGGAGGCCGTGGTCTGGATCGTCCGCGCGCCACCCTGCGGGGCAATCACGGTGGAGAGCCGGTACTCCGTGGTGCCCTCGCGCACGGTCACAGTGATCCGCAGCGCGCTGATAGTCGCCTCGAACGCGCCGGTGTCGCCCGCGGGTCCGGCCACCGCCTGGGCCTCGTTGGGGGAGCGGAAGAAGCGCGGACCCTGGTTCTGGTACAGGCCCGCACCACGCAGGTAGTCGCCCAGGTTGCGCTGCTGCGTGTCATCGAACTGCCCGAGGGCCGCGAGCGTATCGGGACGGGCGCCGTTGAGGTTGGGGCGCGCGAAATCGAAGAGCGACACGCTGTCGACGAAACGTCGCCAGAGGTCGTTGGGCCGCCCATCGGCGTCGAAGAAGACCTCGCGCACCTTGTCGATCGCCGCGAGTTCGCCGTAGGAACGCAGCGAACGGCCCGGCACCTCGTACGGGATCGGCGCCGCGTCGTAGTCGGGCTGCACGGCGGACGTGTAGACGTGATCCCGTTTCATCCACCCGAGCAGCGCATCGGCGACGCTTTCCGCCTCCGCCTGCGGCAGCTCCCAGTAGCGAAACAGTCGCACGAGCATCTGGGCATCCATGCGGGGAAGCGGCAGTTTGCCGCTTTCGTCGTCGAAGGAGACCGAGATCGTCCGATCCTCGCCCGGCACATAACCGGCAAACTCGAGCGGATCGCCCCACCCTTCGGCGGGACTGCGCAGGCCGTTGCCCGCCTCGCGGAATTCGTTGAGCACGCCGAGGGTCATCTCGAGGGCGTTGTACGCCTCGTGCCGCAGGCGGCGGGAGAGGATCTCACGCTGGTCGACGAGGAGATCCACGCTCGCCTTCTCCATGAAGTTGACGAGCGCGAAGGTCGCAAACAGCAGCGTCACCATCACGATGACGAGCACCGAGCCCCGACGGCGGCGGCGGAATCCGGCGAGCAAACCGGCAGAGCGGAGGCGGCTTTCCTTCACGACGTGGGCAGGGCTTCGCCCGGTTGCGGCAGCGTGAGGACGCTCTCCCGCGTCAGCCGGTTGTAGGTAAACTTCAGGCGCACCCGCTGGGGCGCCAGCGGCTGTCCCTGCGGATCGAGCTTGAGGGCGGTTTCGTTGGTCCAGCGCCGCAGGTCGGTGTCGTAGTAGTCGTAGCTGAGGGCGCTCACGAGCGGCGTGATCACGGTCTCGCGCGGCGGCTCGGTGTCGAAGTTCTTCTCCAGCCGGGAGTGCCACAGGAGCACGAGGCCTTCGCCGGGGCGCACCTGCAGGGAGCAGACGACCTCGGGCAGCGGGCGCTCGGGCCAGTTCAGGAGGCGGCTGCCTCCCGGCAGCTCGAAGGTGAGCAATTTCTCCATCATGCCCTGCTGCGGCTTGATCTCCTGCAGCGCGATCGGCGTCGAATCCGCCCGGGCCGCCGGCGGCAGCGCCGCCGCCCGCAGTTCGTGCTCGAGGAAACGGGTCACCGCGCGCGCATGCTGCTCGAAGAGCCGTTCGTCCGCGCGCTGGCCCCAGAGTTCGCCGAGGGAAAAGACGAAGGTGTTCAGCGCCACGAGCAGCAGCGCCACGAGCGTGATCGCGAGGAGGATCTCGATCAGCGTGAAGGCACGCCGGCTCCGGCGGAACCGCGCGAGGCGCAAGATGCAGGGCGGGCGCGTCATGGCGTCTGCCGGCCCTGGATTTCGAGAATGCGCCGCTTCACATCCTCCTTCAGCTTGTCGCGCTCGGCCACGTCGATGACCCAGGTGGGGCGGAGGACGACGAGCCGTTGGGTGCGCCGCTCCGGTTCCGGACGCGCGGGATCGGCGAGCTCGGTCGTGAACGCGACCTGGAAGACGTTGGGCATCGACGTCGACTCGATCTCGACGCTCCACGTCACGCGCCGGCCGCCGATCGCCTCGAACTCGCCGCCTTCCTCGAGTTTCTTCCGGTCGGGCTCCCGCAGGATCTGGTCGCGGGCGAAGGCAAAGTCCTCGTTCACCGTCATGCCGCGGGCCGCCGCTTCGTAGGTCGTGAGGACGTTCAGGTACGACGCTCCCAGCACCACCACCGCCATGGCGACGATCACGAGCGCCACCAGCACCTCGAGGAGCGTGAACGCATCGCGGCCCGCAATCCTCCGACGGCGGGATTCCGGATGGCGGCTAGATCGAGGGCGCATGGGCATCGGACGGCGTGAGCACCGGAGCACAGGTCCACGGATCGACCGCGAGCACGCTCACCGCACCCTGACGCATGAACTGTGCGCGAAAAGGCTGGCAGGTTCCGTCCGGGTAAAAGGTCACGAAGGGAATCGTCTGGGCCTCTACCAGCACGCCGCCGATCAGGATCGATTGGCCGCCGCCCTTCGGCGCGGGCGCCATCAGCTCGACCGTGAGATCCGCCGCGATCGCCGCCGGCACGGGCAGGGTCTTGCGCGGAGTCTCGACGCGCGTGAAGCCGTCGGAGGCAAGGGTCGACGGGTTGACGCCGTCGATCAGGATAAACTGTTTCCGCTCCGCGTCGAACCGCAGCCGGATCGCGTGCTCGCTCTTCAGGGCCGCCTTCCGGGCTTCGCGCACCGCCAGCCAAAAGACGTCGCTGGGCGTCGCCGGCTGGTCCGTCATCAGGCGGGAGGAAGCACCGACGAGCGCCGTAGCGACCAGCGCGATCAGCGCGATCGCCAGCAGGACCTCGAGCAGGGTGAAGCCGCGTTTGCGGGTGGAACGGAGCACGGCGGCGGGATCGGAAGCGGGTCGGGCGGCAGACCGCGCTGCCATTGAGGCGGTGCGTTATTTCTCCGTCGCCGGGCCCGAATCCCAGTTGCCGACGTCGTCGGGCGTGCCGCTCTGCTTGTCGGCCCCCTTCGACCAGAGATCGTACTTGTCCTTGTTGCGCGCGCCTGGAAACGCGTACTGGTAAGGCTCGCCCCAGGGATCCAGCGGCACCTTGCCACCGTCGATGTAGGGGCCGCTCCACCGGTCGGCCTTGGTCCCGGGCGCGGTGACCAGCGCCTGCAGTCCCTCCGCGGTCGACGGGAAATTTCCCATGTGAATCCGGTAGAGGTTCAGCGGCGCGGAAAGCGTCTGCGAGACGAACAGCCGGGCGACGCCGACCTGCGAGCTGCCGAAGACCTTGTCGACGTTGGTGATCGCGAGGGTGGCAAGGAGGGCGACGATCGCGAGGACGACCAGAATTTCAAGCAGGGTGAACGCGGCGAAACGGTTCGCGCGCCGGCAGGCGGCGCCGCGAGACCGGAGACGTCCGAAGGGGGAAGAGGGACAGCGCATGGAAGGAGAACGTTGCGAACGAGCCGGAGGAAGTCGAGACGCACGCAGGTGGATGGAGTTGCGAGCGGCCCGCGTGGCCCGAAATCGACGATCGTTTTACCCCGGCGGGGACAGGAGCGGGCGACCGATGTTTCCCCGCGGAGGTGACGTCGTCGTCACGGGCCGGCCGCGGGCACGCAAAGCCCTGCAGCTGGCCAGCTCCGCGGCGGCGACGGAGCGCCGCGCTTCGAGACAGGTATGACCTGCTTGGGACCCAGGGAATGCTCGTTGCAGCGCAAATCGGGGACGAACGGCCGTCAGGGCGGCGTGAGCAGGGCGTCGTCGTCCGTGCCAAAGCGGCGGTCCGGCCCGGCGCTCCTGACTTCCATGCGTTTGCCGCTGAGCTGGTGAAAGCGGAACGGCGTGCCCCAACGGTCGCAAAGCTCGCCGTTTTCGTTCAGGGCCCGATGCCCGCGCGGGACGAGCGCGAATCCCAGGGAGTTGGCCCCCATCAGCGCGGCGGTGATCTCTGCATTCTCCCCGATCGGATTGCCCTCGTGGGGAAAGTTGCTGAGCCAGGCTTCGAACAACTGCCGGACGACGTCGAGATCGCGGGCGATGTCGGACTCCGGCGCATTCAATGGCGCCGCGATGGGAAAGTCCGCCGGCGACTGCCGGGGATCCGGCAGGTGCGGCGGCAGGGGCGGCGCCACCGCGTCAGCGCCGCCGGGGCTGGCAACCGGCGACGGCGAAGACGGAGGCGGCAAGGGCCGTCCTGGCGAGACCGGTCCGGCGACAGCGGGCTCCGGCCGGGCGGGCGGAGCGACAGCGACAGGCGGAGCGGAGCGAAACCACCACCAGCCCGCGCCGAGCGCGGCCAGCAGCGCGACAACGAGGATGAACCGGCGAGGCACGAGGGCGGAGGAAGCTTCCGCGGCGTTCCCCGCCCGCTCAGATGAAGCCGAGGTTGCGCGTGGCGAAGCGGCCGATGTTCGGGAAGACGACCGGCAGGTCCGTGGCGCTGACGCCGAACCACGTCGCGAGCGTCGCGCCGTATTCGTCGACGCTGGTCGTGGGAATCCAGGACCCGCGCGTGCCGGTGTCGTCGGGGCCGCGGATCGTGAGATCGGCCATCTTGCCGTAGATCTCGCCGCCCTTGACCGCACCGCCGACGATGAAGTGGTTCGAGCCCCAACCGTGGTCGGAACCGTCGCCATTGGTGTTGTAGGTGCGGCCGAAGTCGGAGGCCGTGAACGTCGTCACCTGATCGGCCGCGCCGATCTCGACCATCGTGCGATGGAGCGCGGACACGTTGCGGCTGACGTCGGCGAAGAGGTTCGAGTGCGCCCCGAGCTGCGCGTCGTGCAGGTCCCAGCCGCCGATGCGGGCGAAGAAGATCTGCCGTTTCACACCCAGCTGCGGCGCGGCCGCGATGAGGCGGGCGATGGTGCGAAGCTGCTGGCCGAGGTTGGTTCCCGAGAACGTGGTCGTGAACGGCGGATTGCCGCTCAGGATGCTCGAAAGCATCGCGCTGTCGGAGATCGCATTGGAGGTGAGACCGGCGAACGCTGCCTCGAAGAGGTTGGAGTTCGGCCCGGCCAGCAGGTCGTTCTGGGCCCGGGTGCGCAGGCCGGCCGCGCTCGTCGCGGAGGTGGAGGAGCCCGAGAGCGAAATGGCGCCGCCCGGATTGACGGCGAACTGCACGACCTTCTTGCCGACCTGGAAGGAATTCTGGCCGTTGAGGCTGATCGCCATCGAGACGCTGCTGTTGGTATTCATCGCGTCGACCAGGTCGGCCACGCGGCCGCCCCAGCCGGTCGAGAACGGCTTGTCAGGCACGCTGCTCTGCCATTCGACCTGCTGGTCGTTGTGGGAGAAGAGCTGAGGTGGCAGCGGCACCGAGCGCGCGGTGTACTGGGCCTTGGTGGTAGGCACCACGAGGGTGCCGACGTTGCCGAGCAGCGCCATCTTGCCCTCGTCGAAGAGCGACTTGAGGCCCGTCGTGTTGGTGCCCGCGACATCGGCATTCAGGCTCGAGTGCAGCGCCCACTCGCGACCGTCGGTCGTCTTGGGCGTGATGCCGAGCAACTGCGTCCGGGGCAGCGCGATTGCGCCGCGGCCCGCCGCCGAGGCGTAGGCGCTGTAGCCGTTGGTGTCGAACGGCACGATCATGTTGTTCGCGTCATTGCCGCCCGCGAGGAACAGGCAGACGAGCGCCTTGTAGTCCGGCGGCAGCGCACCGGCGCGCGCCGGCACACTGGGTCCGTTGGAGGGACTCGCCACCGCGCCCATCATGCGCAACTGGGCCAGGGTGGAGAGCATGCCGGTGGCGCTGACGGCGGCGCAGCACGCGCCGAGAAACCGGCGGCGATTCGGGTCGAACTTCGGATTCTTCGGGTTCATGGCGCAGCTTATTTCTGAATGGCTCCGTACGGGGAGGTGAGCATCAGGTAGATCGCCGAACGCACCCGCTCGAGGTCGTTCGCCGTGTTGGTGGCGGTGCCCACCGGCATCGCCGTGATGGCGGCGATCATCCGGTCGGTGGCCGACTTGGGCGCGGCGCCACCGGCCAGGAGCAGGTTCAGCGCATCGACCAGGGCGGCCGGCGTGCGGGCCTGCGACAGCCAGGGCGCCAGCGTCAGGCCGATCGTCTGTTGCGCCATGTCGGTCGTAGACCGGTTGGCGTAGATGTAGCCGTAGTAGAAGTTCGGCTGGGTGAGCGCCGTCGTGTCCGTGAGGATCTGGTACTCGGGCGCATACAGACCGGCCGCGGCGATCGAGCCGGGCAGCACATAGTTCGGCTCGTAGAAGTTGAAGACCGTCGGTGCCCGGAGCACGGCCTGCGCGAGTGCACCCTCGGGGTTGGCGATGTTGTAGCGGCCAAGGTTGGAGCCGGCGTCGAACGCGCGGAAGAGCGCGGTGGCGCGGAGCAGCGGCTCCTTCATCTTGCCAAAGGTCGCGGACGCGGCCACGGCGGGCGAGCGAGCCTCGTAGTCGAGCAGGATCGCCCGCACCACCGCCCGCAGGTCACCGCGGACGCCCGCGCCGTTGTTCGAGAACGCCTGGTTCACCCGGTAGATGTAGCCCGGGCTGGGATTGCTCGTGACCAGACGTTGGATGAGCTGCCTGACGATGAACGGCCCGGTGCTCGGGTGGTTGAACAGCGCATCGAGCGTGTCCTTCAGGTCCTGGATGCCGCCCTGGGCCGCCGGCAGCACCTTCCCGCCGACGATCGTCTTGGCGGTATCGTCGTGGAAGGCCGGCCAGAGCATCATCGGCTGGATGTAGTCGGCAGGGCTGCCCCGAAACAGGTTGGCGTTGGCCGTGGCACCCGCCGCATTGTTGGCATAGCCCCAGCCGGTGAACACCTTCGCGGTCTGCACGATCGTCTCCTGGGTATAGGTCGGAATCGGCTGGCCCGTGGGGTCGAGCCGCAGCGTGCCATCGGGGTTCAATTCGTGCAGCCCGATCGTGAAGAGCTGCATGATCTCACGCGCATAATTTTCGTCGGGCGTCGTGCCGTTGGCGGCCTTGGCATTGCGCAGCGAGCTCAGGTAGATGCCCATCATCGGGCTCAGCGTCACCTGCTCGAGGATCTCGCGGAAGTTGCCGAACGCGTTGTTGACGAAAATATCGTAGTAGTTGGCCGCCCCTTCCTGCCAGGCGTTGATGGTGCCGTTCTGGTCCGAGATCACGAGGATCTGGCTGAGGGCGAACGCCACGCGCTGGCGGAGCTGGTCGCGACCGGTGATGGCCGTTCTCCACCAGGCCGCCTGGCGGTGAACGCCGCCCGGGCGGGTATTGGGACCGCCGTTCGCCGCTCCCTGGCCCCCGGCGTTGATCGCCGCGAAATCGGCCATCGTCGCCTCGCGCTGGGACGTGGCCGGCAACGAGAACTGTTCGGTGAGCCAGGCGTTGTAGCCCCGGTTCATCAGGTCGAGGATCTCAGCCTGCGTCGGCCCGAAGGTGCTCTGCGTAAGAAACCGGGCCGCGTCCTGCGCCGACACGCGGCTGAGGTCGAGCGCCGGGGGCGCCGCCGGCGGATTGAAGACCGCGGTACCGGTGCTGCGGACGAAACCGCCGCCGAGCTCGCCCGCGGGATAGATCGCCGTGTCGATGCTGACCGTGACCCGGCCGGCCTTGAGCGCGGCGATCAGGTCGGCCGTCGAATAGGTGCCCACCGGGGCGAAGGTCCACAGCGCGTTGTTCACCTGACCCTGCGGCAGGTTGAAGACGTAATTGCCGTCGATCGCGAGGTGCGCGACGACCTCGGGCGAGCTGAGGTTCGAGAAGGAGACGTTGACGAACGCGCTCTTCTCATCGGGCGCGAGCTGGACCGTGGCGGTCCCGTAGGCGGTCGAGGTCGGCGCATTGGGCAGCGCGCGCAGCGTCGAGACGTAAAGCGAACCCGAGTTGGCGAAGATCGTCACTCCCGCGCGGGCGTTGACGCCCACGCCATACTCGGCCTTGGGCACCAGCGAGAGAATGGCGGTGCGATTGTTGGTGTTGGCCGGATTGGCCTTCGGCACCAGCGAAACGGTCGCGGAGGTGGCGCCGGCCGGAATCGTGACTTCGCCCGACAGGGCGTTGAAGTCCACGCCCGAGGTCGCCGTGCCCGACAACGTATACTGCACCGTCACGGGATTCGTCACCGAGCCCACCCGCGTGAACGTGAAGACCGCCGGGGTCGTCCCCGTCGTATCGGTCGACGGAACCGTCGCCGCCACATTTACGGTCGACAGCGTCTCCGGAGAGAGGTCGTACACTTCGACCAGGGCCGTGCCGGTGGCGCCGCCGACGCCGTTGACCTGAATCGTGTAGTTGCCGGGAGCGAGGTCGATCACCAGCGCCGCATCGCGGCTGCCGGCGCGGAACGGAAACGCCCCCGCCTGGCCAAAGCTGGTCGTGAGCACCGCCCCACCCGCCGTTTCCCAGTTGTCGTTCGCCCCATTGGCGATCTGCCGCCCCGCCGAATCGAGGATCGCGAGCGCGGGGTCGACAAGGGCACCCTCGACGCCCAGTTGCGCGAGGCCCGGGCCCGCCGCCCGCACCAGCACCCGGCGCGCGCCACCGCCCGGTGCCACGGACAGGCCGGAAAAGAACGTGGCCGTGCCCGTGCCGACGAAAGCCCGCGTCGAAAGGTTCATCAGGCGGGCCGATCCGGATACATCGTAAATCTCCAGGATCGCCACGCCCTGCGTGTTGTTCACGCCGCTGACCTGGGCCGTGTAGGCCCCCGGCGAAAGCGTGGCCACGAGAGCGGCGTCCGCGCTGTTGTTCGCCAGCGGAAACGCGCCCACCGCCGCCATCGTGGCCGCGTCCGCCGCGGCCCAATTGTCATTCGCCAGGACCAGATTGCCCTCGGCATCGAACAACTGCAGCTGCGGATTGGAGAGGACGCCCGTGAGGCTGAACGGCGCCTGCGCGAGGCGCGCGCCGACGGCACGGATGAGCACCTGCTTCGGCGCGCCGTCCTGCACGACGAAGCCGGTGATCATGATGTTGGCGCCGGTGCCGACCTGCGCGCGCGTCGAGAGATTCCCGAGGCGTTGATTATATTGCGCAGCGACGACCGGGTGGGTCGCGGACAGTGCCATGACGCCGGTAATCGCAGCCAGCGTCAGGCGGGTGATGGTTTTCATCAGGCGGGTGGGATTTGAAATTCCAGGGGAAGAATTCAGATCGAGGAGATGGGGGCTTCTCCGGGAGTGTCGGCCCACTGACGTCGAAGTCCAGCGTCAGGTTGCATTTCACCGGGTATTACGTCCGGGATTTGCGCAGTAGTACTTGGGTGTAACACCCCGCCCGGACAGTCCGGCCTCCGCTTAAACAGGTTTTTAACGCCAGCCGCCTGCAGCAATGTCGCCGAGTTTGGCCATGAGTCCGGTGTCCCGTGGAGGTCGACAGGATCTCCGTCCCTCCGCCTTTCGGAGGCGTGGGCCCACCGTCGCAGGCGGCGTCTTGGGAACAGCGGCCTCGGACGCTCAATGCCCCCCGGCGGCGACGGTCGCCGTCAACGGCTGTCCGATCCCCGCCAGCAACGCGGCGAACCAGGGCGCGCGCGGGTCGAAGGGCTTCCCGCCCTTGATCCGGGCAAACTCGATCGCCCGCAGCACGTCGCCCTTCTCCTCGTCCTGGCCCACGACGCCGCTTTCCCGCCGCAGGGCACACTCCACCGAGTGTTCCACGCAGCGCTGGATCAACGCGAGGTCGGCGGCGTTGGCCGGCGCCGAGCGGGCGAAGTAGCCGCTCTTTTGCACGAGCACCTTTTCCGCGCCGATCATCCGCGCGAACTGATCGCCGAACCACTTCCCCGGGTTGACGGCATCCAGCTTCACGTGGCCAAACGCGTCCCGCGGCACCTCCTGCCCCCGCGCGGTCATCTCCGCCACAATGCTCTCCACGCCCGCGCCTTCGCTGATGAAGACGTTCACGTTGCCGACGCGATCCATCACGGCCTTGAGCCGCGTCGCCTCGGCGCCGATGTCGAGCGACAGTTCGGGCAGGTACACGCCGTGCACCGCGAGCCGCTCCCGGGAGAGCCCGAGTCCGGCGGCGACGGGCGTTTTTTCCAGGCGTTCCAGATAAGCGCGGGCAGTCGCCGCCGTGAGCCACCCGCAGTTGCGGCCCATGACTTCGTGCACGATCAGCATGCGGGGGTTGGCGCCCCACTCCGCCACCACCCGCTCAAAGTACAGCGCCCCCTGCTCGGCCGCCGTCCACGCGCCGAGACTTTGGCGGATCGGGACGACATCGTTGTCGATCGTCTTCGGCAGGCCGATGACGGTCAGCTCGTAGTTGTTCCGAGCGAGGTAAGCGGCTAGGTCGGCGGCCGTGGTGTTGGTGTCATCGCCCCCGATGGTGTGCAGCACGTCGACGCCGTCGCGCACGAGCTGCTCGGCCGCGACCTGCAGCGGGTTCTGGCCCTCCTTCACCAGGCCGCGCTTCACGCAGTCCTTCACATTGGTAAGTTTCACCCGGCTGTTGCCGATCGCACTCCCGCCGTGGGCGCGCAGCACGTGGGCCGATGCCCGCTCCGCCGCGCCCACCACGCTGCTGTCACCGAGCAGCAGCCCCTTGTAGCCGCCGCGGTAGCAGAGAATCTCGATCCCGGGCGCGACGCTCGTGTAGCGTTCGATCAGGCCGGCAAGGGCGGCGTTGAGGCACGGGGCGAGACCGCCGGCCGTAAGCAGGGCGACTTTCTTGGGACGCATGGCAAAAGCTCAGCCAGCATCTCCAATGCCGCGCAAGCCCGCAGCATACGCTCCGCGCCAGCGATCACCCCGGGGTCGCGCGGCTTCGCGTTCGATCGCTCCGTTCGCAATGGCTCGTGGCCTCTGCTGGCGCGAGGGTGGAGCCGCCTGTCCCCCAGGCGGGTGACGTTCGGGCGATCCGTCCCCAGCGGCGTGAGGAAAAGCCGCGAAAGCCGCCTGGGGACAGGCGGCTCCACCCGGCAAACCTCCTGCCCTAGAAGTCCACGGACACGGTCAGCGTGTACTTCCGCGGATCCGGATAATTGAAGAAGCCGGGACTCTGCACCAGCGGCTGCGTGGAGATGCCGCCGGTATTGTAGGTGCTCACGGAATAGTAGCGCGGCTCGTCGTCATCGAGCACGTTGTCGACGTTGAGCTGGAACTTCGCGCGGTAGCGGCCGAACTTCCGCTCGTAGGCGAAGTGCGCCGCGACGTTGTAGTACGACGGTGCATACGTATACGCGAACGACGACGCGGCCCGCTGCTCCGCCGTCGGCGCATCGGTGCTGAACAGGATCCGCGGATCGACATTGCCCGTCTTCTGCCGCCCCCGGAAATAAGCGCCGGCTCCGACGGACACGTCGTCCAGCGGGCCGTCGACAAACGTATAGGTCCCGTAGACATTCGCTGTATAGTCGAGCGTCCCGCTGAGCCGCGCCCCTGCCACGGTCGTGAGCAGCGCCTGGTCGAGATTGCTGAGCGCGTTGCGCAGGGCGACGGGATCGAGCGCGGTGCCGTTGGCCAGCGCCGCCTCCCACTCGGGCCGGTACTGGGCGTTGTAACGCTTCGTGTCCGCCAGCCGATTGACGATCGCCGTCTCGGGCCGGCTGTAGCCGGCCGTGAGCCGCAGGTTGGCCATCGGATTGGCGGTGATCTCGAATTCGTAGCCGTCCGCGGTCAGGGATTCCGTGTCGCGAAAATCGACATTGAAGCGCGGATCGCTCGCCGGCACCCCCACCGCGCGCCAGATGCCCCGGATGTCGCCAAACGGTGCGCCCGTGACCCGGTCGGACTGCTCGCTTTCGTAGCGGCTCAGCGTGGCGTACACCCGGCCTCCCATCAGGTTCAATCGCAGCCCGTAGTCGTAGCCCGAGCCCCGCGTCGGCCCGAACGGACGGCCGTCGAAGCGCGGCATGCCCGGCGTCACCGGCGTGAAGTTCTCGGAATAGTTGAAGAACGCTCCCAGCCAGCGGTGCCGGGGAAGTGGATACACCACCGCGCCCGCCGAGTAGGTGGTCGCATGCCCGCTCGTCGGCAGCGGCGGGAGGAGTTCCGCGCCGGTGGCGGTCTGGATCGGGTCACGCTGGACCCGGTCGAAGGTGTCGTAGCGCACCCCGCCCAGCACGGAGACGCGTTCGTCCCAGAGGGTCGTGTTCGAGACGAGCTGCGCGTAGTCGAGCACGTCGTGCGTGTGGGTGTTGAAAAACACCTTCCGATACTGGATATCTACCCCCGGCAGGCTCGGCGGATTCATGAGCGAATAACGCTGCGGCTCGTCCCAATAGAGCCGGTACCGCACGATGTTTTCCTCCAGGCGGAGATCGGGATTGGGTCCGTCCACCCGCCGCTGGTAGAACGACTCGAGGTCGTAGTGAAACCAGCGCCGGCCCCCGGCCACGGTGAACCGCTGCGTCAGGTCGAGGCCCGCCCGGTCGCTCTCGAGTCGCAGCGTCGCGAGCGCCCGCACTTCGTTCACCGTACGTTCCTGCACTTGGCGGCCCACGGTGGCGTCGGCAAACGGCAACCCGAACTTCGGGTTCGGCAGCCCATTGGGCAAGACGCGGTTCACATCGATGCGATGGGTGTTGAACAGCTCCGTCATGCGCGCCTCCCGGCTGTCATCGAAATAGTAATACGAAAGCTGCGCCTCGAGCCGCTCGCTGAAACGGTGATCCAGCCAGACGGTCGTGGCGTTGTACCGCTCGAACGCGACGCCGTCCGGCGGCTGCAACGTGAACTCCCGCCTGGGCAGTGCCGGCGACAGGGGAATGTCGCCCCGCGGGGTATCGAGCAGCGCGACGCCCGTGCCGTTCGTCCAGTAGAAGTCCTGCCAATTCGAGAAGCCCGCCTCCGGCACCGCGGGGATCACCACGAAATACGGGCTGCCGCCCATCAGCGCCACGCCGGCCCGCTCGCGCTCCGCCGGCGGGATCGGCGCCCCGCCGTCGTAGGTCGTCGCCCGGTCCCAGTACGAGGATTGGTCGAAATAGTTGATCGAGTACGTGAGCCGCTCCTCCTTGCTCCACTCGGTCTCCGCCCGCAGTTCGGTCCGATCCGAGAAGCGGTAGCGGGCCGCGAGATGAATCGCCTCCTTGTCGAGGTCGACGCCGTCGCGCCAGTCGCGGCCGCGCTGGTAGAGCCCGTTGACGCGAGTTGCCAGGCGATCGTTCGCGCGCTCGTTGACGTCGAACGACCCGCGCACGCCGCCGTAGCTGTCCACCTGCAGGCGCACCAGGCGAAAATCCCGATCCACGCGCGGCACCTTGGTGAAGGTGGTGGGCTGCCCGCCGAGCTGCGCGTCCCCGTAGATGATGGAGTTGGGCCCGCGGGCGAATTCGAAGCGCTCCGTGTTGTACGTGTCGGAGGCGGCGTAGAAATGAAAGTAGTTCCGCGTCGGCACCGTCGTCCCCTCGCCCACGCCGCGGATGTTGTACGTGTAGTCGCCGAAGATCGTCTCCTGCTGACGCAGGTTTCCCGGCGCGGCGTTGATCGTCCAGAAGAAGGAGTCGCGGATGTTCGTGAGCGCGAGATCGTCGAGGAACTCCGACGTCAGCGCGGAGATCGCCGACGGCGTCAGGCGCAGAGGCGTGTTGGTGCGCCCGCCCGCGAGCGTGTTGACGGCCTGGTAACCGGTGTCCTCGTCGGTCGAGACTTCAAACGCCGGCATCTGCACGATTTCCGCGGCGGCATTGGAGGCGGGCGTCGTCACCGCCGGCAGCGTGGGTGCGGGCGCAGGGGCGATCTGGGAGAAACCAACCGCCGCGCCGATGGCGACGGCCGGGAGCAGGCGAATCGAGGCGAGGCGCGAAATGGTCATGGGACGGGAGGGGAGTTGGGATCGGGTCCTCGCCGCAGGACGGCAGGCGGCCGGCGAAGCGGTCCGCGGGCGCATGCGAGTCGCGGAAGGCGGACTGGCCGCGCGCCCATGGGTGACGGCGAGAAGGAGGGCTGCAGGAGAGACGAGTCGGTCCGGGCAACCGACCCGGTCCGTATCGGCCGGTGCCGACCTCGCCCCACCGTCTCGCCTATCCCGCCGGACAGGAGCCGCCTTCAACGATTATTGATCGCGGCGCAGCACGGCATGCGAAAATCCGGCCCGGACATCGCGCCCAGCCCTGTATCGGAGTTCAACCTACACGCGTCGGGATCGGACGGGCCTCGGCCCGCGGACGCCGGAGCACGTGTCCGGCGCGGATCACGGCGCCCGTTCGGACGCCGGCGCCGCGGGCAGCCGCCGGAGCGCGTCGGACGCAGCCTCGAGGCTGGGATCGAGCGCCACCGCAGCGGTAAATGCCTCCCGGGCTCCGGCGAAATCCCCGCGCCGCTCCAGCAGTTTCCCGAGCTGAAGCTGCGCGACCGCATGATCCGGAAACGGCGGTGTCAGCGGCACCGGCAGCGCGAGGCAGCGCCGGAGCCGCGCGATGCCGGCGTCGATTTGCTGCCCGCTGAGCGCCGCGAGCCGGCCCGCGTGATAGAGCGTCACGAAATCGTCCGGCGCCACCGCGAGCGCGGCGTCCACCTCGGCGAACGCCGCCGCGTAGTCTTCCTTCGCCGCGTGCAGCAGCGCAAACGCCACCCGCGCCCGCACCGGGTCGATCCGCCGCATCGCCTCGGCCTCGCCGCGGGCCTTGTCCTTTCCGCCGCCCGCGAACCCCGGCGCCTGGCGGTAGTATTCGAAGAGGCTCCAGCGATAGTCGAAATGGTCCGGCGCGAGCGCGACCGCGCGCTCGTATGCCGCGACGCATTTCTTCGCCAGCCCGAATTTCGAGAGCAGCCCGGCGTTCTGCGCGCTGCGCCCCAGCGCATCGCCGAGCCCGTGGTAGTGACGCGCGCCCTGCGGCTCCGCGGCGAGCGCGCGCTCGAAGTAACGCACGGCGCGCTCGGGCTCGTTGCGGCGGTTGGCGAGCTGGCCGAGGTAATGGTTGACGTCGGGATCTGACGGATCGGCCTCCGCCAGCCGCTCGAACGCGGCGCGCGCTTCCTCCGGCCGGCGTCCCTCATAGCACGCGCGGGCTGCGGCGAGCCCCGCAGGATCCACCGCCGCCCGCACCGACGCCAGCAGGACGAACCCGAGAAGCGGGCGCAGGCGCCGAACGAAAACTGAGAGCGGACCACTCACCCGTTCACTTTCGTGACTGCCGCGCGCAGGTAAAGCCTCGGGCGTCAGCGGACGCGGTTCAGAGCCACCTGCATCGCACCTCCACTTTCCGGGTGCGCGCTTGCGCCGCGTGAGTCCGGCGGCCACGGTTCCGTCGCTGACCGGCAGCATCCCGTCCGCGGAAATGGGCCCAGCCCACCGGTGTCGGAGTCTTTAATTCACCTGACTTCCTGCCCGCAGCTGCGGACCTGGGCGCAACCAAGGAGGAAAGGACCATGCCCACTGTATCCCGCGGACTGCCCGATCAACCGCACCTGGACCGCCCGAAACGCCAGGCCCGCGAACTCCTGCGCGAGTGGCGCGCGCAGGTGCCGGCCGCGCTCGAGCGCATCCAGCACCGCCATCCTCGCTACCCGTCCGCCAGCCTGGCCGCGATCGCCCGCGCGCCGCTGACGCTGGCGGATGCCCAGCTGGTGCTGGCGCGCGAGTACGGGTTTCCGACCTGGGCCGCGTTGAAGCGGCGGATTGTCTCGCAGGGCACCGTCGGCGCGCTGGAGGAAGCCATCGAGTCGGGCAACGTCACCGCGGTCCGTTCCCTCCTGCGCGACGAGCCCGAGCTGCTGCACCTTCCTGTCCGCAGCGGAAACTGGGGTCCGCCGATGAGCCACGCGGCGAACCTCGGCCAGCTGGAGATTGTCGCGCTGTGCGATGCGCTCGGCGCGCAGGACCACCAGCATGCGTTCGAGCGCGCGGTGCTCCAGGGCCAGCTCGCCTGCGCCCGCTGGCTGCTGGCGCGCGGCGCGAAGCTTCCGGCCGGCGTGGTCATGGGCGCGTGCGAGACGCAGAACGCCGCGGGGTTTCGCTTTCTCCTGGAAGCGGGCGCGCCGCTGACCGGCGCGCAGGAGGACCCGCTCGCGCCCCTGGCGGCGGTGCTTGGCACCTACGCGCGCCATCCGGCCGGCAAGCACGAGATCATCGAACTCCTGCGCCAACGCGGCTGCACCCTGCCGGACACCCCGGTGACCGCGCTCCACCGGGGAGACCTGCATGCGCTCGCCCGGCATCTCCGACGGGACCCCGCCTTGCTCCGCCGCACGTTCTCCTTGCGAGAGATCTACCCGGCGGAGTGTGGTTTCACGGGGAATCCCGAGTGGGGTCTCCACTGGACCCCGCTGGACGGCACGACGCTGCTGCATCTCGCGATCGATTTTCGCGAAACGGAAGCGGTCGACTGGCTGCTGGCGGCGGGAGCGGACGTGAACGCACCCGCGGCGCGGGATGCCGACGGATTCGGCGGACACACGCCGCTGTTCCAAGCCGTGGTCAACGGCCCCTGGCCCGACCTCCGCACGGTGCCCGCCCTGCTGGCCCGCGGCGCCCAACCTGGTTTCCGGAGGAGCCTGCGGCGTTTTCTCGACTGGCGGGAGAAGCCGGGCTGGCACATCGCCCGCGACGTCACCGCCGCCGAATGGGCCCGCACCTTTCCGGACCCCCAGTGGGTCACGCCCGGCGCGCTCGAGGCCCTCGGCTAGGCGGGAACGGTGGCCTGTCCGATGACGTCATGCGGCCGCCCGCGTCCGATCGAACGAGTCACGCTCAGGGTCTGCCGAACTGAATGCTCGGGTACGGTCACGATATGTCGGCCGCGTCCGCAGCGGCATCCGGAGTGAGCTTTTTACCACGGAGCCGTCCATGGGGACGACCGCCGTCCAGCCCATCCGTCCAGCAGGCAGCCGAACTTTCCCGCAACCTCTGCAACCATTGAAACCTCCCTTCAACTGGTGCCCCCGCCCGGACTTGAACCGGGATAGGCGGTTTAGGAAACCGCTGCTCTATCCAGTTGAGCTACGGGGACGAAATACTACACAATAACGACTTACGACATTCAGACTCAGCCCGTTTTTCCGAATTGTAACCCGTTTTTGTAACCCTAAGGTTCCGACATGGAAACTTCGCCGTCGAACCCCGCGGAAGAATCGAAAACAGGCCCCCTTTCGAAAGTGGGTGAGTGTCTGTACCGTCACTCGTCATCGGGGGCGTATTACGCCCTGGTGAAAAGGTCGGGCAAGCAGTATCGCCGGTCGCTCAAGACCAAGGACCGCAAGCTGGCCGAGCGCTTCCTGGCCGAGTTCCGGCAGAAGATAGAACGGCTCGATCACCCGAAAGCCCGGACCACACTCACCTTCGCGT
>CALFZM010000376.1 GCA_937952235.1 uncultured Opitutia bacterium | reverse complement strand
ACGGCCGCAGTGAAAGGTGGAGCGGCTTGTCCTCAAGCCGCTGCGGAGCGGTCCAGCGGACATCAGCCGTGTGGGCACAGGCGGCTCCACCGCAACGGCCTCATTCCGTATGGGGCGGCAGACAGGCCGCGACGGCGGACGTCAGATCGTCGAGGGAGACCGGCTTTTCGATCAAGCACCGCGCACCCAGCTCCCGCGCCTTCCCCGCGTCGAGTCCCGCCGCGTGACCCGAGGAGATGATGACGGGCAGATCGGGCCGCAGGGCCAGCAGCCGTCGCACCACTTCGTCGCCGGTGCAGCCGGGCATGGTGTAGTCGGTGATCACCAGATCGACGGACTGCGGGTCCGCCGCGAACATCGCGAGGGCGGCGCGCGGGTCCTGGAAGACGATGGGCTTGTACCCGACTCGCGCCAGCACGCGGCTGGCGACGTTGCCGACGATCTCCTCGTCATCGATGAGGAGGATGCGCTGCCCGCGCCCGCGCGGCAGCGGGGCAGCGGGGGCGTCCGCCGGCGCGGCCGGGGCGCGGGCGCTGGAGAGCGGGAAATAGAGCTGGAACGTCGCGCCGCCGCCCGGGGTGGCCTCCAGCGTCACGGTGCCGTGGTGCAGGCGCATGAGCGCGTGCACGGTCGGAAGCCCGAGCCCTGTGCCCTCGCCGGGCGGCTTGGTGGTGAAGAACGGCTCGAACAGGTGGGAGACGGCCTCCGGGGAAAATCCCGCGCCGTGGTCGCGCACGGTCAGCCGAGCGCCGGGGCCGGCCGCCAGCGTGGGGTGCAGCCGCGCGAACTCGGCGCTGATGGTGTGCCGGGCCAGCACGAACTCGATCCGGCCGCGCTGCTGCATGGCATAGGCGGCGTTCGTGGCGAGGTTGAGCAGGATCTGGTGCAGCCGGCCCGGCTCCGCGTCGATGGCGAGGTCTTCCCCGGGCAGCGACAGCGCGATCTCGATGGTGGCGGGCAGCGTGGCGCGCAGCAGTTCCACGTGGTCGCGCAGGAAGGCGGCGAGCGAGACCGGGCCCAGCTTCGCCTCCTGCTCGCGGTTGAACGCCAGGATGCGGCGCACCAGTTCGCGGGCCCGCAGCGCGATCCGGTGGATCTCCTCCATGTCGTGGCGGATCGTGGCGGCGTCGGGCGCGAGGTTCAGCGCGTACTCGGTGCGGCCGAGGATGCCGGCCAGCAGATTGTTGAAATCGTGCGCGATTCCCCCCGCGAGGGTGCCGAGCGCCTCGATCTTCTGGTTCTGCTGCAACTGCCGGCGGAAGTGCGACTCGGCCTCGGCGGCGGCGCGAAACGCGGTCAGGTCGCGCACCACCACCACGAGGTGGGCCTGGCCGCGCACTTCAAACCGCTCCCCGCTGAGCTGGCAGGCGAGGATGCGACCGTCCCGGTGGCGCAACGGCACCTCGAGCGCGTGCAGGCGGCCCTGCCGGTCGATCTGCCGGAGCACCTCGCTGCGCTGCTGCGCGGAAAGCCAGAGGCCGAGTTCGAGCGCCGTCCGTCCCACGGCGTCCCCGGCGGTGTAGCCGAACACCTCGGTGAAGCCGCGGTTGACCTCGACGAAGCGGCCGTCGTCGAGCGCGGTGATGACGAACGGATCGGGACTGGAGCGGAACGCACGGGAGAACTTTTCCTCCGACGCCCGAAGGGCGTCCTGCGCGGCGAGCGATTCCGTGATGTCCTGCACGTGAAAGACCAGGCGCACGATCTGCCCGCCCGCATCCTTCACCGGCGCGCCGTTGATCGAAAGCACGCGCCGCCGGCCGTCGGGCCATTCGATCGAATGACGGGCGTCCACGACCGGCTTCCCCGTGTTCATCACCTGCCGGAATGGCTGTTCTTCGTCCGGCAGCGGCCGCCCGTCGACGGTCGTGTGCCGCCAGGCCGGCGCGTTGTAGGCCCGGCGCTTCACGTCCTCGGCGCGAAGCCCGAGGATCTTCTCCGCGTTGTCGTTGATGTAGATGATCTGCCCCTGCGGGTTCAGCACGCACGTGGCCGCGGGGCTGCTGCGCATGACTTCGAGCAGCAGGTCGTGCTCGGCGCCGCCGCGCATCGAGCGCTCCCGCCGCTGCACCTCCGCCTCCGCCTCGGCGGCGAGATCCTGCAGCAGGCGCTGGTCGTCCGCGTTCCACTGGCGGGGCTGATGGTCGGCGACGCAAAACGAGCCGACGACGTGTCCCTCCAGGCTGCGGACGGGGAAGCCGAGGTACGAGCGGATGCCGAGCTCGGTGTGGGCGCGATGCGTCGCGAACTGCGGATCGGTCGCGGCGTCGTTCAACACCATGGGAGCGGCGCGCACGGCGACAAAGCGGCAGAGGCTGGAGTCGATGTGCCCTTCGCGGACCGTCACGCCGTGGGCGCTCTTGAAAAACTGCCGCTGGCCCTCGACCAGCGTCAGCAGGCTGATGGGCGTGCCGAGCACGCGCGCCGCGATGCGGGTGAGACGGTCGAACTCCTCCTCGGGCGGAGTGTCGGCCAGGCCGGTCGCGCGCACCGCGGCGAGCCGGTCGGGATCGAGCAACAGGTCGCTGGACATGGCGACGACCGACTAAGTGGCCGGAGGAAGCGTGTCAAATGACCGCCCGCGCTCCACCCCCTTTTGTCGGCGCGGAATGTTCCAGGCCGTCGTCAGGGAAAACGCGCCGCGACGGCCCGGGAACGGTGGTCGAAGATGCCGGCGAGCTGGCGGCTGATCCAGAGGGCGTCGACGACGGCGCCGAGCGGACCCCAACCGGGGTCGTACGTGATCCGGTCCGTCATGGTCACGCCCCGGCCGTCGGACGACGGCGCGAAGCGATGCTCATGATGCCACAGCCGGTCCGGGCCGATCCGCTGCTCGTCCACGAAGTATTCCCCCTCGCGCACATGGGTGATCTCCGTCAGCCAACGGACCTTCACGCCGGGCAGGATGCCCACGCGGTATGCGATCATCTGCCCCGCGTACATCCGGGGCGCCACGTCGCCGATGATGGCGAAGGACAGGCCGGGAGGCGTGAGTTCGTTCAGGTTGTGCGGCGTGGCGAAGAAATCCCAGATGCGCGCGGGATCGCCGGGGACGAACTGTTCGCGGTGCAGCGTGCGGATCATGCCGGTTGAAACGTCCGGGAATGTCCGGCAGACGCCATCGATTCAGCGGAGAGCGGCGCCTGGCTTCGGCAGCGCCACGACGAAATGATAGGCCGAGACGTGCATCCGTTCCCGAAAATAGAACCGGTGCGCCGCAAAGCGCTGCACGCCCGAGTCGAGTTCCAGTTGCACGCAGCCCTCGCGTTGCGCCTCCGCGGCCAGCCACCGCAGGAGCGCCGCGCCATGGCCGCCGGAACGGCGGGTTTCATCGGTGACCAGGTCGTCGACGTAGAGATTCTTCCCTGAAAAAAGCTTGTCGAGGTAGCGGTACCCGGCGACGGCCGCCACGGCGCCGGCGTCCTCCAGCAGGACGAGGTGGAAGCCCTCCGCCTCCATCCGCCGCACGCGCGCGAGGAACTCGCTGGCGGCAAGATGCGGCCGCAACTGGGCCATGACGGGAAAGCAGCGCGTGATGTCGGTGTCGGAGCGGGCGGGGCGGATGGTCATGGGCGGAACGGTGGATGCACCGGCGGCGCGGGAAAGGCGAGACCGGGCGGCGTTGCGGCTCGGGCGGGCGATTCCGTTCGGGTGCAACCGTCCGTCCCCGGTGGCTGACGCCCGACGGTCCTGCCCGCAACGGATCGAGCACGGGCCGCTTCAGCGATCGGTCCGGAATGATGCCGTTTGCGGTGGAGCCGCCTGTCCCCAGGCGGCTGACGTGCGAGGGACCCGTCCGCAGCGGCTTGAGGACAAGCTGCTCCCCCTTTCAGTGCGGCCGTTCTCACGGCTGCGTTGAAGGCCAACCGCATGTGTCCGACTCAGGCCCGCGGTCGTCGCGACGTCTCAGTGGTGATGAGGGCGACGGCCGTGACGATGATCGCCGACGCGATGAGGGTGCGGGAGGTGACCGGCTCGCCGAGGATCAGCCAGCCGAGAAACACCGCGACGACGGGGTTCACGTACGCGTAGGTCGCGACGCGGGCGGGTGCGGCGTGTTTCATCAGCCACACGAAAGTCGAGAAACCCACCAGCGATCCCAGCACGACCAGGTAGGCGAAGGCCGCCCAGGCGCGAGTGGTGATCGCGGGGAGATCGACGGCGGCGAAATCGCCGTGCAGCCCTGCGGCGGCGAGCAGCACCAGGCCGCCCGACAGCATCTGCAGCGCCGCGGCGACAAAGGGATCGGCCCCGTGCCGCGCGTGGCGGGAATAGATGGAGCCCACCGACCAGAACACGCACGAGCCGAGGATCGCCCCGACGCCGGCGAGATTGAGCCGGCCGCCCGCCGCGGACTCCCACGGCGCGGCCAGCCACACGACGCCGGCGAAGCCGAGCAGGAGCGCCGCCGCCGTGGTGAGCGAGGGACGCGTACCGCCGGGCCAGGCCCACTCCGTGAGGACGATGAAGAGCGGCGCCACCCCGATGAGCAGCGCCGTGATGCCGGAGGGAATCGTGAGCTCGGCCCACACCACGAGGCCGTTGCCGCCGAGCAGGAGCAGCGTGCCGATGACGGCGTTGACCGCCCACTGCCGCCGGGTGGGCCAGGCGGCGCCCCGCAGACGGAGGAGGGTGAAGAGCAGGCCGCCGGCGAGGAGGAAACGGGTGCCCGCCATGAGGAACGGCGGCATCGATTCGAGCGCGACGCGGATCCCCAGGTAGGTGCTCCCCCAGATGAGGTAGATGGCGGTAAACGCGGCGATGAGCGCGGTCCGGCTGGCCGGAGTCGGGGCGGAGGGCGATGGCGCCGCCGGGGCGGGGACCGCTGGCGGGAGGGAGGGGCGGCGGGTTTCGCGGACGGCCGGGGTCATGGCCGGCGATATTCCATGCACCGCGCGGTGCGGTCGGCGGCTTCGGCACCGATCAGACGGCTCACGACGTGCAGGGAGGCGTCGATCCCGGCGGAGATTCCCGCCGCGGTGACGATGCGGCCCTCATCGACGAAGCGCTCCGTCGCGACGACCTCCGCGCGCGGGGCGGTCGTGCGGAGCAGGTCGAGGCACTCGTGATGCGTCGTCGCGCGCAGGCCGTCGAGCAGGCCGGCCTGCCCGAGGACGAGGGCGCCGGTGCACACGCTGAGCACGAGCTCGGCGCGGCCGGCACGCTGGCGCACCCACTCCAGCAGCGCGGGCTTGTGCAGGAGCGCGCGCGTGCCGTAGCCGCCGGGCACGATGAGCACCTGCGGTGCGGGGCAGTTTTCGCGGGAGTAGTCCGGGATGACCTTGAGGCCGTTGCGGGCTCGGATCGTGCCGATGTTCTCGGCGACCGTGTAGACGTTGAACACGGCGTGGCCGGCGAGTTCGTCCGTCACGGCGAACACCTCGAACGGTCCCGCGAAGTCGAGGACCTCGACCTCGTCGAACAACAGGAGCGCGACGTTGCGTCTCATCGGGGCCCTCCGGTCTGGGCGCGGGCCAGGCCGCCCAGGGTGCGCACGGCCGTCTCGACCGCCTCGGTCCAGGGCAGGCCGCAATTCATCCGCAGGCAGTTCCGGTACCGGTCCTTGACCGAGAACAGGGGGCCGGGGGCGGTGTTGATCTGATGCCGGAGCGCCTCGCGCTGCAGCCGCAGCGTGTCCACGCGCGGCGGCATTTCCACCCAGAGCACGAAGCCGCCTTCCGGCCGGCTGAGCCGGGTGCCCTCCGGGAAGTGCCGAAGGATCGCCTGCGAGAAGAGGTGCAGCTGGTGGTGGTACGCGCGGCGGATCGTGCGCAGGTGGTGATCGTAGCCGCCGTTGCGGAGGAAGTCCGACACGGTCTTCTGCAGCACGACGGGCGTCCCGAGCGTATTGGTGAACTTGAGACGACGGACGCGCTCGAGGTAGCGCCCGGGGGCGCACCAGCCGACGCGCAGCGAGGGGGCGAGGGTCTTGGCGAAAGAGCTGCAGAGGATGACGCGGCCGTCGGTGTCCCAGGCCTTCAGCGGCTTGGGCCGGCGTTCGCCGTAGTGCAGGTCGCCGTAGACGTCGTCCTCGATCGCCGGCACGTCGAACTCGGCGAGGATCTGGATGAATTTCGCCTTCTTCTCGTCGCTCATGCTCGAACCGAGCGGGTTCGAGAAGCTCGGCATCACGATCACGGCCTTCGCCGCGTTGTGGGCGAGGGCATCGCGCGTGGCGTCGAGGCAGATGCCGGTGCGCGGATCGGTGGGCACCTCCAGCGCCTTGAGGCCGAGGCTCTGGATGATCTCCAGGAAGCCGAAGTACGCCGGCGTCTCGATCGCGACCGTGTCGCCCGGCTTGGTCACGGCGCGCAGCGCGAGGTTGATCGCCTCGGTGCATCCGCAGGTGATGACGAGCTCGTCGTGCGAGAGCGGGCAGCCGGCCTGCAGGTAGCGGCGGGCGATCTCGCGCGCCAAGGGATCGAACGCCCAGTTCATCGCGTAGCGGCCGAGCAGCGCCGGGTCGTTTCGTCCGACGGCGGCGAGAATCCGGGCCAGCTTCCGCGTGGGAAACAAGCTGTGGTCGGGGCACGCGGCGCCGAACTGCACGTAGCCCGGCTCCACCGCGAGCGCCAGCACTTCGGCGGTGAGGTCGTTGACGCCGACGTAGCTCGCGCGCGCCATGGGTTTCGCCATGCGCGGCTCGGGCACGTCCAGCGGCAGCCTCGGCCGGACGTAATAGCCCGACTGGGGCCGCGCCTCGATCCAGCCGCGGTTTTCCAGGAGCGCGTAGGCCTGCAGCACCGTGGAGATGCTCACGTCCCGCTGCAGCGACATCCGCCGGACCGAAGGGAGCCGGTGACCCGGGCGCAGGGTGCCCTGCTCGATGAGCTGCTCGAGGGAGCGCGCCAGCTCCACATAGAGCGGTGCGGCGGAGGGAGCGGAGAGCGTTTGAATCATGACGGGAGTGGCGCTGAACCCGGCACCGACGCGGAGCCAGGGGCGCTGATCGTACGGCAAGGCGGGCGGCGCGGGCAGGACTAGCGGCAGGAGTTTGCCACCGGTACAGTTGGAGCAGCGGCGGCGCTGTGACCATGACAATACGCGCGCCGTTGACAGGCACGGCGGATTTCCGCGGGTTAGCCGGATGACGAGCGGCGCAGCGGACTTCGAGCTGATCGTGACGGCCATCGTGACCCGCTACTGTGCCCAGGCGGGCGAGCCGGTTCCGGGGGCGGACGCCGCCCGCCTGGCCCGTCAGCTCCACGCCGTGGTGAGAACGCGCGGAGTGCCTCCTCCGCTTCCCCCGGGGGAACCGGGAGCTCCGGGCGGGTTGCCGGAGACGGATGTCTCCTCGTGGGTGGCTGCGGCGACCGCGGGCCTCGCGAGCCCGTGCCTGCACGAAGCGGCGCGCCAGTTGGTGAAGGCGTGTTTTTATCCGGAGTTTACAATCTGCCGGAATTCCTATCGGGAGGTCGCGCGAGACGGGGCGTGCCGGCGGCAGGAGCTTGCCCGGGCCCGGCTCCGGGTGAGCGGCGCGCACTGTGTCGACTGCCCGCATTGGGTGGCGCTGTCGCTCGACGCGCAGGCGACACAGTTGCGGGAGGCGTGGTGCGGGGACGTCACCCGCTTTGACGCCCATCGCGAAGTCTTTCTGCCGGAGGATTTCCGGGCGCTCGCGCGGTGGCGGCATGCCGCGGCGCGGACCGCGTGAGGAGGGTCGAGGCGGGAGGCCGCTGACCGGACGGCCGACCGGCGCGCGCGCGTAAGGAACCACCTCCGCGCCGGGCTGGTCAATCGACACGCCCCAGGTGAAAAATGCTGGCATTTGAAGACTGGCGCGCCATCCCTTGGTACGAAGTCCGCGACCTCGCTTAAGTTTCCTCCCGGATTCACGATAGCATAATCGCATGCGTAAACTCCGCGCGGTTCTCATCGAAGACGAAACCATGTTTCGTCAGCTCATCCTGCTTACCCTGGGGAAAGTGAAGGACCTCGAGGTGATTGGTGAATTCGGTCTCGGCAAGCCGGGCCTCGATTACTGCCTGCGTGAGAAGCCGGACATGCTGGTCGTCGACCTCATGCTGCCCGACATCAACGGCATGGAGATTGCCCGGGAGGTCCGGCGGGCGTTGCCGGAAATGAAAATTCTGGTCATCACGGCGCATCCGAGCGAACGGTTGCCGGCCGATTTGATGGTGCTCGGAGTGAATGGGTACGTGGACAAGACCGAGCCCATCGAGTATGTCCTGAGCGCGGTGGAGACCGTTCGCAGCGGAGGCATGTTCTTTGCCAGCCGCGTGCGGGCAAAGGGGGGCGCGGGAGGCCTGGCCGTTTCCCGGCCGCCGATGGAAGTGCCGTTGACTGACCGCGAACAGGAGATCGCGCGGCTCGTGGCGGCGGGTCAGATGTCCAAGGAAATTGCCGCCAAGTTGAACCTGAGCGTCCGGACGGTCGAGAAGCACCGCGCCAACATCATGGAAAAGATTGGGGTGCGCGAAGTCGCGAGCCTCACCCGCTGGTGCATCCAGGCGGGATTGGTCGAGGCTTGAGCGGCGCCCCGCGGGGTCGCGCGAAGTCAGGCCCCGACAAACGCCTGCAGCGGTCCTGAAACGGCGGCGAACTCGCCGGCGATCGCGGTCAGATCCGCGGCAGAGATGTCCGGGCCGTTTTCATCCGCCAGCCGGAGTTCCAGGGCGGCCATCCGCTGCGACAGCGCCAGGGCACCGACCAGCCGCGAGTTGCTCTTCATGCTGTGCGCGAGCCGGTGGCGGGTGGGCCGGTCGCCGCCCCCGAGTTTTTCCAGGGAAAGCGGGAATTCCCGGAGATACGTCCGCACGAGCGCGCGGACGTTTTCATCTCCGAGCACCGCAGCCAGCTCGGTCAGCGCCGGATTCGGAGGAGGCGTGGGCATCAGCCACGAGGGGGAGAAGAATCTGCGGGTGGCGCGAAACAAAAATGGTCCGGAGTGCGGGTTGACGCGGCTTTCACGCGTAACGGGCAAGATTCGGTCCCGTGAGGCGGCAGATCTGCCACTCGAGCATGCGCCGGGCGCCGATGGATTCGTAGAAATCGATGGCCGGCTGGTTCCAGTCGAGCACGGTCCACTCCAGGCGGCCGCACCCCCGTTCGTTGGCCAGGCGGGCGACGTGCAGGAGCAGCGCCTTGCCCACGCCCTGGCCGCGAAATTCCGGGGTGACGAACAAATCCTCCAGGTGCAGCCCGGGCCGCGCGAGAAACGTCGAGTAGTTCGTGAAATAGAGGGCGAAGCCGGCCGGCTTTTCATCCACGAACGCCAGCACGCATTCCGCAAAGGCCCGGCCGTCGGCGGGGAACAGCGTCGCGCGCAACTGCCCGGGCGTCGCCTCGACCTCATGTTCGAGCTTTTCGTAAGCCGCCAGGCCACGGATGAAGGCGAGGATCAGGGGGACGTCGGCCGCCACGGCGGGGCGCAGTACGAGGTTCATCGGCGGAGGGTGAAGGAGCGCGGACGCGCGGGCGATGGATTTTGACGAGCCGTTCCACGCAACCTCGACATCCCGCGCCCGTTGCGATTTTCTGGGCCCGATCACGAGTGAGTCCACCGCTCTTCCCTTTCCCCGCATCATGCCCAGTCGTGGCGGCGACGATGCTCGATGCGTCGTCGCTGGTCGTGATGGCCTTCGTGCTGGCGGTGGCAGGGATCGCGTGGTGGGCGCGCGTGGTGTCCTTGCGGGCCCGTGACCTGCGGCTCGCCGGCGAGCGACAGCGTCAGCTCTGGCTTTCCGCCCACGAAGGGGTGGGTGAACTCTCCGAACAGGGCGCGTTTATCCGCGCCAATCTGGCTCTCGCCCGCCAGTTCGGTTGCGCTACGCCGGAGGAACTGACGGCGTTGTCGCCGGCGGCAGTCGCCGGCCTTCATCTGGTGCCGGCCGCGTGGGAGTCGCGCCTGCAGCAGGCCGGGGCCGGGGGGAACGCCGAGGTCACCGACGTGGAACTGCGCCGGCCCGATGGGACGGCCGTCTGGGTGACGCAGACGCTGCAGTCCGTGCGGCAGGAGGACGGTACGCGCTACGTCCGGCTGTGGTCGGTCGACGTCTCCGAGCGCAAGCGCGCGAACGCGGCGCTGGCGGCGAGCGAACAACGTTACCGGGCCCTGTTCGACAACCTGCCGATCGGACTGGTCGAGTACGACTACCGCCCGGTGGTGGCATGGTTCGAGGAACTGCGGGGCAAGGGTGTGACGGATCTCAACGACTGGTTCCGGCAGCATCCGGAGATGCTCCGCTCGCCCGTCGTGAAGCCGGCGATCGTGGGCGCCAACGTCGCCGCGCTGCGCCTGGTGGGCCTCTCCTCGGTGGAGGAGGGTGCCGCAGACATCGAGCGGTTGTACACCGGCGACGTCTATGAGGCGCGCCGCAAGCTCCTCCTGACGCTCTGGCACGGCCGGTCCGAGACGGACGGGGATTTCACGGTGCAGATGCGCGACGGCCGCGTGCTGCGGCTGATTTTCCGCTGGCGCGTGCCGTTGGTGGCCGGGCTGCCTCATTTGGAACGCACGCAGCTCGTGCTCGTGGATGTCACCGACATCAAGTCGGCGGAACAGGCGCTGGCGGCGGAGCGCGAGCGGTTGAGCGTCACCCTGCGGGCCATGTCGGAGGCCGTCGTGACGATCGACAAGGGCGGGGTCGTGCAATTCATGAACGACGCGGCCGCGCAGCTCACGGGCTGGCCGGTCGGCGCCGCCATCGGGCACAGCCTGCGGGAGGTGTTCGTCCTCGGTTCCGACAAGACGAGCCAGCCGCTCACCGCGCCGCTCGCGCAGGCCCTCAGCTCGGACCGGCCCGTCGACCTTCCTCCCTACACGATGCTGCGGCCGCGGGAAGGCCCGCCGCGGAGCGTCGAGGGCCGCATCGCTCCCACCCACGATTTGAGAGGACAGGCGATCGGCGCGGTGCTGGTCGTGCGGGACGTGACGCACCGGTCCCGTCTCGAAGCCGACCTGCTGCGGGCTTCGAAACTCGAGTCGATCGGCGTGCTCGCCGGCGGCATTGCCCACGATTTCAACAACCTCCTCTCCATCGTCATGGGCAACCTCTCGCTCGCGGCGATGGAATGCGAGGAGAGTTCGCCCGCGGCGCAGCGGCTGCGGGAGGGCGAGCGCGCCCTGCTGCGCGCCCGGGACCTGACGCAGCAGCTCCTGACCTTTGCCAAGGGCGGCGATCCCGTGCGGTCCGCGGTGCCGCTGGCCGACGTCGTCCGCGAAGCCGCGCAGTTCTCGCTGCACGGCTCATCGGTGCGATGCGAATATGCGATCGCGCAGGACCTGCGGCCGGCCGACGCCGACAAGGGCCAGATCGGGCAGGTCGTTCAGAATCTCGTGATCAATGCCGTCCAGGCCATGCCGGGCGGAGGTCAGATCCGGCTTGGCCTGGTGAATCACTCGCTGGCGGAGGGCGAGGTGGTGACGCTCCCTGCCGGTGACTACCTCCGTCTCGAGATTGCCGACTCCGGGCGGGGCATCGCACCGGAGCACCTGGCGCGGATCTTCGAGCCGTTTTTCACCACGAAGGAGTTCGGCAGCGGCCTCGGCCTGGCCACCGTCTACTCGGTGATCAAGAAGCACCGCGGCCACATCGCGGTGGAATCGACCCAGGGCGTCGGCACCACGTTCCGCATCTGGATCCCCGCGGCGCGACCGGAGCCGGTCCGGCCCACCGTCGCGGCCGGGACATTCGAGCCGCTCAAGGGCCGCGTGCTGTTCATGGACGACGAGGAGCCGATCCGCATGATGACGAAGACGCTGCTCGAGCGTCTCGGCCTCGAGGTGGACGTGGCATCCGATGGCGATGCGGCCGTGCAGGCCTATGCGGCGGCCCGCGGGAACGGCCGGCCTTACGACGTCGTGGTCTTCGACCTCACGGTGCCGGGCGGGATGGGCGGCGCCGATGCGATGCGCGAGATCCTGAAGATGGACCCGACGGCCAAGGGCATCGTCTCGAGCGGTTACTCGAGCGATCCCGTCATGGCCAACTTCCACGCCCATGGTTTCCGTGGCTCGGTGCCGAAGCCGTATCGGATGGCGGATTTCTCGCGCACGCTGCGCGAGGTGCTGAACAGCCAGTGAACGGACGACGCGGGGTTGCGACCGAGGACCGTACCGCCAAGGTGACGCGCATGCCGCGGCTTTTCCTCGTGATTGCAGCCTGGGCCCTCGGGCTCGCGGCGCTGTCGGGCGGCCGCGCCGCCGAGCCCAGGGCGAGCCGTCCCGAGGTGCGCGCTGCCGTGCTCCGGGTGGTGGAGGACCAGCTCGCTGCGTTTCGACGCGGCCGGCCCGAGGCCGCGTACGGCTTCGCGTCCGCGCCTTTTCGCGCGCAGCGCACGCTCGAGGCCTTCGTCGCCATCGTGCGCGATCATTACCCCGAAGTGTGGCACAACGTCCGCGCCGAGCCGGGTATCGTGCGCGACGACGGCGCGCGGGCGACCGTCACGATGCAGGTGCACGCGCCGAACGCCGCGGTGGCCTACGATTACACGCTCGTGCGCGAAGCCGCCGGCTGGCGTATCCACGGCGTCGTCCGGCACGAGCCGCGCGCGGGAGGAAAGGCGTGACGCGAGGCAGCGTCCAAGTGGAGCGGCTCGTCCGCTCGGGCGGCTGCCGAGGAGCCGACGAACGTCAGCCGCCTGGGGACAGGCGGCTCCACCTCACGGGTCGATTCGGCCCCCGGTGAACCGGCGTCACGATCGCCGAGTTGGCGCTAGTGGCCGTCGTCCAGTTCGCCCGGCTTGAGCAGCGGGGCGAAGGTAGCCTTGTTGGCGGCCTTGAGGTAAGCCTCCTTTGCCTCGATGGTGCCGTCCTTCACGCGGTTCATCAGGCTGTTGTCCATCGTGATCATGCCGTCGGCGCCGCCGCTCTCGATGATCGACTTGATGTTGGCGATCTGGCCGCTGCGGATCGTGTTGGGCAGGGCTTCGTGGGAAAGGAGGATTTCGTGCACCGCGCAGCGTCCCTTCGGAATGCGTTTGCAGAGCAACTGGGCGACGACACCGGCGAGGCAGCCGGAAAGCATCACGCGCACCTGGTTCTGCTCCTCGGCCGGGAACGTGTTGATGATGCGGTCGACGGTCTTGGCGGCGTTGTTCGTGTGCAGGGTGCCGAAGACCAGCATGCCCATCGACGCGCACCCGAGCGCGAGCTTGATCGTCTCCATCTCGCGCATTTCGCCGAGGAGGAGGATGTCGGGGTCATGGCGCATCGCGCCTTTCAGCGCGGCGGCAAACGACTCGGTGTGCTCGCCGACCTCCCGGTGCACGATCACGGATTTCTTCACCGGGTGCACGAACTCGATCGGGTCCTCGATCGTGATGATGTGCCGAGAGAGGTGCGTGTTGATGTAGTCGATCATCGCCGCGAGCGTGGTCGACTTGCCGCTGCCGGTGGGCCCGGTCACGACGACCAGCCCCTGGTCGAGGTGGCAGAACTTCTTCAGCGCCTCGGGCAGCTTCAGGTCCTCGAACGAGAGGATCTTCGCGGGAATCTGGCGAAACACCGCCGCCTGGCCCCAGTGGTTGTAGAGGTAGTTGCCGCGGAACCGCGCGAGCCCGGGCACCTCGTACGCCAGGTCGAGGTCCTTGCGCTCGAGGAAGTCGGTCCAGCGCTTCTCCGCGCAGATTTCGCGCAACATCCCCTCCATCGTGCGCGCATCCAGCGCCGTGTCGCCGATCGGCTGCAGCGCGCCCGAGATGCGGGCCTTCGGTGGAAGCCCGACCGTGAGATGCAGGTCGGAGCCGCCCTTTTCGAGCATCAGGCGCAACAGTTGATCGATGGCGGCCATGGGTTGGGTCAGGAGTGGGTTTCGAGCACGCGGCGATACTTGCGGCGCAGGATCAGGAAGCGGAGGATGTCGCCGCCGAAAAGCACCAGGATGACGGTGAACACGACCGTGAGCAGCGCGGGCGGCATGCCCACCATCTTGCGCACGACGACCGCGACGACGCAGCAGAGCACGAAAAACGCGCCGTTGCAGAGGAGGACGAAGCGGGCGCGGCGGTAGGCGGCGACGATCGCGGCGGGTTCATCGGGAGTCGAGAGGCTGAACAGCGGCATCAGGTCAGTTTGGCCCGCAGCACCCGGTTGACGATGTTCGCGCGCGCGGTTTCGGCGGAAATCTTTCCCTCCTGGGCGAGCCCGAACACCACGTTGTCCATGAGACACATCCCGTCCTTCACGCCCGTCTCCATCGTGTTGCGCAGCCCGGTCGACTTGCCCTCGCGGATGAGGTTCTGGATCGCGGTGTTGCTGACGAGAATCTCGCAGGCGAGCACGAGCCCGCCGCGGCTGCCGGGCAGCAGGCGCTGGCAGACGATGCCGCGCAGCGACTCGGCCACGCTGGCGCGCACCTGGGTCTGCTGGGCCGGCGGAAACACGTCGAGCAGCCGGTTGAGCGTCGTGGCGGCATCGCTGGTGTGCATCGTGCCGATCACGAGATGCCCGGTCTCGGAGGCGGCGATCGCCATCTCGATCGTCTCCAGGTCGCGCAGCTCGCCGATCACGATCACGTCGGGATCCTCGCGCAGCGCCCCCTTCAGCGCCGTGGCAAACGAGCGGGTGTGCGGGCCGACTTCGCGCTGCGTCACGTTGCAGCCGCGCGCGGGCTGCACGACCTCGATCGGATCCTCGACGGTGATGATGTGATCGGTGCGCGTTTCGTTGAGGTACGAGACCATCGACGCGAGCGTCGTCGTCTTGCCGGCGCCCACCGGGCCCGTGATCAGGATCAGGCCGTTATGGTAGGACAGCATCTTCTTCAGCGTCTCGAGGTGCGCCGCGAAACCGAGCGACGCGAGCGACCTGGTCTCGGCCGGCACCATGCGATAGGCCCCGGCCGCGCCGTTCTTGTGAAACATCAGGTTCACGCGAAACCGGCTGCCGCCCTCGAGGGCGAGGGCGTAGTCGTAGTCGCGGCGTTCGAGGAAGATCTTCTGCTGCCCGCTGGAAAGCAGCACGGTGTTGGCGCGGAGCGCCTCCGGTGCCGTGAGCACGTGGGGAGAAAGGTACGTCAGCACGCGGTTGCGGCGTACGAACGGACGCGCGCCGGTGGAAAGGTGCAGGTCGCTCGCTCCGGACGCCGCCGTCGCTTTCAGCAGCGCGCCCATCGCCCGGGCGAGCGAGCCGTCGTCCAGCGCACTCATCGCCTCGAACGCGAAGCCCGGCGACTCCTCCGGCGGCATCGCTGCCGGGTCCGGCGACCGGTCATCCGTGTCGAACGGATCGTCGGCCGGGGGACCGCGACGCGCCTTCTCCTGGGCCAGGCCGGCGATTTTCTCGAGCCGTTCGACGTCGGTGACGACGCCCGTGTCGATCAGTTCCTGCGCGAAGGCGAGCAGGTCGCCGTCCGCCCCGAGTTTGGCGAGCAGCTTCCGGCAATGGGCCGGTTGAAAGAGCCCCTGGTCGATGCCCAGGCGGGCCAGCCAGCGAATGTCGTCGTTCATGCAGCGGTCCGAATCAGACGCGGAGGCTGGAAGTCCCCCGGGTGCAAGCCAAGTGCGAACGCCTGCAACTGACGGACGACGTCGCGTTTACACATCCGTTTTACGCGGCCGCCCGGTGGTGGCGCCGGGCGGGGGCGTCGCCAGGGCGCGAGCCCGTCGCCGCGGGCCGCGGCCGCACATGAAGGTTGCAAAGGCGCGCGATTCGCCGACGCTCTCCGGTTTACTCCGTCATGTTGAAGAAAATATTTGCGAAGCTGCGCGACACGCTGGCGCCGTCGCGAGCCTCGAAATCCGCCGGGACGGGCGGGAAATCCACTTCCGGTTCAACGGCCAAGGCACATGGTCATGGTTCCCAGGGCGAAGCCCGGACCGAGCGTTCCCGCAGCGGCGGCGGTCGCGGCCACGGCGGGCGCTCCGCGGGCGGCGGGGCGGGCCATCCGGCGCGCGAGCCCGGTCACGCGGAATCCGGACGCGGCGAGCCGGGTCGCGGCGATGCCGGACGCCCGCGTCGCGACGAAGGCGGCCGCGGCGAGCGCTCCGGCGGACGCGGCGGGCGCGGCCGGTCGGCCGCCCGCGGTCCCCGCGGCGAACGCGAACGGCCGGTCATCGACAAGTCCTACGAGCACCCGCGCACCGGCGACGTCAAGCCGGCCACGCCGGTCGATATCCCGAAGATGGATACGGCGTTCACCGCGCTCGGGCTGAGCGACGCGCTCGCCTTCGGGGTGCAGGAGATGGGCTACGTGAACCCGACGCCCATCCAGGCGCAGGCGATCCCGGTCGTGTTGAAGGGCGGCGATGTCATCGGCTCCGCGCAGACCGGCACGGGCAAGACCGCCGCCTTCGCGCTGCCGATCATCCAGCGCCTCGGCACGCATGGCCGCATGCGCTGCCTCATCCTCGAACCCACCCGCGAACTCGCGCTGCAGGTCGAGGAGGCGTTCCAGAAGTTTGCCAAGTTCACCGACCTGCGGGTGACGATCGTCTACGGCGGCGTCGGCTACGGGAAGCAGACCGAGGACCTCCGCCGCGGCGTCGATATCCTCGCCGCCACACCGGGGCGGCTGCTCGACCATCTCGAGCAGGGCAACTGCTCCCTCGACGACATCGAGATCCTGGTGCTCGACGAGGTCGACCGGATGCTCGACATGGGCTTCCTGCCGGACGTCCGCCGCATCGTGCAGAAGTGCCGCAAGGACCGGCAGACGCTGTTCTTCACCGCCACGCTCCCGCCCGAGCTCGAGCAGCTCGCCGGCTGGGCGCTGCGCGATCCCGTCAAGGTCGAGATCGGCCGCCAGCGGTCGCCCGCGGAGACGGTCGCGCACGCCTTTTATCCCGTCGTGGCGTCGCAGAAGTTCGACCTGCTGCAGCTCCTGCTGGAGCGCACCGAGTTCAAGAGCGTCATCATTTTCTCCCGCACCCGCATGGGCGCCGACCGTATCGCGCACCGCCTGAAGGCGAGCGGGCACACCGTCGGGGTGCTGCACTCCGACCGCAACCAGCGCGAACGCATCGAGGCGCTCGAGGGCTTCAAGTCGGGCCGGTACGAGGTGCTGGTCGCCACCGACATCGCGGCCCGGGGCCTCGACATCGCCGGCGTCTCGCACGTGATCAATTACGACGTGCCGGAAAACCCGGAGGACTACGTGCACCGCATCGGGCGCACGGGCCGGGCCCAGAATACCGGTGACGCCTTCACGCTCGTGACCGAGGATGATGTTCGTGACGCCCGCTCCATCGAGCGGTACATGGGCATCGGCGTGGATCGGAAGAAGATCGAAGGCTTCCCTTACATCTACTCGGCGCTCTTCGACGAAAAGGCCCTCGCCGAGACCGCGGCCGCCGCGGCCAAGCCGGCGAGCCGCCTGCACCGCGGCATGCGCCGCTGAGGGCGGCGGCGCGACGTTCACGGCGTCGCGCTTTGGAAACGCGGCGCCGCCTCGCGCAGGTGCCGCAGGAACGCGCTCGCCGCCCGGCCCGGCGGGCGGGCCTCCAGCCAGGCCGCGACGATCGTGCGGCGCGGTTCCGGCGCCGCCAGCGAGCGGTAGAGTTTCCGGCGAGCTCCCGTCGCCGGGCACGCCATCGCGGGCACGAGCGAGAGCCCCATGCCGGCCTCGACCAGCGCGCGGATGGTTTCGATCTGCGTGCTCCGGCACAGCACGTTGGGATGAAAGTCGCGCCGCGTGCAGAAGTTCAGCACCTGGTCGCCGAGGCAATGGCCCTCCTTCATCAGGATGAACCTCTCCGACTCGAGGTCGGACGCCCGGATGTGCCGCCGCCGCTGCAGCGGATGTCCCGGCGGCAGCGCGACGCGCAGCTCCTCGGTGAACAGTTTCTCCGCGTGGACCCGCTCGTCCGCCAGCGGCAGGCTCGCGATCATCAGGTCGAGCTCGCAGGCGGCCAGCAGGCCGAGCAGTTGCGCCGTGGTGTTCTCCTGCACGACCAGCTCGATGCCGGGGAACGAACGGCTGAATCCCGGCACGACGTGCGGCAGGAAATAGGGCGCGATCGTGGGCAGCACGCCCACCGTCACGTGCCCCCGCACCAGGGCGCGCGACTCGGTCGCCTCGCGCTGCGCCGCCTCCACCTCGGCAAGGATCCGGACGGCCCGCTCGCGCAGGGCCTCGCCCGCGGTCGTCAGGCGGGCGGCCGACTTGAGCCGGTCGAAGAGGCGCTCGCCCAATTCGTCCTCGAGCTTCTGGATCTGCTGGCTCAGGGACGGCTGCGACACGTGGCATTGCTCGGCCGCGCGGGAAAAGTTTCCCGTCCGCGCGACGGCGAGCAGGTAGCGGAGTTGCTGGAGCTCCATAGGCGGAGCCTATCGTGAGGTTAGGAAACAAGTATTTCAATCGCGACGGTCGGAACGGGTATGCTCGCCCCTCCTTCTTCATGAGCCAGAACCCTCCCGTCATGACCACCACGGCCGGCAATCCGGTCGCCGACAACCAGAACTCCCTCACGGCCGGCCCGCGCGGTCCGCTGCTGATGCAGGATTACCAGCTGCTGGAGAAACTCGCCCACCAGAATCGCGAACGCATCCCGGAGCGCACCGTGCATGCGAAGGGTTCCGGGGCGTACGGCACGCTCACGATCACCCATGACATCACGCGCTACAGCAAGGCGTCGGTCTTCGCGTCAGTGGGGAAGAAGACGGAGTGCTTCCTGCGCTTCTCGACCGTCGCCGGCGAGCGCGGTGCCGCCGACGCGGAGCGCGACGTGCGCGGGTTCGCCCTCAAGTTCTACACCGATGAAGGCAACTGGGACCTCGTCGGCAACAACACGCCGGTTTTCTTCATCCGCGATCCCCTGAAGTTTCCCGACTTCATCCACACCCAGAAGCGCCATCCGAAATCGCACCTGCGCAGCAACACCGCGGCCTGGGATTTCTGGTCGCTTTCGCCCGAGTCGCTGCACCAGGTGACGATCCTCATGTCCGACCGCGGCCTGCCGCGCGGCTACCGCCACGTCAACGGCTACGGCAGCCACACCTACAGCTTCCTCAACGCGAAGAACGAACGGTTCTGGGTGAAGTTCCATTTCAAGACCCTGCAGGGCCACCAGCACTGGACGAACGCGGAGGGAGCGCAGGTGGTGGCCCAGGACCGCGAGAGCTCGCAGCGCGATCTGTTCGAGGCGATCGAGCGGGGCGATTATCCCAAGTGGCGCTTCTGCGTGCAGATCATGCCGGAGACAGACGCGGCGACCTACCGGTGGAATCCGTTCGACCTCACCAAGGTCTGGCCGCACGGCGATTACCCGCTCATCGACGTCGGCATCCTCGAGCTCAACCGCAACCCCGAGCACTATTTCGCCGAGGTCGAGCAGGCTTCGTTCAGCCCGTCGAACATCGTTCCCGGGATCGGATTCTCGCCCGACAAGATGCTGCAGGCGCGGATTTTCTCCTACGCCGACTCCCACCGCTACCGCGTCGGCACGCACTACGAGATGCTGCCGGTAAACCGGCCGAAGGTGGCCGTCCGCACCTACCACGCCGACGGGCCGATGCGCTTCGACGCGCCGCGGGGCACCGATGCGTACTACGAGCCGAACAGCTTCGGCGGTCCGACGCAGGACGCGCGGTTCGCCGAGCCGCCGCTGAAGATTGCGGGCGATGCCGATCGCTACAATCACCGGGAGGGCAACGACGACTATACCCAGCCCGGGAACCTGTTCCGGCTGATGAATCCGGACCAGCAGGGGCGGCTCTTCCAGAACATCGCCGCCGCGATGGCGGGCGTGCCCGATTTCATCGTGCAGCGGCAGCTCGCGCACTTCCACCGGGCCGATCCGCGCTACGCCGCCGGCGTGGCCGCGGCCCTCGGCATCAGGAACTCCGCCGCCGGCGCCTGAGCGCGTCCGCCGCCGGCCGCCTGCCATGCCTGTCCTCACCACGCCCGCGGAGGAGACGCGGTATGCCGAGCTTCAGCTCCTCGCGCTCGATTGCGCGCGTCACGGCGACACCGCGACGCTCGCGGCCATGCTGCGGCACGGGCTGCCCGCGAACCTCGCCGATCCCCGGGGCAACACGCTGCTCATGCTCGCCTGCTACCACGGCCACGCCGAGACGGCGCGCGTCCTGCTCGACCACGGCGCGGACGTCGACCGGCGCAACGCGCGCGGCCAGACACCGCTCGGCGGGGCGGCGTTCAAGGGCGACGAGGCCGTGGCGGCGCTGCTGCTCGAGCGCGGCGCCGACGTCGATGCGGACAACGGCGCGGGCCTCACGCCGATCATGTTCGCGGCGGTGTTCGGCCGGACCGGCATGGTGGCGCGCCTGCAGGCGCACGGCGCGTCGTTGCGCCGGCGCCGCCGGCTGGGGGTGCCCGCGGCTGCGCTCATCCGCCTGGTCGGGGTGGTCCGCCGCTGGTTGCCGGGACGGAGGCAGCGTTGAGGCCAAGGGTTTCGTTTGCGTCGTCGTCCGTGGGGGCGCAGGCTGGCCGGTCCGCATGAAACTCGACCTGCCCGCCGGCGACTTCGCCGGTTACATCTTCGATCTGGACGGCACGCTCGTCGACACGATGCCGCTGCACTATCGCGCGTGGGACGAGGCGATGCGCAAGGCGGGGCTCGAGGCGCCGCTGGACGAGGAATTGTTCTACTCGCTCGGCGGTGTGCCGACCAGGCGCGTGGCCGAGTTGATTGCCGCGCACTACGGCCTCACCGTCGATACGCACGCGATCTTTCACCACAAGGAGTCGCTGTTCGTGGCGCTGCAGAAGGACGCCAAGCTGATCGAGCCGGTGGTCGAGATCGCCCGCCGCATGTCGCTCACGCATCCGGTGTCGGTCGCCTCCGGCGGCCCGCGCGACATCGTGCGGGGCATGCTGGAACTCAGCGGGCTCGCGCCGCTCTTCAATCGCGACAACTACCACCTCGTGGTCACGCCGGAGGACGTCGTGCACGGGAAGCCCGCCCCTGACATGTTCCTGCTGGCCGCCCGGCGGATGGGCGTGCCTCCGGAGCGGTGCCTCGTCTTCGAGGATGCGGAGCCCGGCATGCGCGCCGCGGAGGCCGCCGGCATGAAGTGGGTGCGCGTGCCGAGCCGGGCGCCGAAGTCGCCGCGGCCGTAGGAAAGTGACGATCCGGCGGCCGCGGACGGCCGCGCTCCCGGGGAAAAAGCGGGCTGCTGTCACGATGGGCGCCCATTTCGGACTTTCGTGCCCGCGGGCACCTGTGTTCGAGTGCGGGGATGAACTTCGCCGCGCTCGCCCGACCCTCGGTGCTCACGCAACCCGTGTACGAACCGGGGAAGCCGATCGAATACGTCGCGCGGGAACTCGGGCTGGACCCCGCCGGGATCGTCAAGCTGGCGTCGAACGAGAATCCGTTCGGCCCCTCGCCCCGGGCGGTCGCGGCGGCCCGCCGCGCGCTCGAGCAGGGGG
>CALFZM010000375.1 GCA_937952235.1 uncultured Opitutia bacterium | reverse complement strand
GGACGAGGATGCCCGGCGCGGCGGTGGCGGAGCGACCGGCGCGGGGCGCCGGCGGACCGCTGACCGCGGGGCCCGGCCGCTGCACCACGATCAGGCTGCGGGGAGCGACGAGACTCGCGATCTCCGCATCGCCGAACTCGCGCAGCAGGCCGAATACGTTGCGATAAATCGGCTCGCGCCACAGCGCCTCGCGCTCGTCGAAGTAGCCGCTCACCGCCGTCGCATCGATCCGCGGATCGAGTGCGGCCGCGGCGAGGGCGATGAGCCCGCCTTCCCCGTGGCCGGCGACGCCGAGCCGCACCCGCGGTCCGCGGGCGTTCTCCGCCGCGAACCAGTCGACCGCCGCCTGCACCTTCTGCACCTCATAACCGATGACGTGCCGGCCGAGCTGATACGCCTGCCGGTAGATCCATTCGCGGTGGGGAAGGTTGGTGTGGCGCTTGAGCGCGGCGTTGCCGGAGCCCTCGTCGCTCCGGCTCAGGAGGACGGGAATCAGCACCTGCGCACCGGCTTCGGCGAGCCGGCGCGCGAGCTGGTCGTCGGGCGCCACGCCGGCAGCGAGCCCGGCGGCCGCCTCCGGGGTCTCGTCGGCGTCGGGCAGCACGATGATGCGCGCCCGCACGGCCTCGCGTGGCTGCAGCAGCAGGCCTTCGCCGTGCACCCCGTCGAATACCGGCCAGCGTACGGCGAATACCTCGTAGCGAGGGCTCTCCGCCAGGCGCGCCGGTCGTTCCGTGGTGGCAACGTGGTGGAGCGAGGGAGGGGCGAGCCGCGGATCGACGGCGCCCAGCATCCGGCGCAGGCGTTCGCGGTTGGGCTCGACCGAGCGGACGTAGGACGACGGCGACGCCGCGTCACGCTGCCACCGGCCGGATCGTTGCGCCCGGGCGAGCGCCTGCTCGCGGTCGGCGAGGCGGGCGATGCCGGCCAGCATCTCGCCGGACCACTCGGCCCGCGCTTCGAGCGGAGCGGTGCCGGGCAGCCGGGCCGGCTCCTGGGCTGACAGCGACGCGGCGAGAAAACTGGCGCAGAGCGCCATGCCGCCGGGGCGGAGGGGGCGGGACATTCCCGAGTGTCGGTGCGGCGGCGACGGGAGACAAACGGCAAATGAAACGGCATGAAAATTTCGCCGCGGCGCCCGATCCGGTCCTTAGCGCTTTACGGCGGCCGGGGCGTTCGCACGCTGCCTTCACCCTGACCCCGCCGATGACTCACCGCCGCGCCCTTCCGGTCCGCCCCGCCGCCCGCGTGGCCGCGGCGCGGAACCTCGGCGCCGGGATCCGTCTCGTCGGCTTCACCTGGTTCTCCGCCCCATGAAGTTATTCGGCCTGCACTGGATCGACGTCCTCATCCTCCTCGGCTACATCGTGGCCGTCCTCGCCATCGGGAAAAAATTCTCCCACGGCGTGAAGGACGGGAAGGACTTCTTCCTGGGCGGGCGGTCGCTCGGTCGCTGGCTGCAGTTTTTCCTCAGCTTCGGCAACATGACCGATCCGGGCCAGGCGACCACGACCGCCAGCTCGGTCTACCGCCAGGGGGCGGGTGGCGCCTGGCTGGCGCTGATCACGCTTTTCCTCACGCCGTACTACTGGTTCATGAACGTCTGGTTCCGGCGCGTGCGGCTGACGACGATGGCCGACCTCTTCGAGGATCGCTTCGGCAGCCGGTTCCTGGCGACGCTGTACGCGATCACGATGCTCATGATCGCGATCGTCGGCGTGATCGCCGGCGGCAATGTCATGGCGCTGAAGACACTGCAGCCGCTGATGGTGAAGGACCCGGCGATCTACACGCCGGCGGAGAAGCAGCGGGTGGCCGATTATCACGAGTTTGCCGAGCTGCGCAGCCAGCGACAGACGGGCGTGCTGCCGGCCGCGCAGGAGGCGCGGTACGATGTGCTGCGCGACTACTACAATCGCGGCGTGCTCGCACCGTACGTCACGTACCTGCACCCGGTGACGTTCTACCTGGTTTCCACCGGGCTGGTGGCGATCTTCATCATGCTGGGCGGCCTGAAGGCGTCGGCGGTGGTCGACGCGATCCAGGCCATGCTGGTCGTATTGATATCCGTCATCCTGATACCCTTCGGCCTCTGGCGGATCGGCGGGGCGGAGGCGCTGCACGCGAAGGTGCCCGACGTGATGTTCAACCTGTTCGGCGGCGACATCGCGTCGGAGTACACCTGGTACTCGATCGCGGCCCTGCTGCTGGTGCAGATCATCGGAATCGCGGGCTCGCAGCACAACATGGCGATCAGCGGCTCGGCCAAGGACGAGATGGCGGCGCGGCTCGGGGCGGTGACGGGCGGGTTCAGCAAGCGTTTCGTGACCATCGCGTGGGCCTACTGCGGCCTGATCGCGATCGCGCTGTTCGGGCCCAGCCTCTCGGACCCCGACCAGGCCTGGGGCTTGATGACGCGCGAGCTGCTGCCGGTCGGGCTCATCGGCATCATGATCACCGGCATCCTGGGCGGCAAGGTGGCCGTCCTGGGCGCGCAGTCGGTCGTGCTGTCGGGGCTGGTGGTGAAGAATCTCTACGAGCCGCTGGTACCGGGGCGGTCCGACCAGCACTACATGTTTGTCGCGCGGCTGGCCGTCCCCTGCCTCCTCGCCGCGGGCGTCCTCGTGGGCCTGTTTCTCAACAGCATCGTGGCGATCCTGAAGTTCGCGATCGTGCTGCTGCTGGTGTGGGGCGTGCCGATCACGCTGCTGTTCATCTGGCGGCGCGTGACGCAGGTGGCCGTGTTCGTGCAGGTGCTCGCCACGCTGGTGTTCATCGCGGTGATCCCGTGGGTTGTGTCGTCCATTCCCGCGCTGGCGCGCTCCGAGGCGCTCACGCTGATGACGCGCGAGCGCGTCGTGACGAAGGAAGTGAAGGCCACCCAGGCCGATGTCGCCGCCGGCCAGGCGTCCACGGTGGGGCAGACCATCACCCTGACACGCCGGATCGAGCCGGTGTCGGTGTACTTCGAGGAAGGCGTCGTGCGGGTCGATCCCAGGGATCCGGACTCGCCGCGGACGGGCAAGGGTCTCTTCCGCACCGAAGTCTTCCTGTTGAAGCTGGCGGGATTTGACGTCGCGGGCTTCACGCCGGCGCAACTGCTCACGACCCGCTACCTCGTGGATGCGATGCTGCCGATCTGCCTGCTCATCGGGGTGAGCCTGCTGACGCGTCCGACCGACCCGCAGCGGGTGGCGCGGTTCTACGTCCGGATGAAGACGCCGGTGGCCAGGACGCTCGAGGACGACGCGGTGGAGGTGGAGAAGAGCTACGCCGATCCCACGCGGTTCGATCACCTCAAGTTGTTTCCGCATTCCAACTGGGAGTTCACGAAATGGGACAAGCGCGACACGCTCGGCTTCATCTGCTGCTGCGGCCTGGTGGGCGTGGTGCTGCTGGTGTTCAAGGGCGTGCTGGTCATCGGCAGCTGAGGCCATGGACAAGATGACGCGCCGGCGGTGGGTGATGGCGATGGGCGCAGTCGGTCTGGCGCTGCTCGCGCCGCTTAAGGCCGCCGCGGCGCCGCGTTGGCACACGTCGCCGCGAGCTTCCGTGCTCGTGGTGGGCGGAAGCATGATGAATGGCGACCGCTTCGCGGACAGCGTGAAGGCAGCGATGCGGCGCCACTATGCCGGGTGCGAACGCGTCGCGCTGGTCCTCCATCCCTCGCATCCCGACGAACGCGACCGGATGGAGGCGCGCCTGCAGAAGGCGTTCGCCGACCTTGGCGTGCGGGAGGCGGTCTCGCTGCACCGCCGCGATGAAGCGGGAGCGGCGGCGCTGCTGCGGCAGGCCGACGCGATCTTCGTGGGCGGCGGGGAGACGTTTGTGCTCCTCGCCGAGCTGCACCGCACCGGCCAGCTCGCGCTGATCCGGGAGCGGGTGCTGGCGGGCATCCCGTATGGCGGGTCGAGCGCCGGGGCCAACGTCGCCGGACTCGTCATCGGCACCACCAACGACTTTCCCGTGACGGACGTGCCGAGCCGCGAGGCGCTCGGGCTGCTGCCGGTCTCGATCAATCCGCATCACCCGCTGCCGGCGCAGAAGGCCGACTTCGACGGGCGCGTGGGGAAGATCGCCGCTTACTTGAAGTTCAACCCCGGCGAAACGGTGCTCGCGCTGGCCAACGCGTCGATTCTCCGGCTGCACCGCGGCGAGGCGACGTTGGAAACGGGCACGGGCTGGCTCTACACGAGCCGGGACCGGCGGGAGCTGGCGGTGGGCGATCCGGTGCCGGGACTCGGGGCGGGGGCGGAAGTCCGTTGACGTGCAAGAAGCCGTCGGGGGTGGCCGGACGCGGAAGCCACGCGCACGGCGGAGTGCGGGGTGACGGGCGGCGGCGCCTGCGCCGGCGGGAAGCGGTCCGAAGATAAAGGGGGCCTCAGCCGGACTCATGCCGTTGGCCTACTGATCAGCCGTGCGAATGGCCGCACTGAAAGGTGGAGCGGCTTGTCTCAAGCCGCTGCGGACC
>CALFZM010000374.1 GCA_937952235.1 uncultured Opitutia bacterium | reverse complement strand
AGCTCGACGAGGCGCGCGCGGGGGAGCGCGGCATACACCTGGGCATGGATGCCACCCATGAAACCAAATCCCGTTACGAGTATTCTTTGCATGAAATCTGGGCTCCGGCGCGGCCCGCGCCGGAGTCGATGAAGGGGCTGTGAGTTGGACGGGCCGGAGGATGGCCGGCCCGAAGGGGACTTTCGCGGCTCGTGTTCGGCAACAGTATTCTTCTGTTTTGAACATCCGGGCGCCTACGGAACGTCGTCGCCCGGGCTCGGCCTCAGAGATTGATGCGGGCCGAGAAACGGAAGTCGCGGCCGACGCCGACCGCGCCGGTCGAGAGGCTCGAGGCGCGATAGTATTGTTTGTCGAAAACGTTGTTGATGTTGAGGCCGAGGTTGACGGTGCGATTGAGCACGCGCGTGCGATAGCCGAGCATGAGGTTGCCGACGAAGTAGCCGGGCGTCCAAATCATCTCGGCCACACCGTCGCGGTCGCGGTCGAAGTTGCCCTGATAGGACTCCTTCCGATACTGGCCGCCGCCGCCGATGCTGAAACCGCGGAGCGGGCCGCTTTCAAAGCGGTAGGACGTGACGAGATTCGAGCGCACGCGGGTGAACCCCGCGACCGGCGTGCCGTCGGGCACCGAGGCCAGGAACGCATCCGTGACGGGCGTCTGGCCTCCCGCCGCGTTGGCGATCGCCTTCGCCGCTTTCGTGTCCGGATAACGCTCCGCGGTCTCGAGCTCGTTGCTGGAGTAGTTCCAGACCAGCCGCCAGTTCTTCGTCAGGTTGGCGACCGTGTCGAATTCGATGCCCGAGGCGAGGACGTCCTGGGCGTCGTTGCCCGCGGTGTTCAGCCCCGGGACGAGCAGGGCGAGCTCATCGCGCACCTGCTGCGACGGCGCGGCGGCGGCGCGGCGGTACGTGTTGTAGTAGGTCCAGTTCGACTCGAGCCGGCCATCGAGGAAGAGCCAGCGGACGCCGTACTCCTCGCCGAAGCCCTTGGGCGCGGCCTGGGTGGTCCCGGGCAGGAGCCCGGGCTGGCCGGCCGTGGTCGTGAGCACGACGTTCTCGGCGTAGGTGCCGTAGAGGGCGAGGAACTTGGTGAGATGAAGCACGCCGCCGAAGTTGTAGGAGCGGGGCTTGGCACGGTAGCGGACCCGGCCGTTGCCCGGGAGCTGGTAGGTCTCGCCGGTGACCGCGTTGTAGAAATCCCGCTCCGGGTCCTGGTTGAACGAGTCCTGGCGCCAGCCGACCATCGAGTGGACACGATCCTTGAAGTACGTGCCGGTGGCGCCGATCATGCCGCCCTCGTTCCAGTAGTAGCGGTTCATCAGGCGGCCGGTGCTGCCGTCGACCACGATGTCGCGCATCAACTTCGTCTGGCCCGGGATCGCGCCGCGCTTCGTGATGTCGGCACCGTCGCCGTCGCGGAAATAGAACCGGCGGTAGACGCGGTTCTGCGAGAGGACGGTCACGTTGTTCTGGTAGGCGGCCAGCGTGTTGGCGTTGATGAGCGTGCCCTTGAACGCGGGATTGGAAGGATCGACGAACTCGGCCCACTGCTCGTCGAGCGGCTCCTGGCTCTGGTAGTGGAGCCCGCCGATGATGCGCTGCGTCATGAAGCTGAACTTCAGGTCGTAGACGAACGAGAGCCGGTAGCTCTGCATCGGCTCGGGATAGTTGCGGATGCCGTGGTAGAACTCGGTGTAGTATTCGCCCGCGTACGGATTCACCCGGCCGTCGGGCAGCGTGGCGCGCGTGTCGCGATAGACCGAGCCCTGCGACGATCCGCCCTTGATGCCGATCTCGCGGATGCCCTCCTGCCAGGTGGCGAGGAGCTGGACGTTGAGCCGCTCCCCCACCTTCTGGTCGATCGAGATGCTGTGGGCGTAGTGGTCGGTCTTGTTGTACGCCCCCGGGCCCTGGAGGTTGAGCTTGTCGCCGACGATGCTGCCGTCGAAGAGGATCAGGTTGGTGCCGGTGCTGCGGCGCGTCGCGCTCGTCACCGTGTCGTACACCAGCCCGCGCGCCGGGATGTACGTGAATCCGCCGGTCGTGGCGGTGTAGGCGGTCGTCGTGCCCAGCCGGTCCGTGGTGGAGAACTGGTCCGAGAGCATGTTGGGCGCCATGATCGCGACGTTCTCGCCGAAATCGACGCTCACATTGATGTTGGTGTTCGCGAACGGCCGGTAGTTCACCGTGCCGTAGAAGCCGCGAAACTTCCGCCCGGTGTGATTCTGGTAGCCGCCGCCGCGCTGGTAGGCCATCGACATGCGGAACGCCAGTTTGTCCGAGAGCGGGCGGTTGAGGTCGAACTCGGCGCGGTACAGGTCCTTCGAGCCCGTGATGAACGCGGCGGTCTGCGTCGGCTTGCGGGTGGCCTGCTTCGTCACCTGGTTGGAGATGCCGCCGGCGCCGCCGCCGGTGTAGAGGAAGCCGTTGGGGCCGCGGAGCAGCTCGACGCGGTCGATGTTGTGGCTGTCCAGGCTGACGAAGAACACGACGCCGTCGCGCAGGTTGGTGCTGTTGGTGCCGCGCGAGACGGTGCCGCCGTTGCCGGAACTGATCGGCGATTCGTTGTTGGTGCCGATCTCGCCCGAGATGTTGTACATCGAGAGCTCGGAGATGTCGGTGACGATCAGGTCCTCCATCAGCGCGCGATTGAGCACGGAGATCGAACTCGGCGTGTCGCGCAGGAGCTGGGCGGTGCGGGAGCCGGAGAGCGTCTGCGTCGCCCGGTAGCCGACATCGGCGTCGGCCGTGACCTCGAAGACGGAGAGCTTGATCGCCTCCTCCTTGGTTTCGCCCGTGGCGGGACTCGCCGCAGGCGCAGGCTGTGCCCGCAGTCCGGATACGAGGCCCAGCGCCAGCAGCACGCCTGCGGACCACCGCCGGCGACCGCTGCTGGACAAGGTTGAGTGCTCAGGCCCGAAACGGTGCGGGCAGGGCCCGACCGGCAATGACGAACGCGGCTTGGTGTTCATGGGGGAGAAAGTGCGGGAGCGTTATTCGACGACCAGGACCCCGCGCATCATGCGCCAGTGGCCTGGGAAGGTGCAGACGTACGGGTAGCGGCCGGGGGCGGCGGGCGCGGTGAAGCTCAATTCGTACCGCCCCTTCGGTTCGACGAGCGGCGTGGCGTGCAACACGTGCGGCGAGGCCGGGACAAACTGCTTCGCCATGCCGTCCGGTGCCGTCGCCATGAGATCGGCCAGCTCGCCGACCGCCTCGATCGTGCCCGGCGCCACAATGAGCAGGTTGTGCTGCATCAGGTCGGGGTTCTCGAAGATGATCCGCACCGGCTGCCCGGCCTTCACCCGCAGCTCGGTCGGAGAGAACTGCATCTGGTGCGGCACGGCCTGCACGCGCAACGCGCCGGCATCGGCGGCATGCGCCTTCTCCCACGCGGCGGCGAGCCGGTTCAATTCGGACATCGACTGCGGCATGGTCGCTCCGGCCAGCGGCTGGCCCAGGGAGTCATAGATGAAGACCGGCGGCGGCTGCCGGATCCGCCGGAAGGTGATCTCGACCGCGTTGAGCCCGGGCTGGAGGTCGAATCCGACCTGCTGGTCCGGGCTCAGGCCGTTGTCGAGGGAGAAGGCCAGGACACCGTTGATCTTGATGTCGAGGAAACCATGGCGAACGCTGAGCAGCGCGGGCTGCGCCGCCTGCGCATCGATATAGGTGGTGTACGTGCGATCGACGACGGGCGGCAGCGCGCCTTTCTTCGCCGGAGCCGGAGGCTCGGCGGGGGGCGACTGGTCGGTCAGCCAGTGCACCACGCGGGTCTCCGGCGCGATATCGAGCACCGGCATCGAGCGGTGCCGGAGCGGCGTGGTACCGGCGGACAGCGTCGCGCGCATGTCCGCCACCGGCCCGTGGTGCGCGTGCAGCCCGGCCAGGGTCGCCTCCACGTCCGGATGCCGCGGACGCAGGTGGGAAACGGCATGGATCGCCGCCATCTGCACCCGCGGGTGCGCGTCGCCCGCGGCCCGTTCCAGCAGGGTCTTCGCCGCCGGCAGCCGGTCGTATTGGAGTCGCACCTGCTGGAGCGCGGCGGCACGAACCTGCGGATTCTCCGACGCGAGGAGTTGCCCGAGCCATTGCGGCCGCACCTCGCCCGCGGCATGCAATACCCAGACGGCCTCGAGGGTCGATTGATCCGCTTCCGGCCGGCCGGCCTGCGCCGCGACCCAGCGCTCGACGGCGGGCACCGCGCGCGTCCCCAGCGCCCGGAGGCGCAGGCGCGCATGCGCCCGGACGAGGTCCTGCGGATGCCGGAGCAGCGCGAGCAGTTCCTCGGCCGTTGCACCTTCGATCCTGGGCCAGTCCCGGACCACCGGCTTGCCCTTGTAGACCAGCCGCCAGATGCGGCCGTGCTCGGTGTCCCAGCCGGTGTCGCGGCTCGGGTTGGGCCCCTGCCCGATCAGGACGGTGCAGAAATCCGCCACGTACATCGCGCCATCCAGGCCGAACTCGATGTCGGTCGGCCGGAAGACCGGGTTCTTCGAAGAGAAGAGGTCGATGCGCCCGGCATCCACGTGCGGCCCCGTCGCGATGTCGGTCCGGGTCACGGTCACGCTGTACGTGCCGAGCAGCAATCCCGCGGCCAGCGACTGCTGGTGCTGGTCGGGAAAGTTCGGACTCGAGACGATGGTCACGCCGGCGCCCTTGGCGTAGTTGAAGACGTTTCCGTACTCGTTGCGATGGTACACGCCGTAGGGTGTCCAGGTGTGGGCGAGGCCGTCCTTCACCGGCCCGCCGCCGTAACGCTGGAACATCGTCCCATAACGGTCGAAGGCGACCTTCCAGGAATTCGGCGTGATCTGCTGCCACTCCCGCTCGATGCGGCCGGTGGCGACGTTGAGCCGGTAGGTGGTCGCATCGGCCCCGCGCACGACGCCAAACGGCGTCTCGAACTGCGAGCGGTTGAAGACGCCGTCGCAGAAGATCACGTCGCCCCGCGGGTCGACCGACACCATGCCGCCGTGATGGGTGTCGGCCACGTCGACGCCGCGGAGCAGCTCCGTCTTCCGGTCGGCGCGGTCGTCGCCATCGGTGTCCTCGAGCAGCCACAGCCGCGGCTGCGCCGAGACGATCACGCCGCGCTCGTGGAAGGCGAGGCCGTCGAGGGCGTCGAAGCCCTCGGCAAAGACCGTCAGCTTGTCCGCCTTCCCGTCGCGATCGGTATCCTCGAGGATCACGACCTTGTCGGGGTACGGCAGACCCGGCTCGGTGAACGGAAACGACGGCATGGTCGAGACCCAGAGCCGGCCTCGCGCATCGAAGGCGAGCTGGAGCGGGTTGGCCATCTCGGGAAACTGCGCCTCAGAGGCGAACAGGTTCAGCTCGTAGCCGTCGGCCACGGTGAATTCCGCCTGCTGGTCACGCGGCTGGCGAATCACCGCCTCGATGGCCCCGCGCCGGTTGTCGCCGGCATCCTTGCCGGCGCGCGCGCTGCCGCGCGAACGGTCGATGAGCGAGGGGAGCGACGGCGCCGGGTAGTCGGAGAACTTCGTGTCCGGCCGCCGTACGAGCTGCTGGATCACGGCATCGGCCTGCGCGATCAACTGGTGGTAGCGCGGCAGCTCGGCCGCGTACTCATGCGGACGCCGCCGCTGGCCGAAGTAGAGCACCGCATTCTTGATCCGGACGAGCACCTCGATGCGGTGCGCCTTCTGTGCGACGGCTTTCGCCACCTCGGGCACGCGCGCCGGGTCGATGCCGGCCAGCGCTGCCCGGCCGAGCATCGCCTCGGCGACGACCCGGCCCAGGCGGCGGCAGCCTTCGGCGTTGAGGTGCAGGCCATACTGGGTGAGCGGCACCGGGCTTTGCCGGTAAGCCTCCTGGCTCGCGGCGAACAGGTCGACCCAGAGCGCCTGCCGCGCGCGGGCGGCCTCGGCGAGCACGGCGACGTAGGCGGCGAGGTCGCGGTTCCGCGCCTCCGCCTCCGGCGCCGAACGGGGTTCAAAGGCAATCGGCGAGAGGAAAACCAGCTTCGCCGACGGATGGCGCCGGGCGATCTCACGGAGATAGAGATCGAGCTGCGCCCGGAACTCCTTGAGCCCGGCTGCCCCCCCGAAGGACTCGTTCATCCCGTAACCCAGCACCACCACGCTGGCCGGCCACTGCGCCAGCAGCCCCTTCATGTGCTCCGCATAACCATCGGGCCGCAACTGGTAGCCGACCTCGTCGCCGGCCCAGGCCAGGCTCCGCACCTTCAGGTTCTTCCCCGGATGCGCGAGCTGCAAGGCGGCCTCGAGCTCGCCGTGCTCGAGCAACCGCTCGACCATGGCGTTGCCGTAGAACAGCAGCGTGTCGTCGGGCTTGAGCGCCAGCTCGGCACGCGTCCCGCCGGCCAGCGCCGCGCCCAGCAGCAAGCATCGCCAACCAGCCCGGACGCGGGCAAAGAGGGAGGGGAAAGGGAAACGAAGGGAACGAACTCTCACGGAGGTAGCCAGACCGATGGTGCGGGCGCGATGGCGGGGTCAGCGGGAGCAAGGGCGTGTTTTTATGTAATGCAACACTTTTCTTTTGTTGCACACACCGACGCGCACGCTCTCGCTGCCGGCTGCGCCGTCAGTCCGCCAGCATTTCCGCCACCGTCACCTCGCGTTGCTCCGCCAGCGAGCGCTTCGCGGCCTCGAGGACGGCGATGACTTCGACCTCCTCCTCGATCGGATAGGGTTCCCGCCCGGTCCGGACGAAGTCGAAGAACGCGTCGAGCATGTAAGTGTAAAGGTCGGTCAGGACCGGCGTCACCGTGCGCCACCCGGCCGTGCCGAAGAGCGTGATCTGATAGCCGGAGCGCATCACGTCACGGTCGCCGACGATCAGCATGACATCGCGCCCCTCCGCGTGCCGCACCCGCACGAGGTGGCGGCCGGGCTGGCCGACGTTCACGCAGGAAACCGCACCGCGTCCGAGCACGGCGTACGCCATGGAAAGCCCGTGGATGCCGTCGTAGACCAGATCGTTGCTGCCGGTGACGCTGGCAACCCGCAGTTCTCCCAGCTTGGGCGCCTCCCGGGCGAGCGCGACGATGTCGGGCACGAAACGCAGCGCGCTCGCCGACATGAACGGCGTGCCGGCCCGACGGGCCGCCCCCGCGATCGCCTTCGCCTCCCGCGCGGTCATGGCCAGCGGCTTCGCACAGAAGGTGGGCACGCGACGCTGCAGCGGGACCGTCGCGAATCTCCACTGCTCGCCGGAGCCGTCGTCGCCGATGAGCACGGCATCGACCTCCTCCGCGCACTGCTCCGGGCGGTCGCACACCCGGGGAATATGGCAGAGCGCGGCGAGGTTTTCCGCGGCGGCGCGGACGGGATCCCAGATCCGCACCGCCTGCACGCCCGCGCTGCGCTTCTTGGCCGCGCTGAAGGTGCCGGTGAACGCCGCCCGCCTGCCGGCGTCGAACCCATTGCAGATGGCGGCAAACGCGGTGCCGTGGCTGGAGCCCTGCGTGCGCGGCTGGCCGGCACGCCCGTACGACGCCACCGAGATGAGGCCCACGCGCAGCGGTCGGAGCGCAGTGGCCGCCGCCGACGTGGCGGGGCGACCGAACGGCGACACCAGCGTGCCCGACGCCGCGGCCACGGCCGTGGTCTTCAGGAAGGCGCGTCGGCTCGACGGGAGTGCGAGGGAGTTCATCGGAACAGGCCGCGCGGGCCAGGAAGCGTTCATTTCACCTTGCCCAGGCCCGTGAGGTAGGCGAACAGGTCGCGGAGATCCTCGGGGCTCAGGTGGTCGAGCAGGCCCGCGGGCATGAGCGAGCCGATCATCTCGCGCTGGGCGATGTCGGCGACGGCGATGGTGTGTTCCTTCCCCTCGGGATCGCGCAGGATCAGCTCCGCATCGTTGGCGGCCGCGATGATGCCGATCTTCACCTCGCCATTGCGCCGCGTGATCCGGAAAGCCTCGTAGCCCTCGGTGAGCTCGCGCTGCGGTTCGACGACCATGCCAATCATGGTCTCGAGCGGCTGGGCGCTGCCGATCGAGTCCAGCCGGGGACCGAGATTGCCGCCCTCCTCCCCCACCCGGTGGCAGGCGAGACACGCGAGGTCGGGCCGGCGGAAGATCTCGGCGCCGCGCGCCGGGTTGCCGCGGGCGAGCACCTCCGCCGCCACACTGCCCTGGACGAACGGGGTCGCCCGCAGCCGTCCCTCCGTCGGCACGATCGGCTGGCCGCGTTTCACCGCCACGGCGCGCGCCGGCGGCGCCGGACGCGGCCGGTCGAGCTCCTTGATCCGGTCGCGCCAGGCTTCGCTCCAGCCCGCCGCGCCGCCCGCCAGCTCCGCCTCCCAGTGCGGCTTCAGCACCGCCACGGCCGCCCGCAGCGCCGTATCGATGAACGGATCGCGCGCCTCGCCGGCGGCCGTCAGCACGACGGCGACCGACTCCGGCCGCGGAACATTGCCGGCCGCGACGATCGCGGCGAGCCGCACCCGCTCGTCGGGATCGCGCGCCGCCCGCAGGAGCTCCTCCTGCACCCGCACCTCCGGCGGCAGCCGGCCGGCCCAGCGCGCGAGCGTGGCCACCGCGTAGGCGCGCAGCTCGCCTCGGGCGGCCGCCAGGGCACGACGCAGCAGCGGCACTTCGACCGTTTCGTGCGCCTCGAAGACGCCCAGCGCCTGCAGCAGCGCGAACTCCGTGGCTTCCCCGCGGGGATCGAGCGAGGGGTACCAGCGGCGGAGCGCGGCGGTGACCGCGCTGGTCTCCCGCCCGGAGAGGATGCGCTTCGCCTGCTCGCGCGGCCAGCGGTCCGGCGAGGTCAGTTGCTCGATCAGCGCCGGAAGCGAGGCCTGCGCCAGCGCGGGCGGGCGCAGCAGCGGACGATCCTGCGCGGTGATCCGCCAGATGCGACCGTGCGACTTGTCGCGGTCCGGGTGCCGGAAGCTGACCTGGTAGTGACCGATGATCGGGTTGTACCAGTCCGCCACGTACAGCGCACCGTCCGGACCGAGCTTGATGTCGATCGGACGGAAGCTGCCGTGGCGGCTCTGGATGAGCGGCGGAAGCCGGGTGCTGTCGACCAGCTTCAGGCCCGAGCGGTCGCGCTCGACCTCGATGGTCCAGACCGAGTTGTTGATGTAGCCCGTCGGCAGCAGCACGCCCTGCCATTCCGGCGGGAAGTGCGCGCTCTCGATGATCTCGAGCGCGGTCGTCTTGCGGCCGCGGCCGGAGGCCCAGACCGGGTCGCGCCGGCCCCCTTGCCAGCCGCGGATCATCTCCGGCGTGGGGAACCACATCGCGCCGACATTGCCCGCGCCCATGATCGGCTGGGCCCATTTCGTGTACACCCAGCCCCAGGGATTCTGCGGCGAATTGTTGCCGCCATAAAAGCCGTCGAGCCGTCCCTCGCGCGGGCGGTACCGCCAGAAGCCGGCCTGGTCGAGCACGCTGACGCCCCACGACGTCTCGACTCGCGAGAACGCGTGCAGGCCCTGGCAGAACATGAGTTCGCCCCCCGGCGACCAGCGGAACGAATTGATGCTTTGGTGATTGTCGCCGGTGCCGAAGCCGCGGAGCAGCAACTCGCGACGGTCCGCGCGGCCGTCGCCGTCGGTGTCGGTCATCAGCCAGAGCTTGGTGCCCTCGCCCACGTAGACGGCGTTGCCCGTGCCGGCGGCGAGCTCGAGGCCGGTGGGAATCATGAGGCCGTCGGCGAAGACCGTCGATTTGTCCGCCCGCCCGTCGCCGTTGGTGTCCTCGAGGATGACGATCTGGTCGTTGGGCTCCTCGCCGGGCTTCAGTTGCGGATAGATCTTCGAGCCGGCGACCCAGAGCCGGCCGCGCTCGTCCCAGCGCATCTGGATGGGGTTGATGACGCCGTCGGCCTCGCTGGCAAACAGGTTCACCTCGAAGCCGGGCGCGAGCCGGAAGGACGCGAGCTGCTGCTCGGGCGTGAGCGCGCCCTGCGCCAGCAGGACGGCGGGCAGAAGTGCGCCGGCGAGCAGGCCGGTGCGGGCCAGGGGAAGAAACCAGGGAAGGGAGGTCATGGAGGAGCGGATACGCGGAGCGGCTCAGGATTTCGGGAGCTGACGGGCGAGGTCCCATGCCTCCCGCTCGCGCTCCAGCACGAGCGGAAGCCACTGCTTCATCTCTTCAGGGAACCAGCGCTTCTCCGGATCGCGGTGATCGCGGCTCGCCGGCTGCACGGTGCGGTCGCCATCGAGGAAGGCCCAGTTCTCGGGCCGGACATAATGGAACCAACGCCGGTTCTTGGATTGGATCGCCGCCAGCAGGCGTCGCTCGCCCGGGGTGGCCGGCGCGGCGCGCGGCGCCGCGCCCACGAGCCCGTCGGCGAGCTGGCCGGCGAGGACGATGTGGCCGCCTTCGTTCAGGTGCACGCCGTCGCGGAAGTCGGCGGCCCCGAAGGAACGGCGTTCGCCCGGGACGAGGCACGGCAGCTCCTGGCGCTGCGCCACGCGGATGACGGCGTCGCGATACGCATCGATCGCGCCGAAGCGCGCAGCGGCGGGCGAGCCGGGGGCGACCGGCGTGGGTCCGACGAGTATCACGCGGCGATTGCGGCCGTCGCCGAGGCGCTTGACCAGCGCCTCGGCCGCCCGCTCGAACTCGGCGACCTGATCCCGGCCGCGCAGGCTCTCCATCTGGCCGATCTGCACGACGACGACGGTCGCACCGACGTCGGCGAGCTGCTTCTCGAGCGCGGGATAGTTGAAGTCGCGCGATTGCTGGAAGGCGGTGTCGCCCTCCTTCGTCAGGCTGCGGAACTGCACGTTTAGGTCCGGCCGCTGGCGCAGGACGAAATACTCGAGGTAGCCGAGGTCCCAGGCGGCCACCAGGTCCTCGCCGCCGACGAGGGCGACGACGTCACGCGGACGCAGGAGGCCGGCTGCACCTTGCGCCGCGGCGGCCGCGCCCGCGAGCGCGAGGCCGAGTGCCACTGCCAACAGGGTCTTGATCTTCATGAGAGTCATGGGCGGGGTGAAGGCAAAGGCCGGATCAGCGCACCTTGCCCAGCTGAGTCAGGTACGCGAAGAGATCCCGCAAGTCGTCCGGGCTCAAGCCATCGACGAGGCCGGCCGGCATGAGCGAGCCGATCAGCTCGCGCCGCACGATGTCCGCGCGCGGCACGACGTGCTCCACGCCGCCGGCGTCGCGGAGCGTGAGCTGGGCTTCGTTGCCCGCGACCACGATGCCGATGTAGACCGCGCCGTCCCGCGTGGCGATCCGATGGGTCTCATAACCCTCCACCAGCTGGCGCTGCGGTTCGAGCACCTTGCCGATCAGGGACTCGAGGGGCTGCGCGCTGCCGACCGAGTCGAGGCGCGGCCCGATCTCGCCGCCCTCGTCGCCCACGCGGTGGCAGCCGATGCAACCCAGCTCCGGCCGGCGGAATATCCGCGCCCCTCGGACCGCGTCACCGCGCGCCAGCACCTCGGCTGCCACGCTGCCCTGCACGAAGGGCGTGCCGCGCAGCCGGCCGGTCACGGGCACGATCGGCTCGGCCTTCGTGATGGCCACGGCTCGCGCCGGCGGCGCCGGGCGCGGCCGGTCGAGTTCCTGCAGCGGCGCCGTCCACGCAGCCTGCCAACCAGGCACTCCGCCCTCGAGCGCCGGCTGCCACACCGGTTTCAGCACCGCCACCGCCGCGCGCAGGGCGAGCTCGATGAAGCGGTCGCGCGGCTGCGCGGCTGCCCGGACGACGACGTCGACCGACGAAAGCCTGGGGAGGTTGCCCGCCGCCACCACCGCGGCCAGCCGCACCCGCGGCGCCGGATCCGCCGCGAGGCGTCGAAGATGTCCGGATACGTCGAAGTCCGCCGGGAGCATCGCATCCCACCGCGCGAGCATCTCGGTGCCCACCGCACGCGCCTCCGCGGTCGGGGCGGCGAGCAGGGACGCGAGCACGCCGGGCGCCGCGGTCTCGTGCGCGGCGAAGACGCCGAGCGCCTGGGCCAGCGCGAAATCGCGGTCGGCCGCTGCCGGGTCCAGTTGCTCGCACCAGCGTTGCAACGCGCTCGTCACCTGCGCGGTGTCGCCACCCGACAACACGCGGCGCGCCTGCTCGCGGGGCCAGCGGTCCGGTGAACGCAGGAGGGCGAAGAGCTCCGGCAGGCTCGCGCCGGCGATGCGGGGTCGCGGGAGCAAGGGGCGGTCCTTGGCCGTGATGCGCCAGATGCGCCCGCGCGTCTTGTCGCGGTCGGGATGGCGGAAGCTCACCTGGTAATGGCCGATGATCGCGTCGAACCAGTCCGCGGCGTACAGCGCCCCGTCGGGACCCAGCTTCACATCGACCGGGCGGAACGTGCCGTGCCGGCTCTGGATCACGGGCGGGAGCGTGGCGTGATCGGCGATCTTCATGCCCGCGCCGTCCCGCTCGATCTGCAGCGTCCACACGCTGTTGTTGATGAAACCGCACGCGAGCATCAGCCCCTGCCACTCCGGCGGGAAATGCGCGCTCTCGATGATCTCCGGGTTCGTGGTCTTGCGGCCGCGCTGGCGCAGCCACACCGAGTCGCGGCGTCCGCCCTGCCAGCCGCGGATCATCTCCGGGGCGGGAAAGTGGAATCCGCCCGAATTGCCCGCGACCACAATGGGATCACCCCAGCGCGTGAACACCCAGCCCCACGGGTTCAGCGGCTGGTTGTCGCCGCCGTAGAAGGCGTCGAGCCGCTGCTCGCGCGGCCGGTACCGCCACAGGCCAGCCTGGTCGAGCGTCGTGATTCCCCACGGGGTCTCGACGCGGGAGAAGCCGTGCAGTCCCTGGCTGAACATCAGCTCACCGGCCGGACTCCAGCGAAACGAGTTGATGTTCTGGTGATTGTCGCCCGTGCCGAAGCCCCGCAGCACGATCTCGCGGCGATCGGCTCGGCCGTCGCCGTCGGTATCGGTCATCAGCCATAGCTTCGTGCCCTCGCCGACGTAGCACGCGTTGCCCGGCCCCGGCGCGATCTCGAGCCCGGTGGGGATCATCAAGCCGTCGGCGAAGACGGTCGACTTGTCGGCGCGGCCGTCGCCGTCGGTGTCCTCCAGGATCACGATCTCGTCGTCGGCCTCCTGGCCCGGCCGGAGCTGCGGATAGACTTTCGAGCCGGCCACCCACAGCCGTCCCCGTTCGTCCCAGCGGATCTGGATGGGATTGACGATCCCATCGGCTTCGCTGGCGAAAAGATTGACCGCGAAGCCAGGCGGAAGCTTGAAACCCGCCAGCTGTTCCTCTGGGGAAAGCGACGCCTGCGACGCCCCCTTGCCGGACGTGGCGAGGGCCGCGAACGCGGCGAGGAGGGCGCGCCGGCAGATCACAGCGGGAGGCACTTGGACGTTGGAGGTGGGAGATAGAGAGACCGGACCGCGCGCGACCCACCGAAGGCCCGGCCGCCGCGCTGGCTCCGGAGTTGCTCAACCGTCAACGGCGTCGCCCCGGCTCAGCCGGAACCCAACCTCCGCGGTGGGGCCGCTTGTCGCCAAGCGGCTGACGTTCGGCGGTCCCGTCCGGGCGGCCGGAGGTCACGCCGCTCCACCTTGCGAAGCGTTCTTGCTGACCGGGGACGGGCATCACAGGTCGATGCGGAACGAGACCCGGAAGCTGCGTTCCTCGCCCCAGGCGCCGCTGGCGAGCGAAGTGGCCCGGAAGTACTCCTTGTCGAAGAGATTGTTGACGTTGAGTCCGATGTCGACCGGCCGGTCCCAGAGGCGGGTGCGATAGCCGCACATCAGGTTGACCACGGTGTAGCCGGGCGTCCACAGCTCCTCGGCGAAGCCATCCCGATTGAGGTCGAAGTTGCCCTGGTAGGTGCGTTCGCGGTACTGCGCGCCGCCGCCGAGGGAGAGGCCCCGCAGCGGGCCGGCGTTGAAGCGGTAGGAGGCGACGAGGTTCGAGCGCACCTTGGTGAAGCCGGCGCTCGGCGTGCCCTCCGGGACGGTGGCGAGAAAGGCGTCGGTGTTGGGCGTGGCGAGATTCCGGGACCGCGCGTCCGCCTGCACCGACTTGAGCACGGGGTATCGGTCGGTGTTGCTCAGCTTGTTGCTGGAGTAATTCCAGAGCAGGCGGAGGCTCCGCGTGAGATTGATCGTGGTGTCGAACTCGATGCCCTCCGCCGTGACGGTCTGGGAATCGGTCGCGTCCGGATTGATGCCGGTGAACAGGATGGCCAGTTCGTCGCGGCTCACGTTGGCGGGAATCGCCGCGCCCGCGGTGCGGTTGTTCTTGTAATAGGTCCAGTTGGATTCGACCGCCCCGCCCAGCAGCAGCCAGCGGACGCCGTAGTCCTCGCCAAAGCCCTTGGGCGACGGAATGGTGCTGCCGGGGATGAGGCCGGTGCCGCCGGCGGCGACATTGAGGGAGACGCTTTCGGCGTAGTTGGCGTAGAGCGACATGAACTTCAGCGCGTGGTAGACGAGGCCGTAGTTCACGGAGTCGCCGCGCACGTCGGTCGGCGGATTCTGCCGCGGGTGGCTGGGCAGCGTATAATCCAGCGCGGACATCTCGGACGGGCGGCGGGAGTTGCCCGGCGTGTCCTGCGCGACGTTGTAGAAGAGGCTGCCGGTCTGCCGCTCGAAGGAGTCGGAGCGCCAGCCGACGAACGAATGGAGCCGCTCCTTGAAGTAGGTGCCGGTGGCGCCGATGCTGCCGCCCTGGTTCCAGTAGTCGCGGCGGTAGAGCCGGCCGTCATTGCCGTCGGCGGTGATGTCGCGCAGGTACATCGACTGGCCGCGGATGACGTCGGCGCCGGTGAGCGCCGCGCTGTCGCCGTCGCGGAGGTAAAACCGGCGGTAGAAGCGGTTGTTGTTCTGCGTCGTCAGGTTCGCCCGGTAGGCGGCGAGCGTGTTCTCGTTGACGAAGGCACCCCGGAAGTTGCCGCTGGCAGGGTCGACGAATTCGGAGAAGGAGAGGAAGTTGGGGTTGTAGATGTGATAGTGCGCCGCGCCGATGATGCGCTGGGTGGTGAACGGCAGCTTCAGCTCGTACACCGCGGCCGCGCGGTAGTAGTGCGTGGGCTCGGTGAAGTAGTATTCACGGTTCGAGTACTCGTTGTAGTACTGGTTGAAGTACGGGTTCGGCAGGCCGTCGGGCAGCGTGGGATTGACGTCCTTGTAGATCGAGGCCTGGGAGGAGCCGATCGTGGTGCGCGTGACCTTCTTCACCTCCATGCGGCGGGCGGTGAACTGCACGCTGAACTCGTCGGTGAAGCGGTGGTCGATCGTCACCCCGTGCGAGGTATTGTAGGTGTGGTTGAAGCCGTCCGGGCCGCGGAAGTTCGTCTCCGGCCGGATGAAGTTGCGATCGGTGATGCCGATGTTGGTGCCCGAGGTCCGGCGCTGGCCCACGGTGTCGATGATGGTGCCGAGGGCCGGCAGGAACGTCCGGCCGCCGGTGGTGACGGTGTAGGCCGTGGTGGCACCGGTGCGCTCCGAGGTGCTGAACTGGTCGGAGAGGATCTTCGGCGTCATGATCACGAAGTCCCGGCCGTAATCGATCACGGCATTGATGTTGGTCTTTCCGCCAAACGGCCGGTAGTTGATCGTGAAAAGCGCGCCGGTGAAGTCGCGCTCGGCATGATGGGCCCAGCCATCCGACTTCTGGTACGCCAGCGACGCCCGCATCGCGAGCTTGTGCCGCTCGGTGTTCAGCACGACCCGGTTGATGTCCAGCTCGCCGCGGTGCAGCGCGTAGGAGCCGAAGACCGCGCGGACCGTCTGCGCATCCTTCATGAAGGCCTGCTTCGTGACCTGGTTGGGATTTCCGCCCGCGCCGGCGCCGGTATAGAGGAAGCCGTTGGGGCCGCGCAGGATCTCGACGCGGTCGATCGCATGGCTGTCGAGAATCGCCGGGTGATAGATGCCGTCGCGCAGGTTGCCCGTCGGAATGCCGCGCATCCGCACCGCGCCGCCCGAGGAGATGGAGGCCTCCGGCGCCGGCTCGAATTCGCCCGACATGAAGAACTTCGAGAGCTCCTCGATGTTGGTGACCATCAGGTCATCCATGAACTCGCGGTTCAGCACGGAGATCGAGCTCGGCAGGTCGCGGATCTCCGTGGCGATGCCCGCGCCGGCCAGCGTCTGCGTGGCACGATATCCCAGGCCGCTTTGCTCGGTGACCTCGAAGGCCGAGAGCACCGTGATGTCGCGCGCCGGATCGGTGCCCGTCGCAGCGGGACGGGCGGGTGCCGTCTGGGCGGCGAGCGGAGCGACCGTGGCGAAGATTCCCAGGGCAAACGCGGCGAGCGCGGGGGGCAGCCCGGCGCGCGCGGCGCCCAGGCAGGAGACGGTGATTTTCATCGGAGCGGGGAAACGGGGCGGCAGCGCGACCTGGCGGCGGCGCGTGCCCGCACTAGACGTACGCGATGGACGTGGAGGTGGAACGGAGCGCCGCCCGCGTGGCTGGGGTGTCGGGCGGCTCCGGCTTGGGTGAGGTTCGGGATGAACCGTACGCACCCAACGGCTGTTTGCAACATCGATATGATGTTGCTTACATCATTCCTTTGTTCTGCGCACGTTTCCGTTCCTTTGGATGTCTGTTGGGCACGCGGGCACGCGGGCACGCGGCCGTGCGGCCGTGCGGCCGGAAGCGTCCGCGTTCCTCCAGGGGCGGGCGCTATTTTCCCAGCGGGTGCAGCTCGATCCGGCGGAAGTAGATTTCCGCGCCTTCGGACTGGAACAGGATGCGGCCGCTCGTCGGCCACACCTTCGTGCCCTCCATCACCTTCACGCCGTTGTAGTAGTAAACCAGCTTGTCGCCGTCCGCGACGGCCTCGGCGAGATTCCACTGGCCGTGCGGCTTGTCGAGGTCACGGGGACCGCGGAAGTCCAGGACGTCCTTCCACTGCGGATCCCAGTGCTGCCAGTGGAGGTGTCCCATGCCGGGGACGAATTCCTTCGGCTTCCCGTTCGGGTCCCAGATGCGCTCGGTCGTCTGCGTCATGGTCAGCCGCGGCAGGATCTTCTCGGTGCGGCCCCGCTGAAAGCCGCCGACGAGGATGATGTCGCCCATCCGGCCTTCCAGGATCTCGTACTCGATCGAACTGACCCAGTGGCCCTTGAAGTCGTTCTTGTAGTTCCCGTCCTCTCCGAAGCAGTGCAGCAGGATGCCGCTGTTGCGCGCCCGATCCTGGCGGGAGCCCCACGTCACCGAGCCCCAGCGAAACTCGAGCACGAGCCTGTAGTTGGCGAACTCCTGCCGGGTGGTGATGCCGCCCCAGTCCTGGCCGCTGACGCGGATGGCCGGCGCGCCGTCAATCCGGTCCACGATCGTGAAAACCTGGTTGGGGTCGTGATCGCGCCCGAGCGGCCCGAGCCACTTGTAGAACTGGCTCAGATCCTTCACGGTCTTCCCGTCGTAAAGCACGATCACCTTGTCCGGCACGACCGGAGCGGCGGACGCTCCGTGGCTCAGACCGGCCAGCACGATCACGAGGCAGAGGGGGCGAAGCAGGCGGAGTTTCATGGCAGAAGGGAAACGGCCAGGAGCGGGTCGAACGCAAGCCGATCGCGCCGGCGCGTCAGCGACCCGTCCCATAGGGTGTGGTGTCGATCTCGAGGAACTCGGCGACCTCGGGCAGCCAGCGCTCCTGGACGAAACGAACGTGTTCCGGGTGGGCGTTGTAGCGTGCGTAGGCGTCGGCATCGGCAAACTCCATCGCGAGGCCGAGCGTGAAGGCGTTCTTCCGCCCGACCTGGTGCAGAAGCTCGAACTTCTCCACCCCGGGCAGCGCCTCGAGCGCCTGCGCCGCGGCGAGGAAGGCGCGCTCCGCCGGCGAGCCGGCGGCATGCTTGAGGCGGAAGAAGACCAGGTGGCGGATCGCAGGCACGCGGGATGCGCTACCGGAGCTGCTTCAGGTACGCGACCAAATCCGCCAGCGAGGCGAGGGTCAGACCGGCTTCGAGTCCCTCGGGCATCAGCGAGACATTCGAACTTTGCAGGTTCCTGATCTCGCCGCGCACCACCGCGCGCGTGCTGCCGTCGGCCAGCCGGAACGTAAGACTGCCGCCGGTCTCCGCGGCGATGGTGCCATAGAGCTGCTCGCCGTTCCGCAGTTCGCAGAAATACGCCGCATACCCGGGCTGGATGTCGGCATTCGGGTCGAGGATCGCGCTCAACAGCTTCTCCGCCGGGTGGTCCACGACCGAGCGCAGGTCGGGGCCCAGCGGCTGCCCCACCCCTTCGAGCTCGTGGCAGGCGGCGCACACCTGCGCGAACACCCGCTTCCCCTGCTCCGGGTCGCCGCGCAGCCGGAGCGCCGGCCGGAACGCCGCCAGCACCTGTGCTCGCGGACGGTTCTCCCCCGCGGCCAGGACGCTGCTCGCCCGGCGGCGGAGCGCGGCGCTGGGATGGCGCAGCAGGCGCGCCTGGCGCGGCGCGTCGAGGATGCCAGGCGCCAGGCGACCCGCCTCGATCCGCGCCAGCAGGTCTTCCGCCCACGCCTCGCGGCCCAGCAGCGCGTCGAGGATCGCCCCGCGCTCGCCGGGCGTCCGCTGCTCCCAGTGCTGCAGCAGCCACTCCGGCACCCGGGCGGAACCGGTGCGCACCAGCGGTCCGAGGTAGTCGCCCAGCGGGCTCAACCCGTGGCGGGGCGCGAGCAGGTGCCCGAGCCGCTCGATCGCGGCCGCTTCCTCCGCCGGGTCGCCCAGCAGCACGGTCGTCAGCCACGCGTCGCGCGAAGCCGGCGCGCCGGCGCCGGCGCCCTGCACCTCGTCCAGCACCGCCGCCTTGCGGGCGACGAGCCGTTCCCAGCGAGGGTCGTGCGCGTGCCGCTCCGCCAGCGATTCCAGCGTGAGGTCGGCGCCGCGCAGGAGGAGCAGCGCCGCACGCACCCGCGCCAGGCTCGCCGCGTCGTCGAGGTGCGCCCGCGCCAACGGAACTTCGAGCCCGCTCCGGATCACGTCGTCGCGCTTCTCGCCCAGCGCGGTCCGAAACGCCGCCTCGCGCAGCTCCTCCGGCCCCTCGAACTCCCCGGCAAAGGCGGCCAGGTGCGGGACGAGCGCGCTGGCCACCGCGCCGCGAACGAGCGGGTCGGCCCCGTCGCGGCCCGCCAGCGCGGCGAGCGCACGGCCGGCGGCCGGCTGCGACCAGGCGCCGAGCGACAAGGCGAGCTGCAGCCTGACCTTCGGGTCGGGGTCGTCGACGAGACGGACCGCCGCTGCCACCACCGCGTCGGCGGGGCGCCGCTCCGCCAGCACCAGGGCGTGCCCGCGCACGCCCGCGGTCGGATCCGCCAGCGCGGCCACGAGGGTCGCGTCGTCGAGCGCGCCGAACTGCTCCAGGGTGTGCAGGGCATGCATGCGCCCCAGCGGTCGTCCCGGGTCGGCGGCCAGCCGCCGCAGCGCCGGCACGACGGCGCGGTCCGCGCGCCAGAGCAGGAGCATCTGGGCCTGGTCGCGCTGCCAGCCGTTGGCCGCGTCGAGCCGCGCCACCAGCTCCGTCCCGCTGAGGCCACCCATCGCCTCCACCCCGGCGGGCCGCCGTCCGTCCGGGAAAACCCGATACATGCGGCCGCGATCGTCGCCGATCCGATAGTGCGGCGCGAGGTCCTGCTGGCCGACCGCCGGCAGCCACTGCGGGTGCTCGATCATGTAGCGGTACATGTCGGCCACCCACAGCGCGCCGTCCGGCCCCGTCCGGACCATCACCGGCCGGCACCAGCGGTCCGCGCTCGCGAAGAAATCCGCGTCCGCATCGCCCGCGCGCTCCGCCTTGAACGTCGCGCCATCGGGCGTGAGCCGCAGCCGCTGCACCAGGCCGTGGACGGGTTCGCACACCAGCGCATTCTCCTCTCCCGGCGTGGCGGGCGCACCGAAGAGCAGCGGGTCGCCGACGATCAGCGGGCTGCAGGCCGAGGTGTAGCGGCCGGCCTGGCTGAAGCTGTGGTAACGCGCCTCGGGCGCGAGCACCGGGTGGACGCGCGGATTGCTTTCGGTGAGCAGCACCCGGGGCGCGGGCGGGGCGACGTGCGGGTTGCGCCGGAGGTAGGGGTCCTCGAGGGCGTAGTGCCAGAGCGGAAAGCTGTTCTGCACGCCGAACCACCGGCCCCAGGCATCGCGCGTGCGCCCGAACTGCGCCGGCCCGCTCAGCGGATCGAGTTCGCCCGTGTCGGGCTTGAATCGGAAATCCCGCGCGCCCAGCGCGATCGTCGCCCCGGTGCGGGTCGAGGCGATGCTGACATCCTTGCCGTAATTCACGTGGTGCCCGCCGTTGGCGACGTACACCCAGCCGTCCGCGCCCCAGCGCAGGCCGTTGATCCGCAGCTGCTGGTTGCCCGGGTTGAAGCCGGTGAACAGCACCTCCCGGGAGTCCGCCCGGCCATCGCCGTCGCGATCCTCCAACCGCAGGATGTCGGGCGCGGCGGTGACGATGCAGCCGCCCCGCCAGGTGAGGATGCCCGTGGGAAAACTCAGCCCGTCCGCGAACAGCGTCGCCCGGTCGTACCTGCCGTCGCGATCCGTGTCCTCGAGCACCCGCACGCGCCCTCCCGCCCGGCCCTGTCCATCCAGCCCCAGCGGGTAGTCGGCCATCTCCACGACCCACAGCCGGCCGCGCTCGTCCCAGTCGAAGGCCACGGGATCCAGCACGAGCGGTTCCGCCGCGACGAGCTCCACCCGGTAACCGGCCGGCACGCGGATCTTCCGCCGCGATTCCTCCGGCGTGAGGGGCGCCGGGGGCACCGGCACGACGGCCGGGGCGTCGGGCGGGCGCACCGGCTCGGCCGCCGGCAGCGTCCGCGCGAGCGCGAGGAGAAACACCAGGGAAAGGCAGGCGCGCGGTGCGTTCACGAGGAAAGGTGCGGAGGCGCGCCGCGCCCGTGCTCCCGCCGGCCACGAGGCGCTCATGGCCAGCATGCGCGCAGCCATGCGATCGTCCGGTCCCGCAGGACCCCGCCGCCTTCGGCGCCGACAGGGTTGCTCGCCGGCAGCGAGCCGTAGCCGCCGCCGAGGGTGGAGCGCGGACTCGGCACGTAGGTGCCGGCGCCGGCAAGTTGCACGAGGAAGGTCTGCACCGCCGGGCTGCGTGCCTTGATCTGGATGCCGTAGTCGAGGTAGTACTCGAACGGGTTCGTCGCCACCGCCACGTCTCCGATCCGCAGGACGTGCACCTCGACCTCCTGCGTCTGCGGACCCTGGCGCTGCGCCTCGAACCGCTCCAGCACCCGCTCGTTCCAGCGCATGCGCCCATAGGCGCCGGTCACGGCGACGTACCAGCGCCCGGTGCGGCCGGAGGCGGGCTGCGCGTCGAGTTTCGTCCTCTCGGCCTCATAGCGGGTCCGCCACAGGTCCGCCTCGCGGCGCGCATCGGCGACATCCGCCTCGCTGAGACGGTTCATCGGGAGCGCGAGGGTCTCGACCCGGTGCTGCAGGCGGGCGGAAAGGTCCACGTTGTTGCCCAGCACCGGCAGGGCCTCGTCGGCCGCGCGGGCGATCCGCAGGGCGATCTCGCCGCGCACGGTCCGCTGCGCGAGCTCCAGCATGCGCCTGGAGGCGCGGTGATCGTAGCTGCTGGGGCGCACGAAGTGGGGCGCGATGTCGCCCGCGGTGCTGCATTGCGCGGCGACGAAGAGCCTTCCGCCGTGGCGGCGGCGCAACTCCCCGCGGACGTCGTGCCAGAAGTCCGCCGTGAGCGAGTACAGGCTCTCGTCCGCCTGCGCCGGGCAGGCGAGGTTGACGACGAGCCCGGTGAGCGCGCCCCGGGCATCGTAGGTGCCGAGGAAATACACGTCGTGGTCCTCGAAACCTTCGATATGGCTGAACTCCGGCCGTGCGAGGTCGCCGTACATCGTGCTCCGGCCGCTGCGGTCGACCGAGCGGCGGTTGCGGCCCACCACGGCCTGGCTCAGGCCGTAGGCGATGCCGCCAGGCGCGCGCGCCTGCCATGCCTCCCGGACCGCCCGGGCGATCCGCTCGGCGGTGAAGGCGACGAGCGCGCCGGTCTCCATCGTGCCGAGGTCCAGGCCGGGCACGAGCCGGCCCGCGTCGTAGAGCGGCGCCGTGTGCGAATGCGTGGCGTGAAGCACGACCTTGCGCGGCTCGAGCCCGGGGAGGTCCCGCAGCCGGAGGCGGACGGCGTCGCGCAGCGCGTCCGGCACGCTCACGATGTCGCAGCTCACGAACACCGCCTGGTCGCCGTCGCCTTCCAGCGCGAGCACGGTGGCGGTGATCGGGTCGATCACGCCTTCCGAGACCCGCGCGTGGAACTGGCCGGCGATGATCACGCGGTCCGGCGGCGTGAGGTCGGCCTGCGCCCAGCCGATGCGCAGCGCGGCCTCCACCGGCACGGCGGCCAGCGCGAGCAGCGCGACGAGGAGCCGGAGGGCGGGAGTCGGTGGATTCATGCGGAAGGACGAACGCGGAGGCTGACCGGGGCGGCGAACGTTCAGCGCGGCAGGGCGAAGGCGACGTAGGTGTCGCCCGACTTCGTGCCCAGTTTTCCGCCCCCACAGGCAATCACGACATACTGCCGGCCGCCGGCCAGGTAGGTCGACGGCGTGGCGTACCCGCCGGCGGGCAGCGGCGCCTGCCAGAGCAGCCGCCCGGTCCTGCGCTCGAAGGCGCGGATCTTCTCGTCGCTCGTCGCGGCGATGAAAATGAGGCCGCCGGCGGTCACCACCGGCCCGCCGTAGCTTTCGGTGCCCGTGGGAGGAAAACCCCGGGCCGTCAGTTCCGGGTACTCGCCGAGCGGCACGCGCCACAGGGTCTCGCCCGTGTTGAGGTCGATGGCGTTCAAGGCGCCCCACGGGGGTTTCACGACCGGGAACCCTTCCGCGTCGAGGAAACGCTCCGGCCGCGTGAGCACCCAGGGAACGACGCTCGACTCCGACGCGGCCGCTCCCGGCGGCGGCACTGCGGCCCGGGCGGAGGACGGCGCCCTCCGCGCGGCGGGATCGATGAGGTAGTCCGCGATTCCGTTGACCATCTCCGGCGGGAGGAATCCGAACGCCGGCATGGCCCCCTTGCCCATGGTGACGCGCGCGACGATCTCCGCCCGCGGGAGCCGGCCGCCGATGCCGGCGAGCGCAGGGATGTTCTGCAGGGGGTTGCCGGCGAGGTCGGCGGAGTGGCACGACGCGCAGAATTGCAGGTAGTGGCCGCGACCCGCACCGCCCACCCGGCCACCATCCGCCGCCTCAACGAGCGTGAGGATCCAGGGAAGGTCGCTGCCGTTGATGTACATGATGCCCTCGGGATCGACCGCGGCGCCGCCCCACTCCCCGCCCCCGTCGAGCCCGGGGGCGATGATCGTGCCCTCGCGGCTCGGCGGCTGGAACGGGACGGACTGCCGCAGGCGGCTGAAGCGCTCGATGGCGGCCTTCCGCGCCGCCGGCGTGACGCCCATGATGTCGTCGTAGGTCATCGACTGCCGGCTGATCGGCGCCGGTTTCAGCGGCCGCGGCTGCGTCGGCGCCGTCACCTCGCCGGGAATGTCCGAGGTCGGAACGGCGATCTCCTCGATCGGAAACAACGGTTCGCCGGTCTCGCGGTGAAAGACGAACACATGGCCCGACTTCGTCGGCTGCGCCACGGCGGGTATCTCCCGGCCGTCCCGCCGCAGGGTGAACAGGTTCGGCGGCGCCGGCAGGTCGCGGTCCCACAGGTCGTGGCGGACAAACTGATAGTGCCACCGGCGCCGGCCCGTGCGCACGTCGAGGCACAGCAGGCTGTTCGCAAACAGGTTGTCGCCGATCCGGTACCCGCCCCAGTAATCGTACGTCGCCGACCCCGTCGGCACGAAGAGCAGCCCGCGCTCGCGATCGAGCGCCATGCCGGCCCAGCAGTTGGCGCCGCCGGCATACTTCCACGCCTCGGGCGGCCAGGTCTCATGGCCGAACTCGCCCGGCCGCGGGATGGTGTGGAAGGTCCACGCGAGCTCGCCCGTGCGGAGATTATAGGCGCGCACGTGGCCCGGCGCGGCGCCCTGGTGCGACTCGGTCGTGCGCACCGGCATGATGTAGAGGTCCTCGAACACGAGGCCGGGGGTGCCCGAGTTCAGCAGGAAACTCGTGCGCTCCCCGGCCCAGCCCGCCTTGAAGTCCAGCATGCCCCCCGCGCCGAACGAGGTCACGAGCCGCCCGGTGTCCGGCGCGACGGCGTAGAGGTAGTGGTCGTGCGCGAGGATGAGGCGCCGGTCGTCTCCGTGCGACCAATACACGAGCCCGCGGTGGCGCACGTCGCTCGTCCGCGACTTGCCGTCCGTGCGGGGATCGAAGCGCCAGAGCTCCCGCCCGGTCGCCGCATCGAGCGCCACCAGCACCTGCAGCGCGGTCGTGCCGTACAGCACGCCGTCGACGACCAGGGGATTGCACTGGATCTGCGCGCGCGTGCCCGGCTTGAAGTCACCGGAGGAGTAGGACCACGCGACCTCGAGCTGCGAGACGTTCGCGACGTCGATCTGCGCGAGCGTGGAATAGTGGCTGCGGTGCTCGTCGCCGAGATAGACGGCCCAGTCGCGGCCGGCCTGGCCGCGCACCGACGCCAGGGCGCCGCCGGAAACCAGCGCGAGGGCGGCCAGCCGCGCGGCGGCCGGCAGGAGGCGGAAAGGGGAGGACACGGGGGCGGAAAGCGGGCGGTGAGGGGTGAAAGCCGCGCCGGCGTGGACGGAGGACCGGGGCGATGAGGGGCCACGGTCCTGCCGCCGCTGGCATCGCGAAGCGACGGGCGCGAGGACGTCCGGATCGAGTCACGTTCGCCCGGTGTGGCAACACAATTGCCATGTTGCCGCGCCGGTCGCGCAGGCCGGGATCGCCGCGCCGCCCCCGCGGCGGTGGCGCCGGGTGGCGGCGCGGACTCGCGCGATGTTGTGCAACACTACCCCTCTGTTTTCGATATCGCGCTTGCGTTGCGCGCCCGCTGCGCATCCTCAGGCCTTCCATGCCAACCCCCAAGTTACGCTCGCGTCCTGCCGTCCGCCCCGATGTCGCGCCGGGCGATCTCGCCGGGAGGGTCCGGCAGGTGGTGGCGGATGCCCCGTCCGACCAGCCGCTGCCGACGACACGCGAATTCGGCCACATGCTCGGCGTGGCGAACACGACGGCGTTCCGCGTGCTGCAGCGCCTGACGCAGGAAGGCGAGATCTGGCAGCATCCCACGAGCGGACGCTACTACCCGTCCACCGCGCGCGCCCTGCTCGACCGCCCCAAGCCGGTGGCCTGCCTCATCCGCCGGCTCGAGCTGGGGAGCGAGCAGTACCGCGAGCTGCTCGAGGGCATCAGCCTGGGCTGCGGCGCGCTGCATCGCACGATGCTGCTGTGGCACGACGAGCTGCTCGTCAACCACCCCGAGCCGCACGAGCCGCCGGTCTTCGCGCCCGTGGCGCAGCAGCGCGCGATCCTCACCAATTTCCTCGACCGCCACGGCAGCGCCGCGGGCGGCTTCGTGCTCGACCACGTGTGGAGCGACGAGGCGCTGCGGCTGCAGAGCCAGCGGCTGAAGCCGGCGGTGGTGCTGTTTCGCACGTGCGCGGTCGAAGGCTACAGCAACGTGCGGGCGAATTTCCGCTCCGGCACGCTCAAGGCCCTCACGCACCTGCTCGGGCGCGGTTTCGAGCAGATCATCCCGGTGGAGCCGTTCTCGGGCGATCCGGCCATCGCCGAGTTCATCGCCGCGCTCGAGTTCGCCGCGGAGGAAACCGGCTGCCGCAGCCGGCTGGGCGCCGTGGTCTCCGGCCGGACGGACCGCGACCGCTCCGCCCTGATCCAGCGCCTGGGCCGTTCCGGCCAGCGGACCGCGCTCGTGTGCCCGGAGGACAATGTCGCCATCCTCCTTGCCGCCGCCGCGCGCGAGGCGGGCCTGCCCTGCCCCGAGCGCGTCGGCCTGCTGTCGGTCATGGGCACCGACTTCGCCACCAAGGCCGGGATCAGCTGCCTGCGGTACGATTTCCGCGCGATGGGACGGCTCGCCATCGAGGCGCTCGGCAGCCCCCAGTCCATGCAACACGTGCTCGAGCCCGCGCTGATCAGCGGCGCGACGACCTGAGGCCGCTCGACGGCGCCTCGTCCACCGGGGAGCGCCGCCCTCGATCCCATTGCGGCCGGGGACGGCCGCGCTCCCAGGACTCCCGGTTACTTCGCCTTCTTCTTTTTCTTTCCCGCCGGCGCCTCCACGCGAAATCCGGGCACCAGGTACTCGAGCCGGCGCGTCATCTGGTTGCCGCTGTCGTTGCGCCAGGCCGGCGGAAACCAGGCCGGATCGATGGCGAAGGCGTGACCCGGCTGGCGGTCACGCAGCAGAACCACGGTGTTGAGGATCAGGTTGGCTTCCACCGGATCGCCTGCCGCCCGGAGCGCCCCCAGGATCGCGGGCTGGGGATCCTGCGCGCCGATCAGCGCCAGGAATTCCGCCGCGCGCACGCGCACCAGCCGTTCCGGATCGTCCGCGGCGAGGCGCTTTGCCCTCGCGGCCAGCGGTTCCGCCGCCCGGCCGTGGCTGCTGCACGCGATCAGCGCCCAGTAGCGCTCCCACGCGCCAGCGGAGCCGAGCGCCGCCTCGAGCCGCGGCCGCGCCGCCGCGAACGGCTCGAGCTGCAGGTCCGCGATCGCCACGAGCCGCGCGATTTCCTCCCGCCGCTGCCGGCCGCTCGCCACCGGATCGGCGTACGCCTCGCGCAACAGGACCGGCTCCGGCAGGAAACTGAGGTCGGGCAGGCCTTTCACCCAGCCGCTCAACCGTGCCCGCAGGTCGCCGAGCACCGCCGCATGCGCGGGATCGCCGGCCAGGTTGACGGTCTCATAAGGGTCGCGCTCCACGTCGTACAGCGCCTCCGGCGCCCGCGGTTCGAAGAACTGCCGCTGCACGGCATTCAGCTTCCCCGCCCGGTACAGGTCGCGCCACTCGGCAAATGCCGCCTGCTGGTAGCGGTAATTGTTGTGCAGCGCGTCGGGATTGAACGGCTGGTAGCTGCGGAGGTACTTCCATTTTCCCTTCCGCACCGCGCGCACGAGGTCGTATTTCTCGTCGAAACGATCCGCGTAGCTGTAGGTTTCGTCGCGCGCGTTCACCTCGCCTGCCGTCACCCCGGCGCCGAGGAAAGCCCGCCCGTCCATCGCCGCCGGACGCTCGACGCCGGCGAGCCGCAGCACGGTGGGCGCGAGATCGACGAACCCCACGAAGCCGTCGACGCGGGAGCCCGGCGCGAACGGAGCCAGGGCCCGCCACTTTTCCGGCACGTGCACGACCAGCGGCACATGCACGCCCGTCTCGTAGATGTAACCCTTGCTGCGCGGCAGCACCCCGCCGTGGTCGCCGTAGTAGAAGATGATCGTGTCCTCCAGCACGCCATCCGCCTGCAACTGGTCGAGGAACTCTCCGATCTGGCGGTCCACCGCGAGGTGCTGGTCCCGCTCCCGCGCGTAGGTGTAGCGCATCAGGGGCGTGTCCGGGTGATAGGGAGCGAGCGTGACGTCGCGGCTGGCGGTCTCGTTGGGCTTCGTCGCGAGGTCGGCGGGCGGAAACTGCAGCCGGCTCTCGTGCGTGGTCTCGAAGTTCTGCACGTGGAAGAACGGCTGGCCCGGCTTGCGGTCGCGGTAGGTCGCGCGGGCGGACGATTCGTCCCACATCCCGTCGTCGCGCAGGTTGTAGTCGGTCTTCGCCTGGTTCGTCGTGCGATACCCCGCCTCCCGCAGGTAGTACGGGAACATGCGCAACCCGCCGGGCATCGGGGCCAGCTCGGACCGGCGGTGATACTGCGAGCCGATCCGCGGACCGTAGGCGCCGGTGATGATGGTGCTGCGCGACACCGAGCACACCGGCGAATGGGAGAACGCGTGATTGAACACGATCCCGCCGGCCGCGAGCCGCTCGATGCGGGGCATCGGCGCGCCCGCCGGGTCGTAGAGCCGGAGCTGGTGCTTGGAATTGTCCTCGGTGACGATCCACACGATGTTGGGCCGCGGCGCGGCGCCGTGCAGGACGCCGGCGAGGAGGCAGAGAAAAACCAGCAGGGAGGCGGAGGAATACGACCGTCGCATGCCCCACGTTTCTCCGCCCGTCCAGGGAGTGCAAGCGTGGGGTCCGCGCCCGGTTCTTCGCCTCCGGGTTCGCGCGCGTTCATCGGTCCCGCCAGCTTTCGACTTGCCGCGTGACGCACCCACGGCGAAACCAATCGCCTCAATCCCTCCGCCATGCCCCGCCCCGTCACCCTGTTCACCGGCCAATGGGCCGATCTCTCCCTGGAAAAGCTGGCCCCGCTCGTGAAGAAGATGGGCTACGACGGCGTCGAGCTCGCCTGCTGGGGCGACCACTTCGACGTCGATGCTGCGACGAGCGGCAAGAAGTACGTCCAGGAAAAGTGGGCGCTGCTGCAGGACCACGGCCTCACCTGCCACGCGATCTCGAGCCACCTCGTGGGCCAGGCCGTGTGCGACCACATCGACGAGCGCCACCGCTCGATCCTGCCGGCCGACGTCTGGGGCGACGGCGATCCCGAGGGCGTGCGCAAGCGGGCGGCGAAGAAGCTGGCGCAGGCGGCGAAGGCCGCGCGCGCGTTCTTCGACGCCAAGCCGGGGCGCGGCGCGAAGGACGATTTTCCCGCGGTGGTCAACGGCTTCACCGGCTCGAGCATCTGGCACTCGATCTACGCGTTCCCGCCGACCTCGCAGGCGTATTGGGATGCCGGCTACGCCGACTTCGCGAAGCGCTTCGGCCCGATCCTCGAGGCCTTCGACAAGGCCGACGTGAACTTCGCGCTGGAGGTGCATCCGACCGAGATCGCGTTCGACATCGCCAGCGCGCAGCGCGCGATCGCCGCGGTGAAGGGCCACAAGCGCTTCGGTTTCAACTACGACCCGTCGCACCTGGGCTACCAGGGTGTCGACTACGTGAAATTCATCCGCGCCTTCGGCGACCGCATCTTCCACGCGCACATGAAGGACGTGTGGTGGGGCCACGGCGACGGCACCGTCGGCGTGTTCGGCGGGCACGTCAGCTTCGGCGACGCGCGCCGCTTCTGGGATTTCCGCTCGCTGGGGCACGGCGACATCAAGTTCGAGGACATCATCGTCGCCCTGAACGACGTCGGCTACCGCGGCCCGCTCAGCGTCGAGTGGGAGGACAGCCGGATGGACCGCTTCCATGGCGCCGCCGAGGCCGCCGCGTTCGTCCGCAAGATCGACTTTCCCTCGAGCTCGATCGTCTTCGACGCGCAGTTCGACCGGAAGGGCTGACGCCCGCTGAAGTAGTGAGTAGCGGGTAGCGAGTAGCGAGCATCAGGCCTCGCACCTGCCTTCCCTACTCGCTACTCCCTACTCGCTACTCGCTACTTCAACCACATGAGCACGAAAATCGCCATCATCGGAGCCGGCGGCATGGCCGCTTATCACGCCAAGGGGTTCCGCGAGGCCGGCGCCGAGATCGTCGCGCTGGCCGACGTCAATGCCGCCGCCGCCGAACTGGCGGCCGCCAAGCACGGCATCGCGCGGGTAAGCTCCGACGTGGCCGAGCTGCTGCGGCAGCCTGATCTCGACGCGGTGTCGATCATCGTCCCGAACAAGTTCCACGCCCCGCTCGCGCTGCAGGCGCTGAAGGCCGGCAAGCACGTGTTCTGCGAGAAGCCGCCGGCGCTCAGCGCGGCGGAGATGGCGAAGATGCAGGCCGCGGCGAAGCAGGCGAAACGCACGCTGATGTTCAACTTCAACAACCGCGCCCGGCCCGAGAGCTACGCGATGATGGAGTACATCCGCGCGGGCACGGTCGGCACGATCAACACCTGCCAGGCGAAATGGATCCGCCGCACCGGCATCCCCGGCTTCGGCGGCTGGTTCACCACCAAGGCGCTCTCCGGCGGCGGCCCCCTGATCGACCTGCTGCACATGATCGACCTCGGGCTTTATTTCATGGGATACCCGGAGCCCGCGCACGTGCTGGCGCGGACGTTCAACGATCACATCGACGACAAGTCCTTCAAGGGCCCGTGGGGCATCCCGGACGTGGCCAAGGGCGTGACCGACGTCGAGGCGGCGGCACACGGCTTCGTGACGTTCAAGACGGGGCAGGCGATGTCGTTCGCCGTCTCGTGGGCCGAGATGAACCAGCGGGAGGAAGTCTCCGTCGTCTTCCAGGGCACGAAGGCCGGCGGCATGGTCCAGCGGCTGTTCGAAATCGACGGCATCGACGCCACCGCCCTCGACGCCTGCGAGTTGTACACCCACGACCACGGC
>CALFZM010000373.1 GCA_937952235.1 uncultured Opitutia bacterium | reverse complement strand
GTACGAACCGCGCGGATCGGGAAGACGTTGAAATTCCCATCGCCGCTGTGCGTGGCGAAAATGCGGTCGCGGTGCCCGGTCGTGGTCCCGCGCAGGACGCCGACGAAGGACCGGCCGTCGATGTCGGCGGGAACGCGCCCGCCGGCCAGCTCGATGAATGTCGGAAGCAGGTCGGGCCAGCATACCAGTGCATCGCTGGTGGTTCCCGGGCGGATACGACTTGGCCAGGCGACGAGGAGCGGCGTGCGGATGCCGGCGTCGTAGAGAGTCCACTTGGAGAACGGCCAGGCGGCGCCATGGTCGGCGGTGTACACGAACACGGTGTCGGCGGAAAGATGCTGCCGGGCCAGGGCGCGCACCTCGCCGAGCAGCGTGTCGGCCTTGGTGACATCCGTGAGATAGCGGGTCCATTCCCGACGGGTGACTGGGGTGTCCACGTGGGCTGGCGGCAGGCTGACCTTCGCGGGATCGTAGGCGGGGTCTGCGCTCCAGACGGTATGGGGATGCCGGGTGCCAACGAAGAGGCAGAGCGGCTTGGTTCGGTCGCGGGTGGCAAGGAATCTCGCGACGGCCTGGGTGTCGGCGAAGCCGGGATTGGGGCCTTCGATATGGTCGAAGCCATGTCCTGCCGCGTAGGTGTTGTGCGCGACCTTGCCGATGGCGGCGGTTTCGTACCCCAGGGCCTTGAGCACCGGCGGGAGTGAGGCGACGCCGGGATTCTTGGGCTTGTGGTTGGGTTCGGCTCCATTCCGGGCGGACCACAGGCCGGTGAGCAAGGCGGTGCGGCTCGGGCCGCAGGCCGGCGAGGCGACGAACGCCTGGGTGAAGCGCATTCCCTCGGCGGCCAGCTTCGCCATCTGGGGCGTGCGCACCTCGGTTGAACCGTACGGCTCCGAGTCGATCGCGGTGTGGTCATCCGCGATGAAGACGACGAAATTGGGGCGCTGGGTCGTCGGCTCGGCGGCGATCGCAGCCCACGTCAGGAGAGCCACGAAAAGGGAAAGCCGGTACAGGATTCTCATGAGGTGGAGAGGTTCTGGCTGAAGTGAAGCGTCTGACAAGGATGAGGTCGCTCGAACGAGACCGGGCAAACCGGGTCTGCCTGTTACATGTTAGAAACGGGTCCCTATTGCACCGGCTGGACGGGAGAATTCGGTAACATGTAACAGGCAGACCCCGTTGGACGGCGCCAGGAGCGGGGACCGATCACGCCGCGGCTGCGACGGATCGCAGCCCTCCGCAAGCGGCTGTGGCATTTTTCGAATCGCGGTCGGGCGACGAAGTCTGAGCCGGAACGATGCGGTTGCGGTGGAGCCGCCTGTCCCCAGGCGGCTGACGTGCGGTGGACCGGTCCGCAGCAGCTTGAGGACAAGCCGCTCCACCATTCAGTGCGGTCGTTCTCACGGTTGAGCTGAAGGCCAACGGCATGAGTCCGGCTGAGTGACCTCAGCGCTGGCGGCCAGGTCCGTGCCCAAGGATTGGATACTCTGCGGGATGCGATATCCCGGCATCTGGAAGGGTGGGCCGATGGGACCTACGCCAGCAGCGGTTGCACCACCCGGCCGTGCACATCCGTCAGGCGGTAATGCCTGCCCTGGAACTTGAAAGTGAGCCGCTCGTGGTCGACGCCGAGTTGATGGAGCAGCGTGGCATGGAGGTCGTGCACGCTGACGGGGTTCTCGGCGATGTTGTAGCTAAAGTCGTCGGTCGCGCCGTAGGTCAGACCGGGTTTGAAGCCGCCACCCGCCACCCACATCGTGAAGCACCGCGGGTGATGGTCGCGTCCGTAGTTGTTCGCGGCGAGATCGCCCTGGCAGTAAACCGTCCGCCCAAACTCGCCGCCCCACACCACGATCGTGTCGTCGAGCAGTCCGCGCTGCTTGAGATCCTTGATCAGCCCGGCGGTGGGCTGGTCGGTCTCGCGGCAGCGCGCCCGAAGCTGGCCGGGCAGTCCGGTGTGCGCATCCCAACCCCGGTGAAAGAGCTGGACGAAGCGCACGCCGCGTTCGGTCAGGCGCCGGGCGAGGAGCGCGTTGTAGGCGTAGGTGCCGGGCTTTCGCGCGTCCTCGCCATAAAGCTCGAAGGTGCTCGCGGGCTCCTGCGCGATGTCGGTGAGATCGGGCACAGAAGCCTGCATCCGGTACGCCATCTCGTATTGCGCGATGCGCGTCTCGATCTCGGGATCACCCGTGACGTCGAGGCGGAGGCGGTTCAGCGTGCCGAGGTGATCCAGGGTCTGGCGCCGCAGGCCCGCGCTGAATCCCTCGGGGTTGTTCAGGTACAGCACCGGGTCCTTGCCGGAACGGAGGCGCACGCCCTGGTGCACCGAAGGCAGGAAGCCGGCGCCCCAAAGGCGATCGTAGAGCGGTTGATCGCCGCGCCCGGAGAGCATCGCGACGAAGGCCGGCAGGTTCTCGTTCTCGCTGCCCAGGCCGTAGCTGAGCCACGCCCCGATGCTCGGGCGCCCTGCGATCTGAAAGCCGGTCTGGAGGAACGTGATTGCCGGGTCGTGATTGATCGCCTCCGTGTGCATCGAGCGGATGAAGCATAGGTCGTCCACCACGCCCGCGAGATGCGGCATCGCTTCGCTCACCCAGGCGCGCGACTGCCCGTGCTGCTGGAATTTGAAGATCGAGCGCGCGACGGGAAACGAGCTCTGGCCCGCGGTCATGCCGGTAAGCCGCTGGCCGTTGAAGACTGACGCCGGCGTCTCCTGCCCGTGCAGCCGGTCGAGCTGCGGCTTGTAGTCAAACGTATCGTGCTGGGCCGGTCCGCCGGACTGGAAGAGATAGATGATGCGCTTGGCGCGCGCGTTCGAGCGGACGAGCCCGGGCAGGCCCGCCGCCGCCCGGGCGAGGGACGGGTCGAGCAGGGCGGCGAGGGCCAGGCTGCCCATGGCGGCGGTGGCGCGGCCGAGGAACTGCCGGCGAGTGGGGCGGAAGGCGGCGTGATAGAGGTCCGAACTCATGGCGGATTATTCGCGGGTGATGACCTCGTCGAGGTTGAGCAGGACGTTGGCGAGGGCGGTCGCGGCGGCGATTTCCACTGGAGGCAGCGACTTCGCGGCGGGAGCCCGGCCCGCCTTCAGGACCGCGGTCGCCGCCGTCGGGGCCGCTTCAAATTCCCGCCGGTACGACGCCAGCGCGGCGCCGAGCACCGTCAGCTCGGCCGGGGTCGGGGCCCGGTTCGCGACCGCTTGGAAGCCAAACGTGACGCGGTCCGCGTCGGAATCGCCACCCTCGGTGAGCATCCGCTCCGCCAGCTTGCGGGCTGCCGCGACGAAGGTCGGCTCGTTCAGCAGGGTCAGCGCCTGCAGGGGCGTGTTCGTGCTGCGCGGCTTGACCGAACAATACTCGCGGTCGCCGGCGTCCAGCAGCGCCATGGTCGGCGGCGCCAGCGTGCGCTTCCAGTAAGTATACAGACTTCTCCGATACAAATCGGCCCCCTTCCCGGGCGTGTAGCGGGCGTTGCTTGCCTCCTCCCACAGCCCGTCGGGCTGAAAGGCGAACACCGACGGCCCGCCCTGCTGTTCCACGAGCAGGCCTGAGACCAGGAACGCCTGGTCGCGCAGCACGTTGCCGGGCAGGCGCAGCCGCGGGGCGCGCGCGAGCCAGCGGTTCGCGGGATCCAGTTCCCGGTGCGCGGCCGTCGCGCGCGAATCCTGCCGGTAGGTCGCGCTGAGCACCATCCGCTTCATGAGTGCCTTCACGTCCCAGCCGCTCGCGATGAATTCCGCGGCGAGCCAGTCGAGCAGTTCCGGGTGGCTCGGCAGCTCACCTTGCGCGCCGAAGTCCTCCGGCGTCGCCACGAATCCGCGGCCGAAGAGGAGCTGCCAGTGGCGGTTGACGGTCACGCGCGCCGTGAGCGGGTGCCCGGGGCTCACCAGCCAGCGTGCCAGCGCGAGCCGGTCGTTCTTCGCCCCGGCCGGCAGCGGCGGCAGGACCGCCGGCACGCCCGGCGACACGCGCTCGCCGAGCGCGTCGTAGACGCCGCGCAACCGCACGAACGACGGCCGCCCCTCCGGCAGGTCGCGCATGATCATCGTGGTCGGCAGGCTGTCGTCGTAGGCGAGCAGCGCCTGCTCGGCGCGGTGCAACCCCTCGAGCAGCGTCCGCTGCTCCGGCGCCGCCCCCTGCTCGAGGAAGGCGAGCCGCAGCAGTTCACGCTGGGACGGCGTGCGCGCGCCCTCGGGCAGGCGCGCGATCGCCTCCGGCGTTTCCCGCACGGCCAGCCAGCGCGCCTCGTCGGGCGTGAGCGTGCGCGTCGTGTAGAACCGGAGTTCGTCGACCTGCCCGCGCCAGCGGCCGACGTGCTTGCTGTAGCCGACGCGCAGGGGCGTGTTCTGCGCCCGGTTGGCGACGTTGCTGTTCGTGTTGCGGATCACGTTCACCGGCTGCTCCGCGCCGTCCAGGTAAAGTTTCATGCCGGCCGCCCGCCGCGTGCCGTCGTTGGTGAGGGTCACGTGGACCCATTCGCCGGGTTTTAGCTGGCGACGCGATTCGACCGTCGAGACGCCGGAGATCCAGCGGGTGTTGATGTTCCAGCGCAGGCGGCCGTCCACCATTTCGACCAGGATGCCGTTGCGCATTGTGCCGGCCGCTTCGTTCGACAGCACCGGCCCGGACTCGACCTGGTCCGGCTTCAGCCAGAACGCGACCGAGAATCGCCCGTTGCCGATCAGGCCGGGTATCGGCGTCAGCTCGAAGTGCCCTTCGTCGGTCGTCGTCGCCGCATTGCCCTGCAGTCCGGGCCGCAAGGCGCTGCCGGATTCGCGGGCGGTGACGTTCTTCTCTTCCCCATCGAAGGCAAAGTAGTGATCCAGGCCGTGGCGCAGGGCGTGTCCCTTCGGCGCGGCGGACTGCTCCCATGCCCGCTGTGCGGGCTCGATGGCGGTTGCCGCCTGGTCCAGCGCGACGCGTGCCTCCCGCACCTTCGCGGCCAACGCGGCCAGCTTCGCGCGCTGCGGGGCGGTGGGCGTCTTGATCCAGGGTTCCGAGTTGCCCGGGCGCGTGGCGCGGCCCGATTCCGCCACGTCGTTGAAGTAGTCGACGAGCTGGTAGTATTCCTTCTGGGAGACCGGATCGTACTTGTGGTCGTGGCATCGCGCGCAGCCCACGGTCAGGCCCATCCACACGGTCGCCGTGGTGTCGACGCGGTCGACCGCGTTCTCCAGCAGGTATTCGTCGATCGGGATTCCCTCCTCGGAGTTGTAGCGGTTGTTGCGGTTGAAGGCCGTCGCGATCAACTGCTCGTGCGTGGGATTCGGCAGCAGGTCGCCCGCGAGCTGTTCGATCGTGAACTGGTCGAACGGCATGTTCGCGTTGTACGCGTCGATGACCCAATCGCGCCAGCGCCACATCTCGCGGGGACCGTCGTTCTGGTAGCCGTCGGTGTCTGCATAGCGCGCCGCCTCGAGCCAGGGCCAGGCCATGCGTTCTCCGTAGCGCGGAGAACGTAGGAGCCGGTCGACGACTGCCTCGTACGCGGAGTCGATGCCTCGCGCCTGCACATCCTTCAGGAACGCCGCCGCCTCCGCGGGCGTCGGCGGCAGCCCGGTGAGGTCGAGGCTGACGCGGCGCAGGAGGGTCGCCGGCGGCGCGGCCGGCGACGGCGTGAGGCCGACCTGCGCGAGCCGCTGACGGACGAAAAAGTCGATGGCGTCGCCCGTGGCGGGCGCCCGCCGGATCGGCTCGAACGCCCAATGTCGTTCGTACGTCGCGCCGGCGGCGACCCAGCGGCGCAGGATCTCCTTCTGCGCGCCGGTCAGGCGATGATTCGAATCGGGCGGCGGCATCTGGACGTCGGGGTCCGAGGAAAGAATGCGCACCAGCGCCTCGCTGGCGGCCGGGTCGCCGGGGACAAAGGCGGTGGCGCCCGAGTCGAGCGGCCGGGTCGCCGCCTCGCGGACGTCGAGGCGCAGGCCGGCCTTGCGTTTCGCCTGGTCAGGCCCGTGGCACGCAAAGCAGGTCTCCGAGAGGATCGGCCGGATGTCGCGATTGTAGGTCAGCAGCTCGGCGGCGCCGGCGAGCTGGATTCCGATCGCGAAGAGCGGGCCGCAGAGAAGGGAGGGAATCAGCCGGGACATCGGACAGGCGGTGCGCCAGGACAGGGTGGGGCGAGGTGAGGCGCCGTTGCCGCGCGATCGCGGCACGGACGGGCGCAGCGTAGGGCCGCGCACCCGGATTTCCAGACATTCCGCAGGGAGGATCCGATGGGCGCGGTGAGGTTTCCGCCCCGTCAGACATGAGCGAAAATGTCCGTGACTTGAATGGAATGCGCCTTAACCGAGGGTGCAGTCAGGGTGGAGCTGCCTGTCCCCAGGCGGCTGACCATTGGCGGATCCCTCAGCCCCGGGTTGAGGACAAGCCGCTCCACCCCTCGGAGTGTCCGCCGGCGTTGGCGATTTACGGGCAAACGGCGTCATTGGCTCGGTCGTCCCTGGGCCATTGAAGTCCAGTGGCCGCATGAGGCTAGTCCGAGACGCGCGGCGCTGTGCGCATCCGGCCATCCCGACGCATCACCAGGTGCGTGACCTTGCCGCTCGCCTCGCGGACGAATTCGATCTCCGTGTCGCCGGAAGAGAGGAGAAAGGTCGATTCCGAGAGTGGAGTGACACGTTTCGCCTCGGGCGCTCCTTCGGGCTGCGCCGCCAGATCGCCGTTCACCAGCTTGAAGGTGACGCGGGTTCCACGGCCGACATCGTAGACGCCGCAGTAGGCTTCCAGCGCCGCCGCGGACACGCGCACGGGTTGCGCCCCCGGTTTCCGGCCCCCGTCGCCGTCGAGTACAAGGGTCGCAAGTTCACGGAGGATGTCTTCCGGGACCGGCCGGCCCGTCGAGAGGTTCGAGAGCACGACAAGGGTCAGCCCTTGGTCGGGATAGTGGCGAAGATGAGACGAGAATCCGGCGATGTTTCCGCCATGCTCCACCACTTTGCGCCCCTGAAAGTCCGCCACGCGCAGACCGCAGGCATAGTTGTCCCGTGCGGGCGTCAGCAGCTTGGTCCGCGACTCGGCGCTGAGAAGCCCGCCGCCGGGTCCCAGCACGGCCTCAGCCCAGCGCCACAAGTCATGGGTCGTCGAATACATCGCGCCCGCCGCGTGCGGCACCGACATGTCGCTGTACGGCGCGTTGCCGATGCGCTCGCCCCGGACCCAGTAGCCGCTCGCGCGGCGCGGCAGAAGCTCAAGGTTCGAGTCCAGCCCGGTGCGGTTCAGCCCGAGCGGGTCCAGGATGTTTTCCCGCAGGAATTCACCGAAGGTCCGCCCGCTCACCTCTTCGATGACCAGTCCCAGCACGAGGTAGTTGGAATTGCTGTACGCGTGGCGCTCGCCCGGCGCGAACTCCAGCGGTTGATCGCGGAAACGGCCCACCATCTCGCGCACCGTCGTGGGCAGGAACTTCCACCGGATGAACTCGGGGTCGCGGGTGACATTGGGAATCCCTGAGGTCTGCGTCAGGAGGTGATGCAGCGTGACTTTGCTCCACGTTTCCGGAGCGCCCGTCCAGTGCGCCGAGACGGGGTCGGTGAGCTTCAGCTTGCCGCGCTCCGCCAGCAACAGCGTCGCCACCGCCGTGAACTGCTTGGTGACGGACCCGATCCGGAAATGTGTCTCCGGCGTGTTCGGAATCTCCCACTCGCGATTGGCCAGACCGTAGGCGCGATCAAAGATCACCTCACCGTTCCGCGCCACGAGCACGGCGCCGGTGAAGCGGTCGGCTCCGACCTGCTTCTGCACCACCTGCTCCATGCGGGTCGTCAGGTGGGTGGTCGCGGCGCGCGTGCTTGAAAGCGCCAAGACACCGAGCGCCAGCGCCGCGAGTGCTCGGGAAATGGGACGAAGAAGGGAAACGATCATGCGTCCCCATCTTGGCCTGGAAGGGTGAAGTCCTGATGAAGCGGGCGTGAATTGGCGCGGAGGCGGCGGAAGTCCGCCGGATTTCCAGGGAGGAACCGCTTGTCCCCAAACGTCTGACGTTCGGCTGATCCGACCGCAGCGGCTTGGGGACAAGCCGCGCCACCTCAGAGCGGCCCGGTCGGAGGGGATCAGGTCAGCGCAGGGTGCATGTGCGGCCCGCAACTCGTACTCGTACGGCTCGTACTCGTACGGTATCGGAATGAGCAGAGGGGCCTGACGAGCCTGACCGTCAACGGACGGACAGTGAATCGTGAAACTGTTCCATCGCCCGCGTCACGGCGTCCTCGCGCCCGCCGATCGCCCGGTTGGGCGAGACTCCCCGGTGAATCTGCGGTGGGCCTGACTTCAGCGACCTTTGCGGCTCTGGGATTTGCCCACCGACTGCTGGATCTTGCCGCCGGTTTTCTGCGCCTTGCCTTCGAGTGTCAGCGCCGGCTTGTTGGCCGCTCTGCCGGCCAGTTCCTTGGTTTTGCCCTTAACTACGTTCGCGGTACCTTTGAGTTTATTTTGGGTGCTTGGTTTCATGTGGGGGAATGGGATGCCGCAATAGTCAGATGAATGTCCGGGCAGTTCCGGGTCGGATTTCGGATTTGAGGACAATCGAACACCTCAGGCCTCACCTCACACCTTCGGGCGCCGGACTCTTGGGGTCGACCACGGCGCCGAACCCGGTGAGCGCCACGAGCACGGTCTGGTCAAAGGCGGGATCGGCGCGGAAGTGACGACCCCAAGCCGCTGCGGACGGATCGGTGGAACGTCAGCCGCCTGGGGACACGCGGCACCACCTTTCCTGAACGGTACCGGCTCGGCGCGTCACAGATCGAAACCGACCGTGAACACGAACAGCCGCGGTTCGACGCGGGCCCAGGCGACGTACTGCCCGGTGGAGAGCACGCGATTGGGCACGATGCGATCGGGTTCGAGCAGGTTGCGCACGTTGAGCTGCACGCGATATTTGACGCCGCCGAAATACTTCGCAGTCCCGCGGTAGTTTACCCCGACGTCCGTGTAGAACTCGTTCTTCCCCTCGAGCGGCTTGGCGAGGTCGAAGCTCACCGTGCCATCCGGCAACGTTTTCAGGCCGTAGCCGAGATTGGGCGCGGAGCGGTAGCGGAAGGCCACGTTGGTGCCAAGCCCCCGGAGCCGGCCCTCGGTGAACTTGTAGTCGGCGATGAAATTCCACCGCAGACCGCGACCCTGGCTGCGGCCACGGCCGTCGACCGCCTTGATGAAGGCGACGGCGGAGCCGACGTCCTCGTTGAAGTACCGCTCAAAGGTCTTCGCCGCGGGATTGTTGCCATCGAAGGGGGCGGTGGTCCACGTCCAGGTGCCGATGGTGCCATTGCCGTCGACGTCGCGCGGGTTGGTCTTGCCGCCTTCCGGCACGTTGAGCGCGCGCCAGACGGGCAGGCGCGCGGCCATCCACTCGAACCACTCGGTGCCGATGTTGGATTCGGTCGACTCCTGCTTGGCCGCGTTGGCCTTGAAGCTCCAGTGGCGGTTGGGCAGCCAGCTCAGGTCGAGTTCGTAGCCCTTCGCCTCGCCGTCGAACATCACCCAGTAGTTCGCGCGGCCCTTCTCCCGGTAACCGCCCGCACCGGCGCCGAGCACGGGGAGCTGCGGATCGAGGGTGCGCATGGCGTTGTCGATGTTGTAGAGCTGGTCGCGGAAAGGGTCGTTGAAACCCTGGTTGCCCGCGCGGGTCGGACCGGCGGTGTTGGTGAAATAGCTCGCGCGCGCGACGAGCTTCCCGCCGAAAAGCCCGAGGGAAACACCGGCGTCCTCGCCCAGGCCGACCGCGCCCGGGTATTCGCGGCCGAAGGGATCGAAGCGGCCGATGTTCGGCTGGAACGTGTCTGAGCGATTGTACGTGAGCGATGCCCACGGGGTGAGGTGGAACACCGTGCCGTACGTGCGGGTGATGCCCGACTGGCTCGCGCCCCAGCCGCCGAAGCGCGCGACCTCGACGCTCGGGTAGAGCCCGCTCCAGTCCCGCACCTGATAGATCGGGTCGATCGTCGCGCTTTTCGCCGTGTCCTTGCGGTAGCCGAAGAGCAGCACGAGCCGGTCTTTCAGGAGGTAGTTCTGCCAGGCGAACATCTGCGTCTGGACGTTGGAGCGGGTGCCCTCGGGCCCGGAGCCGGTGCGCACAAGCTTCCAGCCCTCACGGCTCGTGTAGGGCGAGTCGAACAGCCAGGCGTTCATGGGCCGGCCGGCGGCATCGGTGAACCGCCACGTGCCGAAGAGATCGCCGAACGGATGAAAGGCATGGCTGCCGGCGGAACCGTCGAGGTAGAGGCGCGTGTGGAAATCCCGCGCGCCGTTGGTCGCCCAAAGCTGCGCGCCGGTGCCGGTGGGCGCGCCGACGGAGCCGGTCGGGTACGTGACGCCCGCGACGGTGGGCGTCTGCTCGAGAATGCCGCGCTGGAGCTGCTGCCGGCGGCTGATCGATTCGGAGCCGGAAACGAGCCCGGCGAGTCGATTGCGGCCGAGCCATTTCAAGAAACGGTGGGACGAGAAGCGCCGGCCGAAATCGAATTCATAGGACAGCGTCGCGCGCCAGTCCTCGCGATTCTCCCAGACCTCGCTGCCCGTGGCCCGGCCCTGGATGTAGAAGCGGCCGGCGTTGGGATTGAGCGTCGTGCCGTCGGGCAGGTAGCGGTTCGCGTCGACCAGGATCGTGTTCGCCCCGAACCCGGAATCCGCGGTGCGTTCGTCGAGGTCCTCCTGGTTGTAGGCAAGCTCGAGGTGCAGGTCCGGCGCGAGGCGCTGCTCGACGAACACGTTGACCAGATCGGAACGCAGGCGCTGGCCGCGGCTCATGCCGTAGAGATTGACGTCGAAGGGCGAGGCGCGCTCGTCCCCGAGCGTGAAGGCCTGGCGGTCGAGCGAGTCGTAGGGATTGAGGGCGGCCGGGATCTCCTGGGGCTGGCGCGTCGCGACGGCGTTGTTCCAACTGCGGAACGTTCCGTCGAGGCCCGCGCCGGCGCCGAAGAGCCAGACGGCCGGGTTGCCCTGGCGCGCGAAGATCGGGTGGTTGGCGAGGTTTCCCAGCGTGAAGTTGCCGGGGTTGACGGCGCCCGTGGCGCGATTGTCGAAGACCGGCCGGTCCGCGGCGTAGGGCGTGCCCCGCACGCTGCCGGCGGTCTCCCAGACGGAGATGGCGTCCACGGGCGTGATGCGTGGCGCGCGGTTGCTGAAGCGCTCCACCTTCTCCCCATGCACGGAGATCGTCGTGTGCTTGAATGGCTGGGCGGTGATGGCGCCGTAGTAGCGGTCCTGCCGGTCGAGGTTGGGCTTCGCGAAGGTCTGCGACTCCTCGGAGAGGAAGGCGGCGCGCAGGGCGACCTTACCCTTGACGATCGGCTGGTTGAAATTCAGCGAGGCGCGGCGGGAGTCCTCCGAACTGTACTGGAGCTCGGTGCTGACGCTGCGGCGCTGGAGGTTCGCGCGCTGGAGGCTGACGTCTACGATTCCCGACGGGCTGCCCAGGCCGAAGAGGATCGCGTTGGGTCCCCGCGCGATGGTGATGCGATCGAGGTTGTAGTTGTCGGTCGGCATGCCGGCCTCGAAGAAATTGCGCGAGAGCGTGGCGCCGGTGAGGCCGCGGACGCGGGTGGTGTTGCGCGGCTGGAAGACGCCGAAGCCGAGGCCATCGCCGTCGACGATCTCGTCGCGACCCTCGATGTTGGTCGAGTAGATGAGCGCCTGCTCGAAATTGTTCACCCCGAGGTCGCGCATGAAATCCATCGTCATCACCTCCATCGGCTGCGCGAGGTCCTTGAAGTCCGTTTTCATGCGCGAGCCGGCGAGGGTCTGCGTGGCCACCCAGCCGGTTTCCGTGTCGGCCTGGATGACGAAGGGAGAGAGTTCGACGACGGAGCTTTTCTCCGCGGGAGGTGGCGTCTGGGCGCGGATCGCCGCGGCGGTCAGTCCGGCGAGAAGTGCAATGAGGCTAGGGGCGTGCCAGTGGGGTTTCATGGGTGGAAAGGGCGGGATGCGAGGGGGAAGGTCGTGCGTGCGGCGCGGGAATCGGAGCCGGGAATTGCGGCCGGCAGGGCTTCGGCGCTAGCGGCGCACGATGGCGAGCCAGTCGTCGGCGTTGGGGGCCGAGAGCGTGACGCGGGCGCCGCCCCGGACAGTGCCGGACGGCTGCAAGGCGCCGCCTTCGCGGGGATTGAACCAGGCCACGGTGAAGTCGCCGGCGGCGGCGGAGAGATCGAGCCGGGCCGCGCCGCCGGCCGGCAGGTAGACCAGGTAGAGTTCGCCCGGCTGCGCGAGGCAGTACACGGAGTTGTCGTGCGCGGCGTTGCCGACGAGCTCGTCGGCGTTGGTCATGCGCAGCAGCGGAATCTTCTCGCGGGAGAAGAACTCCAGGGCGATGCGGCAGTAGTCCCACGACCGGTCGCGGCTGCGGAAATCCTCGAGCAGGAGATCGTTCTCGGGAAGCGCGTATCCGAAATAGTACTCCACGCCGGCGCCGCCGGCCATGAGGGTGCCTCAGAGCGTCGCCTTCCGGATGTCGTGGAGGTCGTAGCCGACGGGATTGCCGCTGGCGTTCCTGCCGGCGTAGCCGCGGTACCCGGGATCGGGCGGCACGCCCTGGTTGGCGGGGTTCTGCTCGTCGTTGCATACGACCCACGGGCGGCCGACGGCGGCGGAGGCGCGGACCCAGCGCAGCGTCTGCTGGTGGGCCGCCTTCCAGCTGTTCTGCGCGGAGGCGCCGGTCAGCACGGACTTCGCGCCGAGCAGGTTCTCATAGACCTCGTCCTGCTGCGCGGGAAAACTGTGGATCACGATCAGGTGATCGTAGGGATCGGTGTCGCGGATGAACTCCGCCATCGCGCGCTGTTCTTCCGGCGTCTGCGTGTTCTCCTCGCCGAGATTCCAGTTGAGCGCGAGGTGATGGCCGAAGCGCGCGATGAGCTCGCGGAAATACAGGCGCCGCTCGACGCCGGTGGCGCCGCCGTCGAGCGCCTCGGGAATCACCTTCGGGTGCTTGTTCGCTCCGGCGCGGTGGTCGTCATTCTCGTTCTCCTGCAGCTTGAAGTGGAGGAAGACGCCCCGCGCCTGCGCATGCGCGAAGACCGTTTCCCACTGGTCGAGCCGGGAGCAGTCGTAGTGCAGCTTCTCGTCGCGCGCGACAAAGGGCCAGATGTTGTCGCCGTCGCCGGCGGCGTTGTAGGTGAGAAACGAGACCGCGTTGACGCCCTTGCCCGCGAGGTAGTTCACCGCGCCGATCAGGCCCTTGCCCTTGCCGCCCTGCCACGTCGGGTCGCCGGGGCGCCAGTCGGCGACGTGGGGCGACCAGGTTTTGAGCGGGACTTCCTTCTTCAGCGCGAGCGTGTCGTCGAAGTCGGCATAGGCGAGGAGCGTCTCCGGAGCATCGGCGCCGGCCTTGAGGAACGGCTCGCCGGTGCCGGCGCGGATGAGGTAATGGCCACCGCGATACACGAGCCGGCCGCGGGCGCGGAAGTCCGCACCGGTCTTGTCGGAGGTGCCGACGGTGAAGGATCCGCTCCGGCCGTCGAAGGGCGCGAGTGGCGCGCCGCCGCCGTGGGTCGCCGCGCGCGGGCCGTGGGTGAAGGCGACGCGGTAGTGCCACCGGCCGGGCAGGTCGGGCGACAGGTGCGCGCGCCACGCGGTGCCGGCCGTGGCGGAGGTCTCGGCCGCGCGGCCGTCGGCGGCGAAGTATCCCGGCACCGTGTGGCTGGGCGAGCCGGACTCGTGGGTGAACGTGACGTCGCAGCGGTAGTCGGTGAAGGGGTTCGGCGCGGTGTCGGTCTCGGCCGCGAACGGGCCGGCGAGCTCGAGCGTGACCTTGTGCCACGCCCGCAGCTCGCCCGAGATGCGCACGGCGCCGTCGCCATGCGGCTGGCGCGGCACCGGCCGGAACACTCTCGCCCGCTGTTCCCGGGCGAGGGCGAGCTGCGACTGCCCGTGTCCGCCGCCGCCGGGAACGGGTTGGAAGACCAGCCTGGCCCAGCGGCCCCGGCTCCATTCCTGTCCGTCGCGGGAGCCGACCTTGGCGCGCACCTCGACGAGCGTGCCTTCGCTGACCTCCACGCCGTGCCACGTCTGCGTGTAGCGCTCTCCCTCCTCGAACATCTCGTTCGACAACGGGCAGACAAAGCGGCCGACCTGTCTGCCGGCGAGCCAGACCTCGAACTCGGAGGAGCCGTCATTTTCTCCGATTGCGTGCAGCGTGACATGGTAACGGCCGTTGCCGACCGGCACGGTGAACGTGACCGCAGCTTCCTTGCGCTGGTCGGGAGCGATCGCGGCCCACTGGCCCCGGTCGAGACAAAAGCCGGTGCCGTCGAGCTTGAGCGACGCGGCGGTGACGGTTGTCGCGGAGGTGGCAGGCGCGGCTCCCGTCGCTGTCTTGGCGGATTTCGCGGCTTTGGCGCCCTTGGCGGCAGACGGAGGCGCCGGGGTCGGCGCGGCCAGTTCCTGATAACCGGCCGGAACGGGGTGCGGGGCCGGGATCACACCCCGGTTAGCGACGGCGGCAGGACCGGTGCCCTCGGGCACGTACTTCGGATCCGTGGTCATGAGCCACTTGTCGAGTTCGAACCCGTCCTCGCGCAGGGAGATCTGGACCACGTGCTCGCCCGCGACGGGGACGTCGAGGAACAGCTGCCCCGGCACCCCCGCGTGGACCGCTTCCGTGCGCTGGCGGCTGTCCCAGGTCCACGCGTTCTTCTTCACGGTCTGCCAGCGGCGGCCGCTTTCCGGCCAGGTGCCGTTCAGTCCGACGTGCATCCCGTTGTCCTCACCTCCGGTGGAGTAGGTGCGCGCCCAGAAATGATACCGGCCTGGCGTCGAGAAGTTGACCCGGTACGACAGCACGGCGATCCGGCCGGGCTCGTTGGAGAAATTCTCGCCGTGGACCAGCCGCTCGTCGTGCGTCCAGCGCGTGTCGGGCAGTGCCTCGAGGTACGCGCCACCGCTCGCACCCGCGAGGTGCGTGCCGTCGGTGTCGGGTGCGCGTCGCGGCCGCTGCGTGGGCGTGAACACCAGCCAGGCGCGTTTCTCCGTCTGCTCCTGCCTGGAGAAGTGCTCGGCCTCGACGGCGACCAGCCCGCCGGTTTCGGCGAACACGAGGTCGGCCGGGACCGACGGCGTGGCGGCGGACAGCGGTGAGAGCGACGGCGTGAGCGCGAGCGCGAGAAGGACGGGGCGAAATCTCATGAGCGGCGAAGGGGGTGGGGAGACGGCACCGACGGGCGACGGAGGGTCGCGACGAGTTCGGCGAGGGCGGAGTCGGAGCCGACGTTGCCGGGGAACACCACGTAGCCGAGACCGGGAAAGCGCGACTCGGGCCCGAGCTGCCAGACCGGCACTCCGGGCAGGGCTTGTCCCAGGACCAGGGCCCGGCGCACGCCGAGAGCCTTCGTGGCAGTGTCGCTCGATGTGATGCCGCCTTTCGCGATGAGATAGCGTGGCGTGACGGCGAGGTGTTGCACGAGGTGAAGCAGCCCCGCGGAAACGCGGCGGCCGATGGCCAGGCTCTCCGTGGCGTTGGGAGACGTGACCAGTTCCCGGCTGGTGTAGACGACCGTGTCGCGCCCGGCGGCGAGGGCGGCGTTCATCTGGTCGAGTGCGGCGGCGAGCGCGGCCGCGCGGCGGTCGTTGTGGAGCAGTGAGGGAACGGAAAGCTCGATGGCGGCGACGTCGGCGCCGGCGAGGAGCGCGTTCAATTGGGTCGTCGTCTTCGGCACATATGAACCGACGAGCGTGAGGCCGCCGTGGGGTTGGCGGAGGCTGAACGCGCCGGGCGCGAGCAAGGCCTGCTGGGGCGACTGACCGATGCGCGCGGCAACCCAGCCGGCGGCGGTCCGATAGAGAAAGCGCGAGCCCGCGGCCTCCGCCTCAAGCGTGGCGGCCGCGAACACCTCGATGTCGCGGGGCGCGGCGGCGTTGACGACGCAGAAGGAGCCGCGCGGGAGCGCGCGCAGCCGGGCGGCGACGGCCGCGGGCCCGCCGCGGCGCAGGAGGTCGACCGGGAGGGAGGCGACCTCCGCCGCACGGATGCGGCCACCGGACTTCTCCTCGACCCAGGACGGCAGGTGCGAGTGTCGGTAACCGAACACGGGATCACGCGCGAACGGCGTCTCCGCGGCGGGCACGAGCCGGTCTCCCTCGGCGACATAGTGGCAGTCGTCCAGGGTGTAGCGTCCGCCGGCCTCGAAGTAGGGCGACAGGAAGGTCGCGTCGAACGGACCGAGGGCTTCCGCCAGGGTGTCGGTCTCGAGCGGGAAATGCCCGCGCAGCGTGGAGTCGCTGCGGCTGGCCAGCACGAAGGGCCGGCGGGTCGCGGCGGAGGCGGCCCGGAGGTTGGCCGCGATTTCGCGGTGGAGGTCGCGCGTCGCAGCGGCGGTGAGGCTGCGGGAGTTGGTGAGGAGATAGAAGCAGGCGGGGGCGGCGGAAAACTCCGCTGCGAGCGAGGCGACGTCCCACGCCGTGACCACGGCGACGTCCCGGACGGTCTGGGTGCCGGTGGGATCGTCGTCGAGGACCACGAGCGTGCGCCCGGCGTTGGCCGCGGCTGCGGCATTGGCGGCGAGCACGTCGTGCGGCCACACGGCCGGAAGCGCGCCGAAGGCCGCTGCCTTGGAGTCTGTCGGGCGGTCAGGCACCGGTGATCTCGACCTGGACGTTCTGCGTCGCAGCGCGATCGAGAAAGAGCGCACGTTTCCCCCCGGTGCCCTGGTGCGGAGCGGGCGACGCGGTCGCGAGGCCGGCGGCGATCAGCTCCGCGTGGGAGGTGCCGACGTTGCCGACCTTGAAACAAAAGTGATGCAGCCCCGGCCCGTTCCGCGCGAGCCAGGCGCGCAGGGGATGATCGGGGAGGAGCGGCTCGACGAGCTGCAGCTGCGTGTTGCCCAGATCGAGCAGCGTCAGCCGGACGGCGCCGCCGTTGACCACCTCGCTGCACACCACGGGAAGGCCGAGGATGTCGCGCCACACTTTCAATGCCTCCTCGGTCGAGGGCACGCAGAGGGCGAGATGATCGAGGCCTTGGTGTTTCATGGCGGTGAAGCGGGTGCGGAGCAGGACGGAACGCGTCCCGCGGGGTTCAAGAGGGAAGGGGCTCGCCGGCCGGCGGCAGTGGCAGCGCGCCGGTCAGCGCCGAGGGATCGACGCCCTCGATGGCGAACGCCCGCACCGGGCAGCCGTCGCCGGCGGCGAGCTTGAGGGGAAGGGCGGCAAAAAGGACCCGCTCCTGCGTGAGCCGGTCGAGGTGCGCGAGTCCCTCGACGATCGTCACGCCGCCGCCGAGCAACAGGTGGTGGATGCGGGTGACCTCCGGCAGGTTGTTGACATCGGCGACCGATGGCGGCTCCACGCCGATGATCTTCACGCGGCGGTCCACGCACCACTGCGCGAGCTCCTCGCCGATGCGCGGCAGGCCGTCGCGGTAGACGGCGGGATCGTCGACGCGCTGGTGCCAGTCGGTGCGGAGGAGCAGGCTGTCGCCGGCGCGAAAGGTGGCCGCGACGGCGCCGAGGTGGGCGACGGTGAGCAGCGTGCGCGGAGCGAGGGGCGCGAGGTTCACGACCGTCGCCGGCCCCAGGCATTGTTCCAGCGGCTTGGAGTCGATGGTTTCGGGACCGATGCCGAAGTGGACTTGGGCATCCATATGCGTCCCCGTGTGGGAATAGAGGTGCCAGGTCGCGGCATTCCAGCCGTCGCGTGCGACGGTGAACGCCGCTTCCATCGCGACGCCGCGCTGGCCCGGAACGAGGGGCAGCGTGAGATCGACGAACCGGGGCAGGGGCATGGGTGGGGTGGGGACGGACGCCGGCCGGGCGGAGATTTCCAGCGGAGATCGGAGCGCCGCGGGCGGGTGGACGTTACGGGGATCGTGGGCGAGCGAGGGCGTCGCAGACGAGGTCGCCCATCGCGGTGGTGGAAACGGTCCCGCCGAGGTCGGCCGTCCGGTGGGCGGGGTCGGACAACACGAGCCTCACGGCCGCTTCGATCATGCGGGCCGCGCGGATGGTCTCGGGATGATCCAGCCACTCGAGCATCATCGCCACGGAGAGGATTGTCGCCACGGGGTTGGCGATGCCCTTGCCGGCGAGGGTGGGCGCGGTGCCGTGCGACGGCTGGAAGATCGCGTGCTGATCGCCGATGTCGGCCGAAGGCGCCATGCCCATGCCGCCGACCAGGCCGGCTCCGAGGTCGGAAAGGATGTCGCCGAACATGTTCTCGGTGACCATCACGTCGAAGGCGTCGGGCCGTTGCACCAGATACAGGGCCATGGCGTCGACATACACGCGCTCGGTGGTCACGTCCGGGAAATCGCGCGCGACCTCGTCGAAGATCTTCCGGAAATACGCCATCGACGGCAGCACGTTGGCCTTGTCCACCAGCGTGCAGCGTTGCCGACGCTGCCGGGCGAGCTTGAAGGCGGCGCGGCAGATGCGCTCGGCGCCGTGGCGCGTGATCTTCAGGGTGTCGGTTTCGAAGTCGCGCCCCGCCGGCCTCGGGGCCAGGCGCGCGGAGAAGAGGCCTTCGCAGTTCTCGCGCACGATCACGAAGTCGATGGTCCGGCCCGCGCCGCCCGCTCCGTACCCGCGCAGGGGCGAATGGGACTCATGGTAGAGACGGATCGGCCGGACGCCGTTGTAGAGATCCAGCTTCTCGCGCAGATCGATCTGCGGCGTCATCTCGACGCCGCTGGGCCAGCGGACCTCGGGCAGCCCCATCGCGCCGAGCAGGATGGCATCGGCGCGGCGCAGCGCCTCGATCGTCGGAGCGGGCAGGGGATCGCCGTGGCGCAGGTACTCGGCGGCGCCGACGTCGTAGGAGGTGCAGGTGAACGCGACGCCGCTGAGCTGGGCGCCGGCGGCCCGCAGGACCTTCAGGCCTTCGGCCATCACCTCGGGGCCGATGCCATCACCGCCCAGGACTGCGATCTCGAAATGCGTGCTCACAGGGGAAGGCCGACAGTAGCAGGCTGCCGGGCCATTGGGCATGGGTTATTACACATTAAACCTGTGAAAACGCGTCGCGGTGCGGGGGCAATTCCGTCTTGGTTGGGCGGCATGAAACCGGTCCCGAAGGTCGCGCTGCTCGTGGAAACCTCGAACAGCTACGCGCGCGACCTGCTCCATGGCGTCCGCTCGTGGGTGCGCGAGTCTGGCCCATGGTCGATCCGGCTGACCGAGCAGGGACGGGGTGCGGCGGTGCCCGCCTGGCTGCGGCGCTGGGATGGGGACGGGGTGATCGCCCGCGTGGAGAACGCGGAGATCGCGCGCGGGTTGCGGGCGACCGGCCTGCCGGTGATCGACGTGAGCGCCGCGCTGCCGGACCTGGTTTTCCCGCGCGTGGCGACCCATGCGGTCGGCGCCGCGCGGCTCGCGGCGAACCACCTCGGCGACCTCGGGCTGAAGCGTTTCGCCTACTGCGGTTATCGGGGCGTGAACTGGTCCCGGCGGCGGGGCGACGCCTTTGCGGCGGCGGTGGCGGCCGACGGAGGAACCTGCGAGCGGTTCGAGCCGGCGGCGGGTCCGGTGGACGACGAGATCGGGGCGATCGCGGCGTGGCTGCAGCGGCTGCGACCTCCGGTCGGCGTGCTGGCGGCGATCGACCTGCGCGGCCAGCAGGTGCTGGCGGCGTGCCGGCTGGCGGGACTGGCCGTGCCCGACGAGGTGGCGGTCATCGGCGTGCACAACGACGAGCTGCTGTGCGACCTTTGCGATCCGCCGCTCTCCAGCGTGCGGCCGAACGCGCGGCGCGCCGGCTACGTGGCGGCGGGACTGCTGGCGAAGGCGATGGCCGGACACCGGCTGCCGGTCGCGTTGCACGAGATCGAGCCGCAGGGGGTCGCGAGCCGGCAGTCGACGAACCTGGAGGCGGTGACCGACGCGAAGATTGCGGACGTCATCCGCTTCATGCGGCAGCAGGCGGCGGGCGGGGCGAACGTCGGCGACGTGCTGCGGGCCATCCCGATGGCCCGGACGGCGCTCGAGCGGCGGTTCAAGGCGGTGCTCGGCACGACGCCCCACGCCCACCTGCGCAAACTTCGGATCGCGCGCGTGCAGGAACTGCTGGTCACGACCAATCTTCCAGTGGGCGAGATCGCGGCGGCGACGGGGTTCGACAACCCGGAGTACCTCAGCGCGATGTTCCGGCGCGAATGCGGCGTGAGCCCGCGCGAGTTCCGGGCGAGGCATCGCGGCTGAGGCCGCGCGATACCGCTGGCCCTGCGCACCCCTGTGAGCGGCCGCACGAAAGGGTGGGGCGGTTTGTCCTCAGGCCGCTGCGGACGGATCGGTCGAACGTCAGCCGCCTGGGGACAGGCGGCTCCACCCCTGAAGGGGTCGCCGAACCAGGGCGGTGATGCCGGCCGGCCCCCGCGGCCGCCTCGCAGGCGGATAGTGATCGGGTGGGCTCAGCCCGACGCGCGTCGTGCGAGCTGAGCCGCCAGCAGGATCGCCTCCGTCATGGAACGGTCGCTCGCCTTGCCCTGCCAGGCTATATCGAAGGCCGTACCGTGATCCACCGAGACGCGGAAGAATGGCAGTCCGGCCGTGATGTTCACGCCGTGCTCGAAACCCGCCTGCTTCACGGCGACGTGGCCCTGGTCATGGTACTGCGCGACCACCACGTCGAACTCGCCCCGTGCGCAGCGAAAGAACACCGTGTCGCCGGGCCAGGGGCCGCTGGCATCGAATCCGGCGTCCCGCGCGGCGGCGATCGCCGGCGCGATGTGCTCGATCTCCTCGGTGCCGAACAGGCCGCCTTCGCCCGCGTGCGGGTTGAGCCCGGCCACGGCGATGCGAGGCTGCCGGAGCCCCATCCGCTGCAGCGTCTCGTGCGCGAGGCGAATGACGGTGAGAATCCGCTCGCGCGTCACGCGGCGGATCGCCTCGGCGAGGCTGACATGCGTGGACGTGTGGACGAGACGGAGATTGCCCGCGGCCAGCATCATCGTGACATCGCGCACCTGCGCGAGCTCGGCCAGCAGTTCCGTGTGTCCAGGATACCGATACCCTGCGGCCGCCATGGCGGCCTTGTTCAACGGTGCGGTCGCGATGGCGCCGGCCTGGCCCGATTGCACCAGCGCCACGGCGCGCCTGACCGCCAGCACGGCGGCGTGGCCCGCGGCCGCGGAAACCTGGCCGGGCGCGAGGCCGTCGAGGGGCGTGTCGATCGGTTCAACCTGCGGCGCCGGAGGCAGGCCGAGCCGGCGCGCGACGGCGTCCAGCACCTCCCGCGGTCCGACCACGTGCGGCACGCACGCGGCGCGCACTTCGGGTCGGGCGATCGCCCGCAGCACGATTTCCGGTCCGATGCCGGCAGGATCCCCGGCGGTGATGGCGACGACAGGCAGGCTCATGGAGACAGCGCCGTGAGCCTGCCGCCGGCGCGCGCCGGCGGCAATCCGGCGCTGAACTTCGTCGCGGGCTGGGTGTGCTGGGCGCGACTCATGCAGGCGGAGCCGCTTTCCCAGGCGATGACGTTCGATCGACGGGTCCGCCGCGGCTTGAGGACAGGCCGCTCCACCGGATCGTGCTTTCGTTCGGGGTGGAGGCGCCTGTCCCCAGGCGGCTGACGTTCCACCGATTCGTCCGCAGCGGCTTGAGGACAAGCCGCTCCACCTGGTTGTGATTTCGTTTCCCCCGGTGGAGCCAGGCCGCTCCACCCTGCAGCAACTTCGTTTTCAGCGGTGACGTGAAAGCCAACGGCGTGGTTGGCTCAGAATTCGAGCGTGTTCGTCACCGCCCAGCTCCGGCCTTCGCGGATCATCGCCCGGCGCATCGAGCCGTCGGGCTGCACCGCGGTGGCAGTCAGCTTGTCTTTTGCCTGCAGCACATTGTCGAGATTGAGCTGGATCGACCAGTTGTAGCGGTCGCGCAGCTTGCGCCGGTAGCCGAAGGTGAGGCCGACGGAGTCGTACGCCTCGCTCTCGAAGCGCCGGCTGAGGTCGGTCACGACGCGGGTGCCTTCCATCCGGTAGCCGTACCCGATCGTCTTCGGCGACTCGTAGCGGTAGTTGCCGCCGACGGAGAAGCCCCGCAGCGGGCCGGTGCGGAAGCTGTAATTGTTGACGAAGTTGAACCGCCACTCGCTGAGTTCGGACACCCGCTGGCCGTTCTGCTGGAGCTGAACCTGATAGGCGTCCCACAGCGTCGCGAAGCGCTCGCGCGGCGTGTTGTTGACGCCCGGGGCGCCGTTGTTGTCGGCGAAGATCGGCACGCGGCCGACCTCAGTCTGGAACTCGTCGTAGACGAAGTTCATCACCTCCTGGAAGCGAGGCCCCGGGATGTTGTCGCGGATCGCCTCGGTGCGCGAGGCGTTGAGCGCCACGCGCCAGCTCGGCGTCGGGTTGGCGACGAGTTCGACCTCCCAGCCGCGCGAGATCGTATCTTCGGTGAGCACGGCGTTCTCCGGATAGGACCACCGCATGCCGGGGCTGTTGATCGAACCAGGGAAGGTGCCGCCCACGGGAAGCCAGGCGGCGACCGCATCCGGGAACTTGTCGGCGAAGCGCTGCTCGAAACCGAGCCACGCGTTCGCGGCCGCGATGTTCCTCGGGATGTTTTCCCGCTGCAGGTTGAGGCGCGTCCGCTCCGCGGCGGTGATCGTGCCGGCCGTTTCCCGCGCGACGAGATCGGCCTGCACGGAGCCGTAGAGCTCCGTCTTCTCCCCCAGCGTGCGGTACACGCCCTGGAACGCCTGCCAGAACGCCTGCTCGAGCAGGAATTTCTGGCTCTGCAGGGTCGACGTGGACGACGCGTTCGCCACGGAGGTCTCGAACCGGGTTGCGCGCAGCGTCCACTTGTTGTCCTTGGTCGAGACGACGATGCTGTGGTCGATCGTGCGGCCGGAGGCGCTGAGGATCGGTTCGCGGAACACGCCGATGCGGGAGGGATCCGGATTCGTGTTCTCCCCGCGGCCATACAGGTAGGTCAGCTCCACGGGCAGCTTGCGCAGGAGCTTGTTGGCATGCAGGGCGACGCTCCAGTTGTTGGCGCGGCCGGTCTTGTCCACCGGCGCGAAGCGGAAGTCGGCGCGATCGCGGTCCAGGGCGCCCAGGCTGGTCGTCCAGGAATACACCCACGAGCGGTAATTGTCCTCGCGCCAGCCATAGGTGCCGACGACGGCGCCCTCGAGGAGCTTGCCCTGCCAGGCCAGCGCCTTCGAGTCGGTCCGTTCCTTGAAGTAATCGCGGGCCCGCGTGAGGTATTCGCGGGACGCCTCGTCGGTCGGGGCGCCGTAGAGCTTGACGGTGCCGGTGGTCCATCCGGCGTAGTTCGCCGGGTTCTGCGCGGCGCGGCCGTAGGTGGGATCGGTGGCCGTCGGGTTCACGGCGGGATTGAACTTCCGATAATCCGCATCGAAGTAGCGGAAAGGGTAGCTGCCGGTGACGGGTGGTTCGCCGGGACCCACGTTGCGCAGCCCGAGGTCCTGGCCGAGCTGCTTGCCGGTCAGGTTGCCGGAGATGTAGAAGTAGTTCAGCGTCCGCGCCGGGGTGTTGAACTGGTTCATCAGCGTCGGATTCGACGTGACGTGCCGGGTGGCGAGCCAGTCCTCGCCGACGCCATTGGACATGTAATCGTAGCGTCGCTGCTCGATGTTCTGCTGCGACAGCGTGCCGGTGAACATATGCTGGCCGAGCGAGCGCAGCAGCTTGCCGCCGGACTTGCGCCGGAAATCGTGCTGCGCGAAGAGCACGGCGCGCCACGCCTCGCGATCGGCGAACTGGGCCCGCGAGCCGGTGAAGGGCGATTCGCGGATGTATGCCTTGCCGACATTGGGATTGGCGCGGCCATCGGGCAGGAGCTCGCCGGCATCGACCTCGATGGTGGAGTTCGTGCCGAGCGCGGCGTAACGGTCGAAATCCATCTTCTCCTTAAAATACTGGAGATTGTAGCTGAACGTATTGTCCAGGAAGGAGTGGGTGAGGTCGATGCGGCCGTTGCTCCAGTCGCGCATCTCGCGCTTCGAGTTACCATCGATCAGCTTCTCGTAGAAATTGTAGATGCTGGTGTCGGTCAGCACGCGATCCTGATAGCGCGAGGCGAACGGCAGCCCCTTGAGGGTGGCGTAGGCGGCGAAGCCGTTGAAGAACACCGGCTGCACGGTGCCCGAGATCGACGTCGCACTCGAGCCGGCGGCGGTGGGCACATTGATGAGCGCGGCGTTGTTCGCGAAGCGATAGCCGTTGGCCGAATTGATCTCCTTCTCGAAGATCGAGACCGGCTGGGCGGTGCCGTCGTACACCAGGATGATCGTGCCATTGCCCCACGCGTTCGAGATCAGCGGATTCAGGACCTGGGCCGGGGTCCCGTAGTTCACGTAGAGCCGGCTCTCGTGCGCGGGGTTGAGGCGGTTGACCGTCTGCCCGGCGAGCCCGCCTTCGGACTGCGGGAGGAAGAAATAGGTGAGGTTATCGATCGGCGGCTGGGCGCGGCGGGTGTTCGACGTCACGTCGCCTTTCTCGAAGGTCACCTCGACCTTGAAGCTGGAATTCCGGGTCTGGAGGAATCTCGGCGTCCACTTCGCGGTGGCGTACACGCGCTCGTCCTTCTTGAACGCATCCTCCTGCTTGAACTTCTGGTCGTTGTGCAGCAGCGCGACGCGCGCGCTGAGCTGGTTCTTCAACAGCACGTGATTGTAGTCCAGGCTGCCGCGGATGCTGCCGTGTTCGTCGAGCCGGAACTGCACGCGTCCCTTGTTGCGGTCGCCGGCGCGGAGCGTGGAGGCGTTGATGATGCCGGCGGGGCTGCCGAGACCGAACAGGATCGAGTTCGCGCCGCGGATGACGTCGATGCGCTCGGTGTTGTAGCCGTCCCAGAGCGCGTCGCTCTTGAAGTAGTTCAGCGTGTTGTCGGCCGCCGCGAGGCCGCGGATGCGGGTGTTGCTGTTGCCGGCGCCGAAGTTCTCGTTCTCCTCGCCCTGCGAGTTCGCATTCACCCAGGTGCCGCGCACGCCGCCGACATCGGAGTTCACGGTGAAGGCGAGCAGCGTCTCGTTGTCGAACGCGCCCAGGTCCTCGAGAAATTCCTTCGTGTAGACCGAGATCGCCGATCCGACGTCGGAGAGGTTGGTGCGGATGAGCGTGCCGCCGAGGGTGCTGGTGGCGACATAGCCGCTCGCGTCTTCCGCGCGCACCTCGAACGGGCTGAGTTTCAGCACCTCCTCGGCTCCGCCGGGCGCGGTGGGCGGCGGCGCGGGCTGGGCGGCCAGGGTCGACAGGCACGCGAGGAAGGCCAGCGGAGCACAGGTGGGCGGCCGGGCGGCGGCGCGGCGCGGGGGCAGGGGCGTAGGGGACATGGCGATTCGGTCGGATGGGATGGCGGGGTGGTGGAGCGGGACGCCGACGCTGCCTGGATGCGTGGATGCCGGCGCACGCCTCAGCCGCGGCGGGGTCAAACGTGCCGACTCGCGCGGCGGTATGCGCCGATCGGGCCTGCGGGGTTTGGTCGGCGATAGTAGGCGGTGGCCCCGGAAACCGTCTAGGTATCCGATGGTATAAACCGGCTCCGGGGCTCCCCGTCGGAATCGTGCGGGGCGTGCGAACCACTCCTGAAAGCGGCCGAGCGGAAAGGTGGAGCGGCTTGTCCTCAAGCCGCGGCGGTCCGGTCCATCGAACGTCAGCCGCCCGGGGGCAGGCGGCTCCCCCTCCCCGGAATCATCCAGGCTCAGTCGAGGTGGAGGATGCCGCGCTGCAGCGCGGTGGTCGCCGCCTGGGTGCGGTCGAGTACCCCGAGTTTTTCGAGGATGCGTCCGACGTGAAACTTCACCGTGACTTCCGCCAGGCCGAGCGCGGCGGCGATCTCCTTGTTCGATTGTCCGCGCACGATGCCGCGCAGCACGGTCAATTCCCGGTCATTGAGCCGTCCGCGCACGCGGCCGGTGGCGAGCTTGGCTGCGATCGAGGGCGGAAACACGTCCTCGCCCCGATGCACGGCGCGGATCGCGGCGAGGATGTCCTGCCGCGACGACGATTTCGGCAGGTAGCCGGCGACGCCGGCCTCCACCGCCCGCGCGATGTCCTCTTCGCCCTCGTAGACGGTGAAGGAGATGATGCGGGCCGAAGGATGAAGACGGCGGATCGCGGCGGTCGCCTCCACGCCGCTCATGCCGGTGAGCCGCCAGTCCATCAGCACCACGTCCGGCTGGTGCCGCTGGAAAGCCTCCACCGCCTGCTCGCCGCTGCCGCACTCGGCCACCACTTCGATGTCGGCTTCGAGCCCGAGCGAGCCGGCCAGCCCTGCGCGCACGACGAAATGATCGTCGACGAGCATGAGCCGGATGCGGGCGGGGCTGGGTCGCATGGGATCGGTTTCAACCGACGTGACCGGCCGCGCTGCCGGCGGCGTCATGAGCGGCGGGGCTCGCGCCGGAGCGCGGGAGCCGCACGCGCACCGTGACCCGCGTGCCGGCGCCGGGAGCGCTGCGCACGGCGAGCGTCCCGCCGACCCGTTCCGTGCGTTCGCGGATGCCGAGCCAGCCGAAGTGGCCGCCCGCCAGCGTGGTCGCGCGCGAGGCGTCGAACCCGCAGCCATCGTCGTCGACCTCCAGCTCGACTTCCGTCGGGCTGAAACCGAGCCGCACCGAGATCCGCTGCGCGCGGGCGTGCTTCACGGCGTTGGTCATCGCCTCCGTCGCGATGCGCAGCAGGTTGTTCTCCAGCCCGGAGGCGAGCCGGCGCGAATCGCCTTCGACCTCGACCGCGATGCGCGGGCCGCCTTCGAGTTGCAGCGCCGTCGCGCGCAGGGCGGCGCCGAGATCGCCTTCGTCCAGCAGGGCCGCACGCAGGTCCCACACCGAACGCCGGGCTTCCGTGCGCGTGTGGCGAAGCAGCGCCCGCGCCGTGGCGAGGGCCGCGGTGGCGTCCGGGGGCGACGCCGGCATCCGGTCGCTCACGGCATCGAGTTGGACGGCGATGCCGGTGAGTTCCTGCTCGAGGGTGTCATGGAGTTCCCGGGCAATCCGGGTCCGGTCTTCGTGCACGGCCTCGCGCGCGCCCTGGGCGCGGATGATCTCGGTCTGCGCCGCCACGCGACGGCGCAGCGACACGTTCCAACCCAGGATGGCCGCGGCCACCACGGCGAGGGCGCCGAGTGCGATCCAGATGCGCTCCGGCGTCCACCAGTCGGGCGCACGCACGATCCTGATGTCGTCGGACGAAGCCAGGAGGAGCCGGAACGCGGCCCGCTGCGGGCGGACGAGCGAGTCGTACAGGCCGGGCTCGAAGGATGCCCAGCTTCCTTCCGGACGCTTGTTGAGGCAGACGCCGGTGACGGCCACGACCGTGCCGGGCAGCAGGTCCGGCAGCGGCACCCGCGCCGTCGGCGCGGGCCATTCGATCGAGAAGCTGGCGTCGCCCTGGCGCAGCATCGCCCCGGGATTGTCGCCGTGCTCGAACCACTCGAGCACCGTGGCCTCCAGGGTCACGCGCCGGCAGTCGAAGCTGCCGCTCCGCGCTTCGGCGACGGTAACCCGGGGGGGAGTCACCGGCGGGCCATCGGCCTCGAGCTGGAAGACCGCGTCCTTCACGACCGGATTCCACGGACCGAGCGCGGGAAAACCCGCGATCGCGACACGCGCGCCAGGCCGGAGATCGGACGGGTCCTCATCGGATTCCACCCACACGCCCTGCTCGCCCTGCTCGACGTACAGTCCGCGCCCGGGGACGACCTGGGTGACGACCCCCGCGATGCGCACGAGCGGCGACTCGCGCAGCTCCCCCTGGAATTGCATCAGGGCTGGAATCGGAGTCACCGGCAGGTCGTGCAGCGGCTGCGCCGGTCCGGCGCGCTCCACCGTGAGCCCCCGGTCCGGATCCACGAACAGGCGGAAGCCGACCATCTGCCGCTTCTCGTTGAACGTGGAACCGTACACGCCGCGGACCGTCACCCGGGCGCCGATGAACCGCTCGGGCAGCCGCGCCTTGCCGCGAGGGTCGAAGTACTGGGCCGTGAATGCGGCCGCGTTCGAGCCGATCTTGATCCAGACGACCTCCGTCTGCTCTTCGGGCATCGCGCGGCTCTTCACCTGGCGCACCACGCCCGAGACCTCGATGTAGTCGCTGTGGAACTGCGGATCGGCCAGCTCGCCGATCGAGACGCGTCGCGCCGGGGGCAGGGAGCCCTCGCCGATTTTCCTCAGGCGGACCGCCGGGAGGTTGCCGCGACCCAGGTACGGGGCGAAGCGGCCCGGCACCGTCACGCCCTCCGCCTCGACCACCATGCCGGGCGTCAGGGCGGCCTCACCCGCCGGCGGCGTGAACGAATTGGAGAAATAGGTGCCGCCCGTTGCGTCCTGCAGGAATCGGAAGGGCTGCCCGGCGGCGACGTACGTGATCACACCCTGCAGCCGGACCGGATAGCCGCGGGCCGCCTCCTCCGGGGAGAGCTGACGGACCTGTTGCACGGTGGTGAGAAGCGGCAACTCCGCCGCGGCCGCGCTCCAGGCGATCATCGCGCCGCCAAGCCCGGCCAACCCGCGCCAGCAGCGCAGCGCTCGGGCGGGGAAGCGGGGTCGAATCGGACTCTGGAGAGGGGGCATCGGCAACGGTCGCGTCCGCGGCGGTCGGCGTTTCGCCAGCCATGCGCCGCCCCGTCTGGGAGGCAAGCCCGCAGGCGGGACGGTTATACCAACGGATAACCGGCGGCGCCTTGCCTCTGGCCGGCCGGTGCCGTGTGGTGCGACCGATGGTGCCACCCCCGCGCTTTCGCGTTCGCTGCCGGTGGGGAGCGATGCTCCTTCTCGCCGCGTGCCCGTGTGACGCCGCACCTGCTGTGGCCGACCTGCTGCGCGGTGCGATCGACCTGCACTGTCACTCCGGTCCGGATACGGTGCCCCGTCGCGTCAACGACCTCGAGCTCGTCCGCAGCGCCCGCGCCGCCGGGCTCAGGGCGGTGGTCATCAAGAACCATTACACGGGCACCGCGGATCGAGCCCAGGTGGCGCAAGGGACGGTCGGGGGCGGCATCGAGGTTTTCGGTGGCATCGTGCTCAACCAGGCCGTGGGCGGGCTCAACGCCGAAGCGGTCCGCCGCATGGCGACGATGGACGGCCGGCGCGGCCGGATCGTGTGGCTGCCGACGTTCGATGCAGAGAACGCCGTGCGCGCGGCCGGAGAGGCGCGGTCGTCCATCGCGCTCGTCGAGCGCGGCCGGCCCGTCCCCGCGCTCGCCGCGGTCCTGGCGGTCGTCGCGGCCCACGACCTCGTGCTGGCGACGGGACATGCGTCGGCGGACGAGGCCCTGGTGGTGGTCGCGGCGGCACGCGACGCCGGCATCCGAAGCGTGGTGGTCACCCACGCGCTGTTTCCCGCCCTGCGGGCCACGGACGAACACCTCGTGGCGCTCGCCCGGCTCGGCGCGTGGATCGAGCTGGCGTGGTTGATGCATGTTCCGGCGCCGCCCGCGGACGCCGGTGCGTCCGCGCCGATGGTGCCCCTGGCCCGTGCGGTGGCGGCGATCCGGACCGTCGGGGCGGCGCACGTCGTGCTGGCGTCGGATCTCGGCCAGGTGGTGAACCGGCCACCGCCGGACGGGCTGCGGGACTTTCTCGGCGCTTTGCAGGAGGCCGGCATCCCCGCGGCGGACCTGTCCGCCATGGTGCGCACGAATCCCGCCCGCGTGCTCGGGCTCGAGCCCTGAGGGCGTTCGGCATTATACTTCCGGCGACTGGTGGGAAACGATCCGCGCCGCTACCCTCCGCACGCAACCCCGCCTGCGCCGTTTTCCCTGGAGCCGTTCCCCGACCATGCACGTCGTCCTGTCCCGCCCGCTTTCCCGCCGCACCTTCCTGCGCGGCGCCGGCGTCACGCTGGCCCTGCCGCTGCTTCACGCGATGACGCCCACGTCGCTGCGCGGCGCATCGTCCGCGGCGCCGGCGCAGCCGCCCCGGCGGTTCGCGTTCATCTACACGCCCAACGGCTACAACCAGGAGACGTTCCTCCCGGCGCAAACCGGCCGGGCCTGGATCCCGCCGCCCGCGCTCCAGCCGCTGGCGCCGGTGCAGGACGAGGTGACGCTCGTCACGGGGCTGGATCGCACCTACGTCGGCGGCACGGGGGTGCATGCGCAATGCGGCGCCTGCTGGCTCACGAGCTCGCCTCCGGTGGAAACGCTGGATGGCGGATTTCCCACCAACATCACCCTCGACCAGGTGCTCGCGCGGGAGATCGGACGCGACACGCTGTTCCCGTCGCTCGAGCTGAGCTGCAACGATTTCTCCGACAACAAGGAGACGAAGTACTTTGAGTGCATCTCCTGGGTCGGGCCGGGTTACGCCGCCAACACGGAGAAGAATCCCCGCGCCGTCTTTCGCCGGCTGTTTGGGCAGCCCGACGCCGGTCCCACCCGCAGCGTGCTCGATGTGGTGCTCGGGGAGGCGAGCGCGCTGCAGCGGCGGCTCGGCCGGGAGGACCGCGCCAAGCTGGACGAGTACCTGACCAGCGTGCGGGCGACCGAACAACGGCTGGAGCGCGCCGAACGGGCGGCGGCGCGGCGTATGGTTCCGCCCCTGCCCGAGCCGGACGGCATCCCGGAAAAGCGCGGCGAGTATCTCCGGCTCATGGCGGAGCTCTTCGTGCTGGCGTTCCAGCAGGATCTCACGCGCGTCGCGACGCTGGTGGTGGATCCGGAGCGGTGGGATTCGCCCCGCATGTTCCACGATGTCTTCGACAAGCCGCAGAACCACCACGTGCTGACGCACACCAAGGGCGCCGAGGCGAAGGCCGCGATCACGAAGATCGACCGGTTTCACATCGAGTTCTATGCGCACGTGGTCGCGCGGATGAAGGGGATCCGCGAGGGTGATCGCAGCCTGCTCGACTCGTGCGTGGTCGCGATGGGCAGCGGCATCAGCGATGGCGACTCGCACAACTACCGGGACCTGCAGGTCCTCCTGGCCGGCGGGGCGCTGCCACGCGGCCACTTCCGCTACGACGGCGACCGGCCGCTGGCGGACCTGTGGCTCACCCTGGCCCGCCACGGCGGCGTGCAGCGGGAGCGGTTTGCCGATAGCACGGGCGTGCTGCGCGAGCTGGCTGCATGAACCGCCGCCGCTTCGTTGCCCGCGCCGGTCAGGCCGGGCTTGCCACCCTGGTGTCCGCCGCCGGACGCGCGGCGCCGACTCCCCCGGCGGCCACGCTCGTGGGCATCCAGATCGCCGGGCACAGCCTGCTGGACGAGGGCATCGATCGCTGCCTCGACCTGGTGCAGTCGACCGCGCGGGCCAACGCCCTTTTCCTTTACAGCCACAGTCACTACGCGGCCCACGGCCGGCCACCGTCCGTCTACGCCGACCACGGCGTGCCGGTGCGCGACGAGCGCAAGCGGAAGATCACCCGCCTCTGGGTCCGGCATCACGACGAGCGTTTCCGGGCCACGTCCCTGCGCTATCTCGCGCCGGGCCCGGACGAGGAGTACGGGGACCGCGACCTTTTCGCGGAGCTGGCGCCGGCCTGCCGGGCGCGCGGGCTGAAGCTCTTTGCCCGCATCCTGGAGCCCGGCACCACCGAGTTGCGTGGCCGGGTGCGGCACGCCGAGCGCGCGATGAGCGTCGGGCTCGACGGCAAGGTCTCGGGCCAGCCGTGCCGCAATCACCCCGAGTGGCAGGCGTTCTGGGACGCGACCGTGGAGGACACGGTTCGTTCGTATCCGCTCGACGGCTACCAGTGGGGTGCCGAGCGCGTCGGCCCGCTTTCCGAGCTGCTCTGGCGCGGCACCGTGCCCTCCTGCTTTTGTCCGCATTGCGAGGCCCGCGCCCGCCGCCAGGGCATCGATTTCGCGCGCGCGCGCACCGGCTTCACCCGGCTGTACGCGCTCGTCGCCGGCTGGCGGAGCGGGGGGGCGCTGCCGCCCGACGGCGCCTTCACGAACGTCCTCCGCGTGCTGCTGCAGTTTCCGGAGGTCCTCGCCTGGGATTTCCAGTGGCGGCTCGCGCTGGAGGAACAGGGCCGCCGGACGCACGCCCTGGTCAAGGCGGCCCGGCCGGCGGCGCTCGTCGGTCGCCATTTCGACCACCAGAACACGTCGTGGGACGCGCTCTTCGCCGCGCAGCTCAGCTATGCGGATGTCGTGCCCTACACGGACTTCATCAAGCCGATCCTCTATCACGACATCCTCGGGCCGCGGCTGCGCTGGTGGCATCTCGAACGGCTGCGGCTCGGCCCGCTGGCCGAGGTGCCGCTCGCGCAATCCCTCGACCTCTTCTACTCCCTGCGGGGCTACGATCCGGCGCGGTCGCCGGCGCTGGGCGATCTCGACCGGCGCGGATTCGGCGCCGACTACGTCGCGCGGGAGACCCGGCGGATCGTCGCCACCGTGCGGGACGCGTGTGGCGTGATCCCGGGCATCGGCGTCGACGTGCCCGACAATATCCAGCGGCCGAATCCGCCGCCGGGCGGCACCTTCGCGAGCCGGCCGGAGGTGCTGCGGGACGTCGTCACCGCCGCGTTCGGCGCGGGTGCGGCCGGAATCCTGATCTCGCGCGAATACGACGAGATGCGCCTCGAGAACCTGCGCGCCATCGGCGACACGCTGCGCGCGCTGGGCAAGTCCTGAGTCTTCGCCGTCCGACCATGAAGCATCCCGCTCCCGCCTCCCCGTGTCCGTCGCATCGCCTTCGCGTGCGGCTCGGTCCGCAGGCCTTTCGCCGCGGCGCCGGGTTCAGCGTGCTTGCAGCCGTCGTGGCAAGTGGCGCGGCGGCCGCGCCGGATTTCGTCCGGGACATCAAGCCGCTGCTGGCGGCCCACTGCCACGACTGCCATGGCGAGGCGGTGCAGGAAAGCGGGCTCAACCTGGAGCGGTTCGATTCGTTCGAAGCCGTCATGCGGCACCGGGGGATCTGGGGCTCGGTCCTCGAGAAGGTCGAGTCGCACCAGATGCCTCCGCCCAAGGAGGAAAACCCACCCACCGCGGCGGAGCGCCGGAAGCTGATCGAGTGGATCGCTCACCTCGCCGCGCTGCCCGAGCCTGCGCTCGGGGCCCGCGACCCGGGCAAGCCGCTCCTGCGGCGGCTCACGCGCCTCGAGTACAACAACGCCGTGCGCGACCTGCTCGGTCTGTCGACCGATGTCTTCATGTTCCCCGAGCGGCTGCCGTTCGCCGACAAGGCGTACTTCGATCCCGCCTCCGGCCGGCTCGCCGACCCGCTCGTCGTGCGCATGCGCGAGTACGGCGCGCGCTACCCGGTGCTGCTTCCCGCGTCGGGGCTGCCCGGCGACAACCGGGCCGAGCACGGCTACCGCAATCGCGCCGACGCCAACAACCTCTCGCCGCTGCTCCTCGAGAAGTATGTGGCCCTCGCCGGCGAGATCGCCGCGCACCCGGAGCTCGCCGCCCGGAGCCCCGCCTTCGCCGAACTGCTCGGGATCCCGCCGCCGCCCCTGCCGTCGGCCCCGGCGGCTCCCCGGCCGGCCGGTCCGGTTGCGGCCGCGCCCCTGACGAACTCCGTGGCGCCGCGCTTCGAGCGGCTGCCCACGGTCGCTGGCAGCGCCCTGCCGCTGGCGGAGTTTCGGACCCAGCTGCTCGCGGCGGTCCGCGAGGGCCGTGGCGGCGTCTTCGACGTGCCCGCGGAGTTCGCCAACCGGACCATCGCCGGAAAGGGCGGATTGATCACCGCGCCCTACGGCAGCCGGGCGCTTACCGTGAATCCCGATGCCGACCTCTGGCTGGTGGGCTTCAGTTCGTCCCAGGCCACGTCGGGGAATCTGCTCGTCGCGAACAAGACGAAGCTGGCCAAGACCTACGAGCTTACCTTCGAGCTGCGCACCGAGGACGCCGAGGAGCGCATTGAGCGTCTTGGCCTCTGCGTGCTCGGACGACGCGGTCAGAGCGGACGCGTCGTGCTCACGGCGACGTTTTCCGACGGCACCAGCCAGGCGTTGACCGCCGAGCTGGCCGAGGGTGTGGACGCGACCGTGTTCGCGAGCTTTGCCGCGGTCGCGGGCGAGTCGATCCGGCGGTTGCGCGTCGACGGGAGCGGGTTCAGCGGGGACTACGTGCTGATCGACGACCTGGCCTTCGTGACGGGCGGGCGGCCGCAACCGGCGCTGCAACCCACGCCGGGGGCCGGGCTGGTCGCACCCGTGGCAGTCCAGCCCGGCTTGCCGCCGCCGGTGCGGACGGGGACGTCCGCGCTCCCAGGAGGGCCCGCGCCAACGCCTGTGGCGCCGAAGACGTTCGCGCCGTTCCCGGAGCGCCTGGGGACGTTTCTCGAGCGGGCGTTCCGGCGGCCTGTGCCCGGCGAGGAACGGGAGCGTTATCTCGCGCTCTGGCAGCGGGAGCGGAGCCGTGGCGCTTCGGACGAGGCCGCCGTGCGAGCGACGTTGCAGGCCGTGCTCGCGTCTCCCGGCTTCCTCTTTCTGGCCGAGGCGGCGGACGAACGCCTGCCGGCGGTGCGACCGCTCGACGATCACGAGCTGGCCGCGCGGCTCGCGTTCTTCCTGTGGGCCTCGACGCCCGACGCGGAACTGCTCGCGGCCGCGCGGGCCGGCCGGCTGCGCGAGCCCGCGGGGCTCGAGGCGCAGGCGCGGCGGATGTTGCGCGACCCGCGCGTGCGGGAGCTGGGCGAGGCGTTCGCGATGCAATGGCTGCGGCTCGACCAGCTGTACACCGCGAAGCCGGACGTCGATCTCTTCAAGCCCTTCTATTCGGGACCGCAGGGCAAGGACACGCTGCACGGAGCGATGCTCACCGAGGCGCTGCTGCTGTTCGAGACCGTGCTCGTGGAGGACCGGAGCATCCTGGATTTCGTCGGCGCCGACTACACCTGGCTCAATCCGCGGCTCGCCCGAGTCTACGGTCTCGCGCCGCACCTCGCGGCGAGCGTGGGGGCGCCCGTGCCGGGCGGCGCCGGCAACCGGGAGCTGCGCGAGGCTGCGAACAAGGCAGCCAACACCTGGCACCGCACGACCCTAACCGGCGGCACCCGCGGCGGCTTCATCACGATGGGCGCGCCGCTCACGGTGACGTCGCTGCCATTTCGGACCAGTCCGGTGAAGCGGGGAGCCTGGCTGCTCGAGACGGTGTTCAATCGACCGCCGCAGGAGCCGAAGGTCGCATTTGCGATCGAGAACGACACCAAGGAGGCCGCCGCGGCGCAGAGCATCCGCCAGAAATTCGAGGCTCATCGCAGCAAGGCCGCGTGCTATTCGTGCCACGTGCGGCTCGACCCGCCGGGCTTCGCCCTGGAGCGCTTCGACCCGATCGGTCGCTGGCGTGAAACCGACGGTGGCCAGCCGGTCGACGCCCGCGGCGAGTGGCAGGGCGAAGCCTTCGATGGGCCCGCGGGCTACAAGGCGGCGGTGCTCCGCGACCCGGCCGAGTTCACGCGCGGCTTCGTCGAACACCTGCTGTCGTACGCCCTCGGCCGCAGGCTGGAGCTCTACGACCGGCCGGCCGTGCAGGAGATCCTCCAGACGTCCGCCGCAGAGGGACACCGGTTCAGCCGCGTGGTGCTCGGCGTCGTCACGTCCTATCCCTTCCGTCACGTCCGCAACCGCGACCTGCCCTCCGCCCCATGATGCTGCGTCTGGTCTTCGCCTGCCTGGCTTTCCTCGGCGCCGCCACCGCGCGGTCGGCCATCGTCTTCGAGCGGTCGCTCAACGTGGGCCGGGCGCCCAGCTTCTGGTACCAACCCATGGAGAGTTCCGACGTCCGCCTGCTCGGATTCGACGAGCGGCAGGGCGTGGTCGTGCCCGGCGGCCGCCTCGACGTCCAGCGGCTCAACCGCTGGGACGACATCTCCACGCTGGATCCGGTCGCCGTCGGTGTCGCCCCGGTCGACAGCCATATGCTCTACTTCGACCGGGCGACCAAGGGGAAGGGCCGCGTGGCGATCACCGCCGAGGTCGAGTTCGACGGCTGGATCGTGGGATTTGTCGCCGATGACCGGCTCTTCGCGGTCACCAATCCGCTCTTCGCGCCGGCTCCGACGCACCGGGAGGCGCCCGCCCGGGAGCGCTGGTCGCTGGAGGAGAAGCAGAGCTGGACCCCCCTTGACGTCGTGACGGTGCTGGGGCCGAGGCGTATTCGGATTGCCTGGACCAACGAGTCCGCCACCGATCCGTTGCGGGTCTTCACCGTCCGCCACCCTCCCGCCACGCTCGATCCGCTCGGGCCGGTGCGGCTCCTGTTTGCCGGCAGCAGCAGCGCGTACTGGAACGATCTCCCGCGCGAGGTCGCGCGGGCGGTCGACGCGCGCCTGCCTTTCCGTCCCGGGGCGCCGGTGGTCCCCGCGATTGTCGGCCGGAGCGGCAGCGACATTCGCGTCTACCTGGAGCCCGGCTTCGACCGCTACGAGTACGGCGTGCGGCCGCGGCAGACGTTCCTCGGCAAGATCGCCGAGGAGCGGAACGAGTTCGTGGTGCTGATGACCGTCGCACGCTTCATCATGGGCGACGACGACCCCGACAAGACTGGGGAGGCACATGCCCGGGCGGTGACACTTTACTGCGATGCGATCCGGTCGGCCGGGGGTGAACCGGTCTTCTACGAGATGGGGTGGGGCCGGACCGAGCGGGAAGCGGCCGGCAGGGCGCGAATCTTCGATCTGGCGGTGAAGAACCGCGTCCGGTTCTTCGCCCCGTGTTCCTCGGCCTGGGCGCGGGTTTATCGCGAGCGGCCGGAGCTTGCGCTCCAGCATCCCCAGGACAACTCGCACCCCGGTGACCTCGGTCACTTCCTGAACGTGGCGTGCTTCTACGCCGCGCTCACGGGCCGCCCGCCGGCGGGTGCTCTGCCGCGCACGTATCCGGTCTGGCCGCACGCGTTGCCCAAGCCTGCGACGGAGGCGGAGAAGGCGGCGGAGGCGGCGCGGGTCGCCGCCTTCAAGCCGGGTGCATACCAGGCGACGCTCGCGAAATGGATGCACCGCCACACGTCGATGAAGCTGATGGCGACGGTGGATGAGGCCACCGCCGCGTACCTCGAGCGGGTGGCGTGGGAAACCTGGCAGGAGGTCGACCGCCGGCTGGCGGCTGCGTCGGCGCCTTGACCGGGAAGGACGAGGATCATGATCCCCACGGTCAGTTCCGGGCATAATCCGTCCGACCGAGCCATGCCGTCTGCCACCCTGCGGCTCGTTGGTCGAGATGACCAAGGGTCGACGCAGCTTGGTTGATGGTGCTGGAGAAAGGCGGTCAGGGAACTGGATATTTGACTGACATTGGTCACTGTCGCCGAGTCATGGTGTGGTTTCTCCTGGGACTCGTCCTCGGCGTGGTGCTGGCCGCGATCCTGGCCAATTTCATCTCCAGCGAAAAGCACCTGCGCCAACGCCTGCGGTCGGAGTACGCCATCGAGGATCCTCAGTTCGCCCGCTCCATGGATGCCCTCCTGGGGGCGCCGCTCGTCGGCGGCAACCAGGTGACCGAGCTCGTCAACGGCGACCAGATCTTCCCCGCGATGCTGGAAGCGATCCGTGGCGCGAAGCGCACGATCACGTTCGAGACCTTCATCTACTGGCGGGCCGAGATCGGCCGGGAGTTCGCGGAGGCGCTGGCGGAACGCGCTCGGGCGGGCGTGCGAGCCCACGTGCTGATCGATTATGTCGGGTCCAACAAGATGGATCCCGACCTCCTTGAGCTCATCAAATCGGCGGGAGTGGAAGTCGAGCGTTACCATCCCCTGACGTGGTACCACGTTTCGCGCTTCAATAATCGCACGCATCGCAAACTGCTCATCGTCGACGGGCAGGTCGGATTCACCGGCGGTGTGGGCATCGCCGACGAGTGGCTGGGCAATGCGGAGGATCCGGCACACTGGCGGGACACGCATTTCAAGGTGCAGGGTCCGGTCGTCGCGCAGATGCAATCGGCATTCATGGTGAACTGGATCAAGACGCGTGGGACCGTGGAGCATACCGAAGCGTATTTCCCTGCGCTGGAGGCCGCGGGTTCGCAGCACGCGCAGATGTTTCACAGTTCCCCCCAGGAAGGCAGCGAGAACATCCGCCTGATGTACCTGCTCAGCATCGCCGCCGCGCGGAAATCCATCCTGCTCGAGCAGGCTTATTTTGTGCCCGACGATCTCACGCTCGACCTGCTGGTGGAGGCGAGACACCGGGGCGTGGAAATCGAAATCATCACGCCGGGGCCACACACGGACAAGTCGCTCGTCCGGCGGGCGAGTCGTGCGCGGTGGGGCCGCGTGCTGGAGGCGGGCGTCCGGATCTACGAGTTCCAGCCCACCAATTTTCACTGCAAGCTGATGGTGGTCGACGGTGCGTGGAGCTCGGTCGGGTCGACCAACTTCGACAATCGCTCCTTCCGTCTCAACGACGAGGCCAACCTGAACATCGGCGACCGGGCCTTTGCCGCGCGGATGGAGCAGCTCTTCGCCGCCGACAGGGAGCGCAGTTGCGAGGTGACGTTCGAGGCGTGGCGCCGTCGTCCCATCTCCGAAAAGGTCCGCGAGCACCTCGCCGCCATCTTCCGCAGCCAGATGTAACCGGCGTTCGGATGCGGGTTGTATCCCGGGAGGAGGCACCGCCCCGCGACGGGCGGGTGAAATGAGGCCGTGCCATGACGCCAGAATCCGTGTCGGTATCCGGGACGGCCATCGCCCATTGTCTCTCGTCCGGCCGGCGCCCCGGCGCCGCGCGTTTTCCGGCCGTGAAGCAGTCCTCACCGGCGAAGCCGTCCTCCTGCCATGAAACTAAGACTGATCAAGATTCGGGACCGGCTCGCAGATTCCTTCTGGTTTCTCCCCACGATCATCGCGTTGCTGGCCGGGTTGAGCGCCCTGGGTTTGGTGTCGCTCGACCACGCGCTCGGCGCCGATTGGATCAAACGCGTCGGCTGGGTCTGGTCGGGAGGAGCCGAGGGGGCCCGCAGCGTTCTGGCCG
>CALFZM010000372.1 GCA_937952235.1 uncultured Opitutia bacterium | reverse complement strand
CTTCGAACTGGCGGACGAGGACGTCCGCGCTCCCTGCTACCACTCCCGTGCCATCTCCCCGATCACCGGCCACGCTTCCCGGGGATAAAACTGGTGCCCGCCCTCCCCCACCACGAGCCGCACCCGATCCGCCACCCCCGCCGCGGCGAAGATCTCCCGCGCGTGCCGGTAGCCGCGCTCCACGCCGGCGATCCGGGCCAGGTTGTCCTCGCGTCCCGCCACGATCAGCAGCCGCCGCGGCGCCACCAAGCCGGCAAGGTCAGGCATGTCGGCCACCGGCACGATGCCCGGCAGATAGCCGCACGCGCAGTGCGGAATGCTGAGCCAGGAGTCCTCGAACGTGCAGAAGGAACACGACACCACCGCCAGCGCGATCCGCGGTTCCACGCACGCCGCGTAGAAACTCACCGTGCCGCCGGTGGAGTTGCCGATGCACCCGATGCGGTTCGCATCCAGCCCGGGCTGCGTCGCCACGAAGTCGATCGCGCGCATCACGTCGAACACCCGCTGGCCCGTCAGCGGCCTGCCCTGGTGCAGCGCGAACAGCGCGGCGTCGTTGCACTTCACCCCCGGCTTGGCCCGCTCCCCGAACGCCCGCTGCTCGATCACGAGCGCGGCCCAGCCCTGCGCCACGGCTTGCAGCGCGAGATCGCGTCCGCCCGCGATCGATTTCCGCTCCGCTTCGTTGCGCGCCTCGCCGATCGAGATGTGCATGCCGGGAGAATGGCCCTGCAGGCAGATCATCACCGGCAGCGGGCCCCGCGCGGCCTTCGGTTGCAGCAGCCAGCCCGGCACCTCCTCGCCCGGCTCGGCGGTGAACCCGATCCGGTGCATCGTGTAGTCCGCCGTCTCGCGGTGCGGGTCGACGCGCGGCTGCAGCGGTCCGCCCGTACGTTCCGGCACGCCGAGGACCTGGCGAAGTCGGGCGCGCAGTTCGGCCTGCCAGCCCGGCACCGGCAGGCCCGGCCGAAACGCCAGCGCGGCCCGCCCCGGGGCCAGGTCCGCGGCCCGCGACCCCGCGGCCGCCAACCCGCCCGCCACCAGGCCGGCCTGGATAAAACGGCGGCGCGTCGGACGGAGGGCGGGGCGAAGCATGGGGGTCATTTCCGCGGGAATCGTCCCCGCGCGCAAGGTTGAGATCGGGATCGCGCCCGCAACCCGCCCTGGCTTCAGCGTCCGGTCGCTTCCGCCGCCCGGGCCGACCGCTCGAGCGCATCGAGCTCGGCCCGCAGCCGGGCCAGCGTCTCCCGCTCCGCCCGCAGTCCGGCGAGCGTGGCGGCGTCGGGTTGCGCGGCGCGCAGCCGCCCATTCTCGCTCCTCAGCGACTCCGCCTCCGCCGCCTCGGCGCGGCGCAGCTCCCGCTCCGCCCGCAGGGCGACCGTTTCCTGGCGCTGCACCAGGTGAACCGACGCCGCCCCACCGAGCACGAGCGCGACCCCGAGCAGGGCCGCGGGACCGGAGCGCCGGCGATTCCTCGTGGTCGTGCTCATGGGCGCAACTGGAGCCTGCCTTCACCCCGGCCCGCGTTGGTCCCCGGAGCCGCAGCCGGATCCGCCGCCGGCCCCTGCCCACCCGACGGATGATTCCCCGGTCGGAAGGAGAACGGGCCGGCGCCCTTCGCCGGGGCGGCCTGCCCGCGCAATTCCGCGGTGGCGCCGGCGAGCCGGGCCCGCTCCGCCGCGAGGTAGGACTTGATTTCCACCTGCTTGGCCTGGATCCGGGCCAGCAGCGCCTTCGCGGCGAGATCGGCCTGCTGCCGCGCCGACGCGTCGAGCTCCGGCTGATTCGCCTGCGCCGTGAACTGCTTGTATTCGCGAACGAGCTCCGCGCCCTCCTTGTTCATCCGGTCGACCTCCGCCTGGGCGAGCCGGTCCTGTTCCTTTGCCCAGCTTTCAAGCTCGCGCCGGCGCGCCATCTGCCGCGCCTCGGCCGCCCGGGTGCGCTCGGCCTGGGCCTGGCGGACCTCGGCCACCCGGGTGCCGAGCGCACGGAGTGCCGCATCATCGCGACGCAACTCCTCCACCTCGGCCGCAGCCAGGGTGAGCTGGCGATTCTCGTCCCGCAGCGCCGGCAGCCGGGCCTGCGCCGCCTTGAGGGTCCTGATTTCCGCGCGCAGCTGCTCCTGCGCGCGGTGCTCCGCCCAATACAGGCCGGCGCCCGCCACGAGTGCCACGCCCGTCAGGCCGGCCGTGACCGGGCCGAGTCCGAGGAACGCCAACAACCCGCCCCCCGTCCCCGCGCCGGCCAAGGCCGAGGTGGTCGCGGCCGCCGCGAGTCCCGCCGGCGCGGCCACGCTGGCCTGCTGCGCGAGCGCGACGGCCAGTCCGCCCGCGGTCGAGGTGATGCCGCCGCGCTCGAGCGCGCCGCGCAGCCGGTCCAGGGCGCGGTCCACCCGCATCCGCGCGGCGTTCTCGGCCAGGCGAAGCCGCGCGCCCACCTCCGCGTACGAGCAGCCCTGGAAAAAGCGCAGCAGCACCGCCTCGCGATCCGACTCGCTCATGGCATCGAGCGCCTCGTCGAGCACCGGCCCGAGCTTTTCCCAGTCGGGCGCCGGGGAGGGGTCGGGCGCGTTCATGGTGTGGGCGGCGGATTCGCGAACGCGCCGCCGCCGCTCCCCGCGAACGTGCTGGGCTGCGACGTTGCGCGTCGTGGTGTGCAACCAGCCACCGAGGGAGGCACGGCCCGCCAGCCGGCCCGCGCTCCGGGCAAGCGCGAGGAACACGCGCTGGGCGACGTCCTCGGCGGCGTGACGATCGCCGCCCACGCGCCGCAACGCGCAGGCATAGACGAAATTGACGTGGCGCTGCACGAGAGCGGCGAAGGCATCCTCGGCGCCCGCGGCGGCATAACGGCGAAGCAGGTCGGCGTCTTCATTCATGATGTTCACCCCCTTGGTAGCCGCCGGGGTCGAAAACGCACGGCCCGCAGGCCAGATTCGGGCCGCCCACGGAAATCCTCGGAAGAGGGCGGACCGATCTCCGCGTCCTTGTGCTCCGTGGGCACTCTCAACCGAACAGCTTCGCGATCGGCCGTCCGCCGTCCGTGATCGGCACAGGGCGGTCGCCGTCGTAGAGGTTCTTCGTGTAATCGATCCCGAGCGCCGCGTGGATCGTGGCGAAGAAGTCCGGCACGCTCACCGGGTCGCGTGCGACCGTCTTGGAGATCTCGTCCGATTCGCCATACGCGCCGCGGTGCCGCAGCCCGCCGCCGGCGAGCACGCAGGTGAAGACCCGGCCCTGGTGCCCGCGGCCGCCGCCGCTGTCGAACTCCGGCGGCCGGCCGAACTCGCTCGTGATCACGAGCAGCGTCTTGTCCAGCATCCGCCGCGACTCGAGGTCGGTGATCAGGGTGGAGAACGCCATGTCGAGCTCCTTGATCAGCACGTGCTGCTCGCGGATCCCGGTGTTGTGCACGTCCCAGCCGGTGCCGTTGACGAAGTTCAGGTTGTGCGCGACCTCGATGAAGCGCACGCCGCGCTCGACGAGCCGGCGCGCCAGGAGGCAGCGCTGGCCGAACTCGCCGCCGTAGGCCGCCCGCAGGTCGGCCTTCTCCTCGTCGAGCCGGAAGGCGCGCGTGAACGACGGGCTGCTCAGCTTCAGGCTCTGGTCGATCGCCGCCTCGTAGTCGCGCACCCGCGCGTCCGCCCGGCCCGCCTGCGCGGTGCGCAGCCCGGCGAGGATCGTCTCGCGCCGCGACTGCCGGCCCGCGTCGATGCCTTCCGGCCGCGACAGGCCGGCGGGGCCCTGGCTGGTGTCGGTGAGGTAGAGGTAGCCCGCCTGCGCCCCGAGGAAGCCGGGGCCGCGGGTGACGTTCGGGTATCCGACCAGCACGTACGGCGGCGCGCCGTCCGCCGCCTTCTTCTCGTGGGCCACGACCGAACCGATCGACGGATACACGACGGTGCCGCTCACCACGCGGCCGGTGTGCATCCGGTTCGTCGCGGCGGCGTGCTCGTCGATCACGTCGTGGTGGACCGTGCGGACCGCCGTCACGCGGTCCATGAGCGGCGCGGTGAGCTTGAGGTGCTCGCAGACGCCGACGTCGCGCACCGCGGTGGGAATCGTGTCGTAGAGCGCGCCGGCGATCTTCTTCGCCGGGTCCCCGCGGCGCTTGGGATCGAAGGTGTCGATCTGCCCCATGCCGCCGCCGAGCCAGATGCAGATGACGTGCTCCGCCCTGCCCTTCAGCAGTTCGGCCGAACCGGCGCCGCGCAGCAGCGGCGGCAGGAGCGCGGCACCCATGGAGGCGGAGAGGAATTCGCGGCGATTCATGGCGGGGGAAGGGAGTTCAGGGAAGCCAGACGAACTCGGGGGCGTTGATCAGGCCCCAGACGACATCCTCGTACGCCTCGCGCCACGCGGTGCGCAGGCGGGGATCGGCGGGCGGGCCCTGGCGCGCGCGACGTTCCTGCTCGAGCTGGATCGAGTTGGCGTCGGGCATGAGGTGGTTCGACCAGCCGACCGCGGGCAGGCGCGGCGGCGGCGCGGGCGCCTTCACCTCGGACGCCGGGACCAGGCGTTCGCCGAAGCCGTTCGCCAGCACGCGCACGAGCGGCGTGCGCTCGGCGACCGTCGGAGGGCGGCTGTAGAAGCGGACGAAGAGGTCGTCGACGAGCGCGCCCGGCGACACGGCCCGCACGGCGAGGTCGGCCAGCTCGCTCCCGTGCGCGGCGCGGGTGACCCAGGTGGAAACCACGCTGTTGGCCAGCACGCCGGGCTGGAGGACATTGGGATCGGTCTCGCGCTCGGAACGCGGGTTCTGGCGCGAGCCGGTCCAGCCGAAAGCCTCGAGCACGTCGGCGACGGCCTGCAGCCGCGGCAGGTTGAGGCTCGGGCGATCGCGCTCGTTGGAGAGGCTGGCGAACATCCACGCGCGCTGCGGCGTGCCGAGCGAGATGAAGGTGTCGGCCCCGCGGCGCGCGTCGGCGTCGAGGGTGATTTCCTCGACCGGCATCGGCTGGCCGGACGTGGCGAAGAGCGAGTCGACGACCTGCTCCGCCGTCAGCCGCCGCCGCTCGGGCGCGGCGAAAAAGCGCTGCTCCGGCCCGGGCTTCAGGTTATCGCCCGTCGCCTCGCGCTGGTACACGGCCGAGGTCAGGATGAGGCGGACGACATGCTTCGCGTCGTAGCCGTGCGCGACGAACTCGCGCGCCAGCCAGGCCAGCAGTTCCGGATGGCTCGGCGCGTGGCCCTCCCAGTCGTGGACCGGCTCGACGAAGCCCGCGCCGATGAGCCGGCGCCAGAGGCGGTTGACGATGACGTGGGCGAAGCGGGCGTTCTGCGGCGCGGTGACGTGGGCGGCCATCCGTTCGCGCGAGTCCTGCGGGTTCTGCATCAGCGCGGCGAGGCCCGACTCGTCGGCCGTGCCCGTGATGGCGGCGAAAGGCCAGGCCGGCGCGATCGGTTCCTTCGGTTGCAGCGTCACCTTGATCAGCGATTCGCGGGCCTTCTTCTCGAAGAACGCCGCGGGCACCGTGCTCGAATCGGGCACGGTCACCGGCTTGCGCTCGAACATCGCCGCCAGCGAATACAGGTCGCGTTGCTTGGTGCTGTGGTAAGGCGAGTCGTGGCAGCGGGCGCACTGCAGCTCGATGCCGAGGAACGCGCTCGCGACGATGTGGCCCTTGGCCGCGAACGGTGCGTCGTTGTCGGCAGCGAGGCCGAAGCCCGCGCTCCCGCCCTCGCGCACGCTGCCGCGGAGAAGGATCAGCTCGGTCACGAGCCGGTCGAGCGGCTTGTTGTCGCGCAGCGCCTCGTGCAGGTACCAGCGGAACGGGCCGGTGTTGTTGAGGCTGGGTTTCAGCATGCTGGGGTTCTCGGCCAGCACGTCCTGCCAGTAGCTCACCCAATGGTCGGCCCAGCGGTCGTCGGCCAGCAGCCGGTCCACCAGCCGCGCGCGCTTGTCCGGGGCCGTGTCGGCGAGAAAGGCCTTCGCCTCGGCGGCGGTCGGCGGCACGCCCACGGTATCCAGAAACACCCGACGGAGGAACGCCGCGTCACCGATCACCGGCGGGGGCGTGACGGCGGCGGCATCGAGCGGCGCGGCGGGCCAGGGCGCGCCGGCCTTCACCCACGCCTCCAGCGTCGCGATCTGCGCCGGCTCGAGGCCGTCGGCGTTGGGCGGCATGCGCTCGTTCTCGTCGTGATGCTTGAGGCGGGCGATGAGTTCGCTCTCCGCCGGCCGGCCAGGGACCACGGCCGGCTTGGCGGATTCGCCGCCCTTCAACACGGCCGCGCGCGTGTCGAGCTTGAGTCCGCCCTTTTCCTTCTCGCCGTGGCAGCGGAAGCATTCGCCGCGCAGGATCGGCAGCACGTCGCCGTGGAAGCGCCGGGCCTCGTCGGCAGGCGTGCGGGCGGCTTCCGCCTTCGCGCGCTCCATCTTGGCGAGCAGGAAGGCATCGATCGGAGGCGGCGCGCCCGCGGGCACGGCGGGCGGCGGCTGGCCGGCGGTCCAGGCGCGCGCGAGTTCGTGACGCCGGCGCCAGAACGCATCCTGGCTGCCCGCCAGGGCGCGGCGCACGCCGTCATCGTAGGTCGTGAGCCGCTGCTCGACGGCGCCCAGCGCGCGCTCCACCGCGGCGTCCGTCAGCGCCACCGGCTCGGCCCTCGCGCCGGCGGCCTGCAGGACGTGGTACATGCGCCCGTCGGGCGAGAGGACGGCGACGGTGAATTCGCCGGGCTCGGCCCGGTAGCGGCGGCCGCCGACGAGGTTTTCGACCACCAGCCGGCCGGATGCGCCGGGTTTCACCTCGAGATCGGCCAGCACTTCCTGGACGCCGAACGCCACCGGCCGCAGGCCCGGCAGCGGCGGTTCCGGCGGCGGCGGGATCGGATCGTAGCCACCCGAGTCATTGCGGTGCGGCTTGGTCTCCGCGACCTTGACGCCGTCGAACCACAGCCGGCTGAGCCCCCGCGCGCGCAGGAGCAGGCGATGTTTGCCGGGGGGCAGCGCCACGTCCGCGGCGGTGCGCACGAGGACGGGCGGTTTCCAGCCGGCGCGGATGCCCCAGTCGTCGTAGCGCACGGGGAGCCGGGAGAACAGGAATTCGCGGCCCGCCCAGCGCGATGTCTCCGGGGGAAGTTTCTCGCCCGCGTTGAGCCAGCGGTCGTGGGCCGGCATGCCGTCATGCACGGTCACCTGCACCTGTCCGGCGGGGATCGCGCCGAGCGCCGGCATCACGGCCGGCGCCGCCTGCGCGACCACCGGGCCGCCGACGCGTCGGAAGCGCGTCTTCATCTCGGCGTCGGGCACGATCTCGCGATGCACCGCGATGCCATCGAGCTCGCCGCGGAAACTCGCGCTGCTGGCGCCCTTCATCGAAGAGCCGATCCAGACGGCGTCATCGTCGACGACCGGCGCCGCTTTCGTCGCGCCGCCCATATCCCAGGCGCCCGGCTGCGGCTGCCCGTCGATCCAGCCGCGGATGCTCTCCGGCTCGCCGAACCGATAGGCGACGGCGACATGATGCCAGCCGGAGTGGGCGGCGAAGCCGCGCGTGGACGTCCAGCGATGCCAGTGGGCATCCGACCGCCCCGCTTGCTTCCCCGCCTGCGGCTTCGGGGTGGCGAAGAGGAAGTTGAGCCGCCACTGCCCGGCCACCCCGCGGAGGCGGAGCGCCCAGTTCTGGTTGTCGCCCGCGAAGCCGGGACTGCCGGTGCGGCCCTTGCCGATGACATAGACGTTCTGCGTGCCCGGCTCGCCGTCGACCTTCACCCATGCCTCCAGCGTGAGGGCGTCGCCATTCGTGAAATCGAACGCGCTCGCCGCGCCCGGGTCCGCGAGCGTGTAGCGGGCGCCGTCACCGCTGAGCCGGACGGCGGTGTTGTTGCGCTCGAAGTCGGGAAACTCGGGCGGTCGCGGCCCCGGCACGTCGCGCTGCACGCCGCCCACCGCGACGGCGCGGGAAACGTCCTCCTCCCCAAAATCCCAGCGGGCGACCGGCGCGGAGGCCGCGAGGGCCAGGCTGGTGAACGAAAGCGGCAGGAACGCGCACAGCAGCGTCTTCATCGGCGGGGTGGAAAACACGAGTCGTGGGTGGGGGGGTCCGACCGCGCGAAGGAAGTCGGAAGCGCCCTCCGAGGAATCGCTTTTCGGCGCCGGTCGCGAGCCGCAAAATACCGCGCGCACGAAAGTGTGGGAGGCCCCGGCGGGACCGGCTGCCGGGCGGGATCGGACCTGAGTGCGGCCGGGGACGGCCGCGCTCCCGCGGGGTCAGCCCGCGAGGTAGGCTTTGGGCTCCCAGCCGGCGCGGTACTCGCGTTTCCAGAGTCTGGCGGCGGCGGCGTTGTTCCGGATGCGGCCGGTCCGGGAATCCACCTCGAGCACGCTGCCCGAACGGTAGGCGATGTTGCCGAGGTGGCAGAGCATCGTGCTCTTCTGCCCTTCGCTGATCGGCGAGTGGAGCGGTTTCCCTTCGCGGATGGCGTCGGCGAAATTCTGGAAGTGCGGGATGTGGCTCGTCGCCGCGCGCGCGGTGCGAAACAGCTCCTTGCCGGCCGGATCGTAGATCACGTAGGCGTTGCCGCCGGGAAACGTGAGCGATCCCTTGTCACCGTAGAACGCGACCGTGGGATTGGCCTCGCCCTTGCGGGGGTCGCAGGAACTCTGGTCCCAGGTCACGCCGCCCGTGCCGAAGTCGAACGCCGCCACGCCGGTGTCAGGCGTCTCCTGATCGTCGCGAAAATGATAGCGCCCGCCCAGGTAACTGACCTTGTGCGGGTATTCCCCCCTCAGCCCCCAGCGCGCGAGGTCGAGCGTGTGGATGGCGTTGTTGGCCATCTCGCCGCCGCCGTAGTGCCAGAACCAGTGCCAGTTGTAGTGGACGAGGTTGTCGACGTACGGCCGTTCGGGGCACGGGCCCTGCCAGAGCGTCCAGTCGAGCTTCGCCGGCACCGGGACCGGCTTACCCGTGCCGATGGTGCCGCGGTCGGCCTTGTACCAGCAGCGGGCAAACGTCACGCGGCCGATCACGCCCTCGTGGAGGCGCTGGATCGCCTCGCGGAAATAGGGGTAGCTGCGCATCTGGTTGCCCATCTGGGCGACCCGGCGGTGCTTCGCGGCCGCGGCCACCATCGTCTCCGCCTCGTGCGCATTGTGGCTGCCGGGCTTCTCGACGTAGACGTGCTTGCCGGCCTCGCAGGCGAGGATGCTCATGATCGCATGCCAGTAGTTGGGCGTCGCGATGGAGATCACGTCGATGTCCTTGTTTTCCAGCAGCCGCCGGAAATCGCGCTCGCCCGCCGCCGCGCGCCCCGCCGCGCGCGCGGACACGAGCTTCTGCCCCGAAGCCACCCGCTCGGAGTCGACGTCGCAGACATGGGATATCTCGACGTTCTTCACGCCCAGATGCCCGCTGATGTGCGCCTCGCCCCGCTTGAGCCCGACGACGGCGACCACGAGCCGGTCGTTGGCGCCCAGCACCCGTCCGGCCGACGGAGCCTGGTTTTGCCCGTACACGGGTGCCTTGAGGATCGCGCCGGCCGCCGCGACGGCGGTCGCCGCGGAGGCCTGGCGCAGGAAGTGACGTCGGGTGCCGGTGGAAGGCGGGGTGAGAGCGGCGGCGGGATTCATGGCGCGAGACGGGAAACGGAAGACGAAAAAGGCGACAAAGCCCAACCGTGGCCCGCGCGCCGCGGAAAACAAGGCGGCAGGCATGGTGCCATCGGCGCAGCTAAACGCAAAGACGCGAAGGAAAGCGAAGACTCGCCAAGAGAACCTGACGAAACTTGGCACGCCCTTGCGCCTATGCGTTTTGGCTTGGCTACAGAACGATTGAACCTGCTCCAGTCCTCAATCCGCTGCGGACGGGTCCGTCGAACGTCAGCCGCGTGGGGACACGCGGCTCCACCTTCATGCCATTGCCTCAGCGTGCCACCGCCTGTCGCAACGCCTGGTACAGCGCGGCCAGCAGGGGCATGCGCAGCCCCGCGGCCTGCGCCCGGCGCAGCGGTTCGCCCCAGATCGCCTCGACCTCGACTTCGCGGCCCGCGCGAAAGTCGACCAGGCTCGACGGCTGGTAGGCGCCCATGCCGGGCGTGACGTCAATCTGCGACTGGATGAAGCTCTCCGAGACGTCGTACCCGAAGTGACGCGCCGCCGCGGCGACCTCGTCCATCAGCGGCCGGACCTGCGCTGCCAGCTCCGGCGTGCCGAGGATCCGGTCGGTGGTGACGCCGCCGCCCGCGATCGCGAGGCCGTTGAACGGCACGTTCCAGATCAGCTTCTGCCAGCGCGCCTCGGCCAGGTGGTCGAGGACGCGCAGGCCCACCCCGACGCCGGCGAACAGGTCCGCCACCGCGCGGGCCCGGTCGCCGGCGGGCCGGCCAAACTCGCCGAGCGTCATGCGTCCGGGCGTGTGAAAGCCCACGACCACGCCCGGGGACTCGCGCGTGACCCCGATGTAGCAGAGCCCGCCCAAGACGCGCTCCGCTCCGACGTGGGCGGCGATGAAGTCCTCGTTGCCCAACCCGTTCTGCAAGGTGAGCACGGCGGTGTGCGCGTGCAGCAACGGGGGCAGGAGCGCGGGCAGCGCGGCGTTGGCGGTGGTCTTGAGCGCGACCACGACGAGATCGACCGGGCCGATGTCGTCCGGCCGGCCGTACGCCGCCACCGGTTGCAGGTGCCGCGTGCCGTCCGCCTCGCGCAGCGTGATCCCGCGGGCGCGCACGGCGGTCAGGTCGCCGCGGAGCAGGAAGCGCACGTCGTGTCCCGCGAGCGCCAGGCGGGCGCCGTAGTACGAGCCGAGCGCGCCGGCGCCGACGACGGCGATGCGGGAGAATCGAGGTGGCACGCGGTCCACGAAAGCCGCGAACGAGCCGGCGGAAAAGAAAAAGCTCCCGCGCGGCGGAGAGCGCAGGAGCCGGTTACGCGGAAGACGGCGGCGGAACGAATCAGCTCGGGTGGAGCCGCCTGTCCCCAGGCGGCTGACGTTCAACCGACCGCTCCACAGCGGCTTGGGGACAAGCCGCTCCACCTTGCCTGCGCCTGCGGGAAGAAGTCTTTCCCATGATCACAGCTGCGTTTCGACCAACGGGTGGAGCCGCCTGTCTCCAGGCGGCTGACCTTCGACGGACCCGTCCGCAGCGGCTTGAGGACAAGCCGCTGCACCCTTCCGTTCGGCCCTCTTCACGGATGATTCGAGGGCCAACGGCATGGTTCCGAGTCAGCGCAGGAACGCCTCGTGCAGTCCGCCGTCGACGGTGATGACCTGACCGGTGGTCTTGCTGAGCCGGCTGCTCACGAGGAGGAAGTACGCCTCGGCCTGGTCGGCGGGCGTGATCGGCGCCTTCGTCAGCGTGCGGTCGGCGTAGAACTGCGCCAGTTTCTTCACCAGCGACTCCGTCGCCTCATCGTCGGCATACGGAATGTTGTACTTGGCGAGCGAACCGATGACGCGGTCGCGCGGGAACATCGCGCTGCCCTGGACGACGGTCGCGGGTGCGACGCCGTTCACGCGGACGAGCGGGGCGAGTTCGATCGCCAGCTCGCGCACGAGATGGTTGGCGGCGGCCTTCGAGGTGTCGTAGGCGACGGAACCCTTCTTGGCCACGACGGCGTTGGCCGAGGTGGTGAGGACCAGGTTGCCGCGCAGGCCCTGCTCCTTCCAGGTCCTGCTGGCCTCGTCGCCGACGACGTAGCTGCCGGTGACGTTGATCGCGAAGGTGAGCGCCCACTTGTCGTCGGGGATGTGCCCCGTGGTGTCGGCCGGCACGAAGATACCCGCCGTGACGCAGATGGAGTCGAACCCGCCGTAGGCGAGCGCCACCTGGTTGAGCATCTGCCGCACGCTGGCGCGGTCGGTGATGTTGGCCGAGAGACCGAGGGCCGGGCCGCAACCGGAAAGGCCGGTGCCGGCGACGCCGATGCCGAGGCCGTGACGGTCGGTGATCTCCTTGGCGGTGGCCTGCGCGGCGCCCTCGTTGAGATCGACGCACACGAGATGCGCGCCTTCCTTCACGAGGCGGTGCGCAGTCTCCTTGCCGATGCCGGAGCCGGCGCCGATGACGACGACCACCTGCCGGGCGAGTTCCTTCTCGGCGGGCATGCGCTTGAGCTTCGCCTCCTCGAGCAGCCAGTACTCGATGTCGAAGGCCTCCTGCTGCGGCAGGGCGATGTAGCGGTCGATGGCCTCGGCGCCACGCATGACCTCGACGGCGCAGTTGTAGAATTCGGCCGTGACGCGCGACTCCGACTTGTCCTTGCCCCACGCGACCATGCCCAGGCCGGGGATGAGCACGACCGTCGGGTTGGGATCGCGCATCGCCGGGGAGTTGGCGTGTTTGCACTTCGCGTAGTACGCCGCGTAGTCCTTGCGGTACGCCTCCAGCCCGGCGGCGAGTTTCGCCTTCAGCGCGGCGACGTCCTCGGCCTGCGGATTCCAGTCGACGTAGAGCGGCTTGATCTTCGTGCGCAGGAAATGGTCGGGGCACGAGGTGCCGAGCTCGGCGAGGCGGGCGGCGTCCTTCGAATTCACGAAGCGCAGGATCCGGGCGTCGTCCTGGACGGTGCCGATGAACCGCTTCTGCTGCGACACCTGGCCGCGCAGCCAGGGCAGGATCGCGGCGAGCGTGGCGTGGCGCTTCGCCTCGTCGAGCGTCTGGTACTTCGCGCCGCCGAACGCCGCGGCGTCGCCCCCCTTGGCGGCATACTTCGCCTCGATGTAGGCGGCGGCCTTCTCGATGCAGTCGAGCGTGTAGGTGTAACACGCCTTGTCGTCGTCGGCCCACGAGATGAAGCCGTGCTGGCCCATCATGATCGACTTCACCGCGGGGTTTTTCCGCACGATCGCCTGCATCGCGAGGCCGAGCTCGAAGCCCGGGCGCATCCAGGGCACGTAGGCCATCTCGCCGCCGAAGATCTCCTGCGTGAGCTTCTCGCAGTTCGCCGACGCCGCGATCGCGATGATCGCGTTGGGGTGCATGTGATCGACGAACTTCGCCGGGATGAAGCTGTGCAGCGGCGTGTCGATCGAGGAGGCGCGCGGATTGAGGTTGAAGGTCGCGTGCGTGTACATGCCGACCATGTCGTCCTCCGCCGGGGACTTGAGGCCCTTGTCGCCGCGCGCGGCGTAAAGCTGCTGCAGGTCGATCAGCTTCTGCTGGTACAGCGAGGAGAAGTTCTCGCGGGTGCTGGTGCGCAGGTCACCGCCGGAACCTTTCACCCAGAGGACCTCGACCGGCTGGCCGGTGAGCGGATCCTTTTCCGTGATCTTGGACGACGTGTTGCCGCCGCCGGTGTTGGTGACGCGCTGGTCGCTGCCCAGCAGGTTGGAGCGATAGACGAGGCGGCCGACGGGATCGAGTGACGCCGCCTTGGCGTCGTCCCAGAGGTGATTGACGTACTTGTAGGTGGGCATGGCGGAAGAGGGTGCGTGAGCAGTGAAGTTTGAAACGGGCGGCGGCGCCGGGGTCAAAACGGGACCGGCGGCGTGCGCGCGGACGGTCAGGGCCGGGGTTCTGCCTTCGCTCCGGCGACGTTCACGGACTCGTCGGCCCCGAGGTCCGGCACGCCGAACTTCCGGCGCAACGCGACGAGCTCCACCGCCTGCTCGGGCGTGATGTGCCGCAAACCGCCCCCGAGGCTCCGGGCGATCGCGACCATGCGGCAGTAGGCGTCGACGTTTTCCATCTTCCAATAGGCTTCCTCGAGGTGCCCGCCCCAGCAGATCACGCCGTGGTTGATCATCAGCACGGCCTGGTGGGAGCGCCCGACCTGGCCCACTTCGTCGGCGATGGCCGCGGTGCCCGGAGTACGGTACTTCGCCACGCCGATGCGGCCGAGGAACACCTCGGCCTCCGGAATGAGCCGTCGTGGCAGCTCGACGTCGGCGATCGCGAAAGCCGTGGCGTGCGGCGGATGCGCGTGCACGCAGGCGCGGGCCAGCGGCTGCCGTTTCATGATGCCGAAATGCGTGAGCACCTCGCTGGTCGGCCGGCGCTCGCCGGCAAGCGGGCGGCCGTCGAGGTCGACCAGACACAGGTCCGCCGGTGTCATGAAGCCCTTGCTCATGAGCGTGGGGGTGCAGAGCGCGAGGTTGTCGCCGACGCGGATGGTCAGGTTGCCTCCATTGCCGTCGGTGTACTCGCGCTGCCAGAGCCGCCACCCGATCTCGCACATCAGCGCCTTGAGCCGCTCGATCGCCGGGGAACGGAAAAAGCGCGCGAGCGCCGCCGGGGTGCGCGGATCGCCGCCCGGGCGCCAGTGAAACTCCAGGCTCCCGGAGGCCGCGGCTGAAGCCACGCCCCCACGGTTCGCGCGAGGCCGTCCCCGGCGGGCAGCCGGCCCGGCCTGGTGACGCAGCGGGAGTGACTTGGGCATGGAGTAGCAGAAAGGATTCGTAGTGGCTCCGGCCGTCCCACCCGAAAGCGGGACGCGGAGCCCTGATGCCGCGCGCCCGGAGCCAGAAAGTCAACGGGAACATTGCAATATCTTCCAATACCTACCACAAAGCGGCGACATCATGCAGGCTGAAGTACGCCAGTCCCGGATCGAGGCTTACCTGAGCAAGGCGGAATTTGCTTCCCTGGAGGAGCTTGCCAAGGAATTCGGCGCATCGGTCTCCACCGTCCGCCGCGATGTGGCGGCGTTGGAAGAACGTGGGGTGGCGCGACGTACGCACGGCGGCGCTCGGCTGTTGCACGCGCCCAAGTCGGATGAATACGTCTTCAACGTCCGCGACACCCGCGAGGTGGCGGAGAAGGAGGCGATCGGCGCGGCCTGCGCCGGGCTCGTGCAGCCGGGCCAGAACGTGATCATCGATGCGGGCACGACGTGTTTCCACGTGGCGCGCCACCTGGGCGACAAGGTGGCCCAGATCATCACCAACTCGCTGCCGGTCGCGAATCTGTTTGCCGCATCGAACCGCCATGAGGTGCACCTGTCGGGCGGGACGATTTATCCGCGACTGGGCACGCTCGTCGGGCCGCATGCGGTGGAGACGTTTTCCCGGTTGCACGCCGACGTCGCGATCCTCAGCGGCGGCGGCATCACCCCGGAGGGGATCTACAATTCCCATGCGCTGATGGTGGACATCCAGCGGGCGATGATCGCGGGGGCAGCCAAGGTGGTATTCTGTTTCGACCACACGAAGTTCGGCCGGCGCTCGCCGTTTTTCCTCTGCGATTTCAGCGCGGTCGACGTGGTCGTGACGGATGCGCGGGCGCCAGCCGACCTGGTCGCGGCCCTGCGCGCCCACGACCTCGAGGTCATCGTCGCGGGTTGAGTCACCCGATTGCCCCTCACGGCCGCGGGCGTCGCGATGCGGTTGCGCGACCCTCGCGCTCCTGCGCGGGAGCGGCTCGCGGAAAAGACGTTTTGCCGTTCGCGGCGCCCCGGCGAGACGCCGCGGGAAATTTGAGTTTGCCACGCCAATGCGCGGCCCGCTTTCTCTTCCGTTCTCGTTCTCTCAAACCTTTACCACACCTCAGTCATGGCTGAACTCGTAGGAAATGTCTTGGTGGGCCAGTCCGGCGGCCCCACATCCGTTATCAATGCCAGCGTCGCGGGCATCGTCTCGGAAGCGCTGAACCACGAGTGCATCGAGGAGATCTACGGCACCCTGAACGGCGTGCTCGGCATCCTGCAGGAAGACCTGATCGACCTCGCCGCGGAGTCGCAGCAGCAGATCCGCGCCCTGCGCCACACGCCCGGCGCCGCGCTCGGCACGTGCCGCTACAAGCTGAAGAAGCAGCAGGACTTCGAGCGCGTGCTCGAAGTCTTCAAGGCGCACAACATCCGGTACTTTTTCTACATCGGCGGCAATGACTCGCAGGATACCGCCGACAAGATCTCCAAGCTCGCCCAGCAGCAGAATTACGAGCTTCGGGTGATCGGCGTGCCGAAGACGATCGACAACGATCTCCCGATCACGGACCACACGCCCGGCTACGCCAGTGCGGTGAAGTACATCGCGACGAGCGTGAAGGAAGTGGCCTGCGACAACGAGGCCATGGGTCAGGGTGACCTGGTTTCCATCATCGAGGTCATGGGCCGGAGCGCCGGCTGGCTCGCCGCCGGCGCGTCGCTCGCGAAGCGCCGGGACCACCCGCACGATCCGCCGCACCTGATTCTCCTGCCGGAGATCCCGTTCAACCAGGAGAAGGTCGTCGAGGACATCCGCCGCGTGCTGAAGCGCGAGAAGTACTGCCTGATCGTCGTCGCGGAAGGACTGGTCGACAGCGATGGCAACTATGTCGCGGCCGACGCCGCCACCGATTCCTTCGGCCACGCCCAGCTCGGCGGCGCCGGTGACGCCCTGGCCGAGATCCTCGGCCCCAGCCTGCCCGGCGTGAAGATCCGCGTCGCCAAACCCGGCCTGCTCCAGCGCTGCGCCGCCCACGCCGCGTCGAAGACCGACGCCGACGAGGCGTTTCTCGCCGGCGAGGCCGCCGTCCAGGCCGCGATCGATGGCCAGACCGACAAGATGGTCACCCTGCTCCGCGGCGACGGCGACCACTACACCACCGAAACGGGCCTCGCGCCCCTGGCGGACGTCGCCAACTCGGTGAAAAAGCTCCCCCGCGAGTGGATCAACGAGGATGGACACAGCATGAACTTCCAGTTCCTGCGCTATGCACAGCCCCTGATCCAGGGCGAGGTCGCCATCCCGCACGAGAACGGCGTGCCGACGTTTGCCCGCCTCGAGAAGGTGCGCATCGACAAGGTGCTGCCGGGGTACGAGGTCTGATCGGAGCGACGCCCTGCTCCTTCGTTTTCCAAGGCCGGTCTTTGCGACCGGCCTTTTTACTGTCCGCACTACTGGCAGGTGGAGCGGATTGTCCTCCTCAAGCCGCTGCGGACCGGACTGTCGAAGGTCAGCCGCCTGGGGACAGGCGGCTCCACCCTACCGAAAACCGCTGGCTCAGCCGAGGCACGCCGCGAGCAGCCGGTCGTGCACCGCCGTCGCGTCGATGCTCGCCCCCGGCTCCGCCGACGCGCCCGTACCGATGAGCACCGGCCATTCGGCAGAATCGGCCGGACACGTCCCGTGGGAACCTCGCACCAGCGAGGCATCGAGCGGGATCACGTTCATCAGCATCCGGAAACCGAGCGCCTTGCGCAGCAGCTTGCCCGCAATCTTCAGCTTCGGCAGCGGGAGCGCCGGATCGAGAAACAGCTCCACCGGGTCGTAACCGTACTTGCGGTGGATATCGACGCAGCGCGCGAAGTCGGGCGCCTTCCGGTCGTCGTCCCAGTAGTAATAGGTGAACCAAGCGTCCTCCGCCGAAAACACCACCAGGTCGCCCGAGCGCTCGTGGTCGAGCCCCGCGGCGCGCTTCTCCGCCGCACCGAGCACGCGGGCCACGCCCTCCGTCGCCTCGAGCGCGGAGCGCACCTCGGAAACCAGCGCGGGATCGTTGACGTAGACGTGCGCGATCTGGTGGTCCGCGATGGCAAACGCCCGGCTCGCGCCACAGTCGAGCAGCTCGAGCCCGAGCTCGTCCTTCACCGTGATCCATCCCCGCGCGCGGAAGAGCCGGTTCAACGCGATGCTGCGCTTCACCCGCGTGATGCCGTATTCCGACACCACCACCGTGCGGATGCCGCGCTGCGCGTTGAAATCGAACAGCCGGCCGACGACGGCATCGATCGCGCGGCAATCCGCGGCGATCCGCGGATCATCGGGTCCGAGCCGCTGCAGGTTGTAATCGAGGTGCGGCAGGTAGACCAGCGACAGGTCGGGCCGGTGGCGCTCCTCGATCCACTCGGCGGAACGTGCGATCCACTCCGACGATGCGATGCCCGCCGCCGGGCCCCAGAACGCAGGAAACGGAAACGGCCCGAGCTCGCGCTTGATCTCGTCGCGGATCGAAAGCGGGTGGCTGTAGACGTCGAAATGCTTCCGTCCATCTGCCGGATACATCGGCCGCGGCGTGATCGACCAGTCGGCGGTCGAGTACATGTTGTACCACCAAAAAAGCTTCGCGCAGGTGAAACCGGGCCGCGCGGCGCGCAGTTTTTCCCAGAGCTTCGGGCCGTGCACGAGGTGATTGGACTGCTTCCAAAAATGATGTTCCGCCAGCGTGCGGTCGTACCAGCCGTTTGCCACCGCGCCGTGGCCTGACGGTGGCAGGCCGGTCAGGTAGGTGCTCTGCGCCGTGCACGTGACCGCCGGCAGCACCGGTTTCACCCGGATCAATCCACCCGCCTGCGCGGCCTGCTGCAATCGCGGCATGTTTGGCCCGATCAGCCGCGGCGTGAGGCCGACGACGTTGAGGACCGACGTGCGTGAGGGAGCGCTCATCGCAAACCCATCCTGCGAGCGCGGACGTCCTCGTCCGCAATCATGCGAATGGCGGACGAGGACGTCGGCGCTCCCAGTACCTCACCCATAGCGTTCCCGCAGTTCATCGAACGCCGCCTTCACCACGGCTCCGTCCATCTCGTGCACTTCGAGTCGATCCCCCGGCGCGCGGATCATCGGGATCGAGAGCCGTCCGCCGAGGTGTTCGCGAAACTCCTCGAGCCCGTCGAGCATGTCCTGGCGCCCGCTCGGCCCGCGAATCTCGCGGACGGGCGCGAACAGTTCGAACCCGAGCCCCTGCAGCACGCCGAGGATCCGCTCGGCGATCGGCGCCGGCAGCAGGCCGACGCGCCGCGCGTAAATCAGATCGATGGCCATGCCGACGGCGACCGCCTCGCCGTGGCTGACGCGAAACTCCGTCAACTGCTCCAGCTTGTGCGCCGACCAGTGGCCGAAATCCAGCGGGCGCGCCGAGCCGCGCTCGAACGGGTCGCCCGCGGTCGCGATGTGCTCCATGTGCTGGCGCGCGCTTTCGCGGATCACGGCCTCGAACGCGGCCGTCTCGAACCGTGCCAGCTCCGGCACCCGGGCGGCGATGAATTCAAAGAACGCCGCGTCGCGGATCAGCGCCACCTTCACCGCTTCGATCAGGCCGCACCGCCGCTCGCGCACCGGCAGGCCCTGCAGGAACGCGAGGTCGTTCACGATCGCGTGCGGCACGCCGAAGGAGCCGAGCCAGTTTTTCTTGTGAAAGAAATTCACCCCATTCTTCACGCCGACGCCGCCGTCGCCCTGGCTGAGGCTCGTCGTCGGCAACCGCACGAGCGGGATTCCGCGATGCGCCGTGGCCGCGCCGAATCCCACCATGTCGAGCACCGCGCCGCCGCCCACCGCGAGCACGTACGAATGCCGGCAAAGCCCCGCCTGGTTGATGGCCGACCACACGCGCTCGAGCTGGCGAAAATCATTCTTCACCGCTTCGCCGCCGGGCACCGCGATCGGTTCCGCCGCCAGCCTCACCGCGTCGCCCTGCGCCGCAAACCAGCGCGCGATCCTGGCCGCGATGCCGGGAAACGCCTTCTCGAGGCCGTCGTCCCAGAAGACCAGCGCGCGGACGCGTTCGCCCGGCTCGCGCGGCGTGAGCAGGCCGGCAAGCACCGCGTTACCCTCGCCAAAGACGTCGCGCGTGAACACCAGCCGGTGCTCGTGCCGCAGGGTGATGGGAAAGGAGACAAGATCGCGGGAGTCAGCCATGCGCAGGAACTTCAGGTGGAAGCAGCGAGACGCTGCGCCCAGCGTCCGAGAGGAACCGCCGCCGCGCAAGCCATTGCCGGCACCCACGCTCCGACCACCAGGAGCGCGACGGCATCAATCAACGGTATGAAAGCGAGCAGCCGGCCCACCGACCGTCCGATGCGGGCGGCGGGCGCGCCCGGCCGGTATTCCCACCGCGCGACCAGGCTCAGCCCGACGATGTACACGAACAGCACCGCGACCCAGGCCAGGAATGCCCGCGTGAAGCCTCCGGGCACGGACGACGCGATCGCGCCTGCGAGCAGCACGCGGCAGCCGGCCATCAACACGACCGAGCCGACCCAGCGCTTGTGCAGCCAGTCGTAGGCCAGGATCGTCGCGGCCAGGCCCGCCGCCCAGGTAAGGCCGGCGCCGAGCGCGACCAGGCCGCCGAGGCCGGCCGCCATCTGGCCGGAGGCGACCCAGGCGGCGCCGGCGCGCGTGACGGCGCCGCGCGGAATCGCCCGCTCCGGACGGTGTTTCGCGTCGAAGCCGGCGTCGAACACGTCGTTGAAGGTCGCTCCGCCCGCGTACACGAGGCACGACGCGACGATCGCGAGGAGCAGGGGCACCAGCGGCGGAAATCCCGCGGTGGCCGGGACCGCGGCACCCGCCAGGACAAAGGCCGCGAGCACGTTGCTCGCCACCGACGGGAAATTGCCGGCGCGGGCGAGATCGAACCAGACGCGGAGACGGGAGGAGTCGGTCGCCATGTTTTCTCTCCTGGGAGCGCGGACGTCCCCGTCCGCCGTCGGCTCAAGGGGGGGCGGGTACGCCCGCGCTCCCGGGAGGGAGAATCTCTTTTCCAGCCAGACCCCGGGCCGCGAGCGCGCCGAGGGTCCATGCGTATTCCCGTACGAGCTGATCCTCGATCGGGAGGCGGAGGCCGGCAGGCAAAACCTCCCAGGTGTAGGTTTCCATCTCGAGATGCGTGCATGCGCCGCGGTGCGCCTGCAGCCAGTCGAGCGCGCCGACCAGGTGGTCGCGCGTGTCCTGGAACGGCGCACCCGGGCTCGCGTGCAGCGGGACGTGGAAATGCACGCGCCACTCGTCGTCCGGCCGCGACGGCTCCGAATCGGCGAGCGCGTCGGGCAGGTCGACGAAGCGACGCCGGACCTCGTGCCCGCTCCCGACGACGACCTGGTGCAGGTACACCGGCTCCACGTAAGCCGCGAGCGCGGCGCGTCCGGTGGCGTCCGGTCGCACACGCAGCGCGGAACTCAGGTGCAGCTTGCTCAAACGCAGGCCGGCCGCGGACAGCCGGTCGAGTCCGGCGGCGGCCGATTCGAACTCCACCGCCAGGTGGCAGCAGTCGTAGTTCACGCCGACATGGCGCAGCAGGCCCTCGCCCTCCACGGCACGATCGCCGCTCCGCCATTGCTCGATAAACGCGACCGTTTCGTCCGTCGTCTCGATCAGGCACGTCGGCTCGGGTTCGAGCCCCAGGTGCAGGTCGTGACCCGAGCGCGCCGCGATCTCGGCGATCGCGCGGCCGCAGGCGGTGAGGTTCGCGAAGATCGCCTGGCGCCGCGCCGGCTCCGCGGCGACGAAGCCCTTGAACGAGGCCGGGACGGTGCTGACGCTTCCGCCAACACCGGCCGGCACGAGCCGGGCGAGCAGTTCGAACAACTGCACGGTGTACGCGAGGCGCTCCGGCGTGGACCAGTCGGGCGCGTACACCTGTTCCTTCACGCGGGTCCCGTGGAAACTGCCATAGGGAAATCCATTGATCGTGAAAACGTAGCAGTCGTGCCGGTCGAGCCAGCGACGAAACTGATCGAGGGTGTCGCCGGTGGCGAGTTCGGCGGCGGCGCGCTGGCTGAGACGCAGGCCGATGGCGTACGCCCGCCCTGGTGCGACGCGCCGGCGCACGGGCAGGACGTGGCGCTCGAGCGCGGCGAACGTTTCCGCCCAGTCTTCCCCGCGGTGGACGTTGGTGCAGTACGCGAGGTGGATGCCGGCCTCGAGCTTCATTCCTGTCCCGCTGCTCCCACCCGGAACTTCGGGCACTGCGACAGGAACCGGTGCGGATTGCGGTAGAGCACGGCGTCGACGAAATCCGCGCTGTGGCCGCGCCGCCGCATTTCCAGGGCCGTCTTCGGCACGGCCAGCGGATCGCTCACGCCCCAGTCGCAGGCGGAGTTGAGCCAGATGCGCTCGCGGCCGCAGATCTCGAGCATGTCCACCGCGCGCGGCGGCGAGGATTTGGAATCCGGATACAGCGTGATCCCGGCCCAGAAGCCGCGGTCAAGCACGCGCTGGATGGTGTGTTCCTCGACGTGGTCGATGATGACCCGGGCGGGCTTCACGCCGCGATGCGAGGAAAGCAGGTCGAGGATGAGGTTCGTACCCTTCAGCTTGTCCTCGAGGTGAGGCGTGTGCACGAGGATCAACTGGTCGTGCCGGACCGCCAGTTCGATGTGGCGCTCGAGCACGGTCATCTCGTTGCGCGTGTTCCGGTTCAGGCCGATCTCGCCGATGCCGAGGACGTTGGGCCGGGTGAGAAACTCCGGGATGAGCGCGAGCACCTCGCGGGCGAGGCCGAGGTCTTCCGACTCCTTGGGGTTGAGGCAGAGCCAGCAAAAGTGCGGCAGGAGAAACTTCGCCGCCCGCGCCGGCTCGTACTCGGTGAGCTGCCGGTAGTAGTCGCGAAAACCATCGACCGAACCGCGGTCGAAACCCGCCCAGAACGCCGGCTCGCAGACAGCCACGCAGCCGGCCGTGACCATCGCCTGATAGTCGTCGGTGGTCCGGCTGACCATGTGACCGTGGGGTTCGATGTACCGCATGAAAGCCTCACCGCTTCTTCTTCGCCAGCGGCGCCGGCGGCTGCCAGGCGCCGAGGGCGGCCTTGCCCGAGGTTTTCTCGTCGGGCGTCGTCGTCGGATCGCTCAACCGTTCCAGGATTCGCCGCGCCCGTTCCGCCCGTCCGTCGACCAGCACCTCCGCCGCCTCACGCAGGGCCGCGCAGCGAAAGTCGTCGGCCACCCGGTGGCGCTCGACCCGGTCGAGAAAAGCCGCCACCTCAATCAGCTTCGCCCGCACGCCGATGAAACCGTGGTCGACCACGGCCCGGGCGGCAGCGGGCGGCGTTTTGGAGCGTGACTTGGACACAGGCAAACGGGGAAAACTCAAACTGACGTGGAGAAGCCAAAGCAACCAAACATCACTCGCGCGGGAAATCAACGAGGCAAACGTGCCATGCGCCGCGCCTTGCCCGCGGCTCCGGCGGCACCGCGCGAGGAGCTGATCCTCGTGGACAGTCGCGACCGGGCGATCGGCCGCGCCGAGAAATGGGCCGTGCACCGCGACGGGCTGCTGCACCGGGCGTTCTCCATTTTTCTCGTCGATGCCCGGGGGCGCCTCCTGCTCCAGCAGCGCAGCCGCGTGAAGTACCATTCCGCCGGCCTGTGGGCGAATTCCTGCTGTGGTCATCCCCGTCCGGGCGAACGCACCGCGGCGGCGGCCCGGCGGCGGCTGCGGGAGGAACTGGGTGTGGGGAGCACGCTGCGCCGCGGCTTTCGCGCGCGCTATCGCACCACCCTCCCGAACGGGCTGATCGAAAACGAGATCGTCCACGTGTACTTCGGGCCCGGCGGCAGTCCGCTGGAACCCAACCCCGCGGAAGTCGCGCGCACCGACTGGACCTCGCTGGCGGCCCTGCGGCGGGACGTGCGGCGCCGGCCGGCACGGTATGCGTATTGGCTCCGCTATTACCTCGAGAACCATTCCTCGGCGATCCGCGCCGAACTGCGGCGGGTGCGGGGCGCGATCGCCTGAAAGTGCGTCACTTTTTGTTAGCCAGTCGCGACGGCGCGCCTAGTCTCCGCCGGTCACCGCGACCCCGCGGACGAGACCCCAAACCTCCATGTCCCTCATCCTGTTTCTCGCCGTGTCCGGGATCGTCCTGGCCTGGGCCTACCGCTGGTACGGCCGGATCCTCGCCCGTTACCTGCAGCTCGACCCGGCGGTGAAAACCCCCGCCCATGCCCAGCGCGATGGGGTGGACTACGAGCCGGCCAGCCGGAACTGGCTGCTGCCGCAGCACTTTTCCGCCATTGCAGCGGCCGGGCCGGTGGTCGGCCCCATCCTCGCCGCAACCTACTTCGGCTGGTTGCCCGCGTGGCTGTGGATCATCTTCGGCGCGATCTTCATCGGTGGCGTGCACGACCTGATGACGCTCGTGGCTTCGGTCCGCCACGGGGCGAAATCGATCGCCGAAGTTGTCCGCCGTTACATGAACCGGCGTTCGTACCTGCTCTTCCTGGCGTTCATCTGGATCTCGCTCGTGTACGTGATCATCGCCTTCGCCGACGTGACGGCGGGCACGTTTGTGCAGAAGGCGTCGGCGGCGGACGGCGATGCGCCCGGGCCCGCGGTGGCCACCTCTTCGATCATCTACCTCGGCCTCGCCGTCATGATGGGCCTGTGCATGCGGAAGTTCAAACTCGGCGAGGGCAAGGCGCAGTTGATCTTCCTGCCGCTCGTGGTCGGGGCGATCATCGCCGGACCCTACCTGCCGTTCGACCTCGGGGCGCTCACCGGCGCCGCCCGGCCGCAGGTGATGTGGGACCACGTCCTGCTCGCCTACTGCTTCTTCGCCGCGCTCTCCCCGGTCTGGCTGCTGATGCAGCCGCGCGGGGCGCTCGGCGGGTACTTCCTGTACGTGATCGTGATCGTGGGCGTCGTCGGCGTCGTGGTCGGCGGTCTCAGCGGCCAGCTCAACATCGTGGCGCCCGCGGTTTCGGAGGCGAAATTCTTCGAGTTCAACGGCGCCACGCCGCCGCTGCTCCCGGTGCTCTTCATCACCATCGCCTGCGGCGCATGCTCGGGCTTCCACTCGATCGTCGCGAGTGGCACCACGTCGAAACAGCTCGACCGCGAGACCGACGCCAAGCCGGTCGCCTACGGCGGCATGCTGCTCGAATCGTTCCTCGCCTGCCTCAGTCTTGCGACGGTGATGATCCTCGCCAAACCCTCGGGCCGCCCGGACCTGACCTACGCCGACGGAGTCGCCGTGTTCATGAACCAGGCGACCTTCGGCCTGGTATCGGTCGACATCGCGCGGCAGTTCGGGCTGCTGTGCTTCGCCACGTTCGTGTTCGACACCCTCGACGCCTGCACGCGCCTCGCCCGCTACGTGCTCATGGAGCTCACCGGCTGGACGGGACGGCTGGGGATGGTCGGCGCGACCGCGCTCACGCTCGCCCTGCCCGCGGTCGTCGTAAGCCTGCCGCCGGCCGTGGTGAACGGCCAGCAGATCCCGCTGTGGCGCGCGTTCTGGAACCTGTTCGGGACCTCCAACCAGTTGCTCGCGGCCCTCGCGCTGCTCGGCGTGACGGTGTGGCTGCTGCAGAAAGGCAAGTCGGTGTGGATCACGCTCGGGCCGACGATCTTCATGCTCTGCATGACGATGTGGAGCCTTTGGCTCGCGGTGCAGGTGCACATCGGCCGCGTGCGCTCGAACGTCGCGGCGGCGGTCCATCACGTGGAGTTTTTCGTCGTCCTGCTCCTCTTCGCCATGGCGATTTGGCTGGTGGTCGAGGCGATCCTGCTGGCGCGGAACCGGACGCCGCCGGCCCCGCTGGTGCCGGAGCCGAGCGCGGCCTGACCGGATGGCGGCGACCCGCCCGCCTACTTGCCGAGCTTCTTGAGCGCCTTGTTGATCTTCTCGAGGTCGCAGCGCTCGGGGTCGTAGTCCGGCCCCAGCCACTCCAGCCACTCGCGGCCGAGCTCCGTATTCGGCTCCTTGATGCACGCGAGCATGTCGTGGAACGCCTCGATCCCGCCGCAGTCCTCGGGCGGTCCGGCGCGCTCACCGGCGACGCACAAGGGGTAATGGACGCCCTTTTCGATCGTACCGGATTTCTCGAGCCGAAGCTCCACCTGCCAGCCCTCGCCGAAGTGGTAGCCATACGTGAACCGCTCGCGCTGCGCCAGGTCGAGGTCGCCGAGGGTGACGTCACGGTCGTCCTCGATCGTCAGTTCCTCCCGCTTCAGCGGATTGCCGAACCGCAGGTCGTCGACGTTGAAGGCGTGGGTCTGGTAGTCGAACCAGTCGAAGGCGATCTGGATGCTGTCATGCAGGCGCGACAGCCACATCGACTCGCGCAGCAGGAAGCGCCGCCAGATCCGCGGCTGGCAGCCCACGACCTGGAGGTGGAGCGTGAACAGCTTTTCCGGTGGCCGCTTCGGGCGCGAGCCCTTGCCTTCATGGAGCGAAATCATCGAAGCCGCCCACGAAAGCGCGCCGCCCCGCGCGGCGCAAGCGGCGGGTGCGGGGGGGCGAGGTGGAGCGGCCTGTCCCCAGGCCGCTTCCGTTTCCCGATCAAGCCGGAGCGCCTCGTAGGAGAGGCGCTGCGCCGGATGGCGGGATCGATCGACTGAAACCGACTCGTCGGATCGGCGCTAGACTAGAAGCGGTACGCGGCGGTCAGGCCAATCTGGCGCGGATCAGCGCGGCTCTCGTAGCGCTGCTCGATGTAGTCAGGGTCCTCGTTCCCGAAAAAGAACACGCGGTTCTCGTAGCGCCGGTCGAGGAGATTGCGGGCCCAGAGGGTGAACGTCCACTTGCGCCACGCGTAACCGACGGTGGCGTTGAGCACGGCGAAGGCGCGGCGCGCCTCGTTTTGATTGTTGGAGTCGTACTGCGTCGCGCGGCCGTTCCACTCCGCCTGACCGAAGAGGCCCGCCTCAGCGCGGTACCGGGCGGCAAGCGAGTAACCGTACCGGGGCGTATTGGCGAGGCGGCGGCCGCCGCCGCGGTTGCCGTTGGCGAGCGTGAAGGGATCGAGCCGCGATTCGAGGGTGCCGACGGCGCCGTGCAGCGACCACGCGCGGGTGAGCGCAAACGCGCCCGAGGCCTCGAGACCGTAGACGCGGGCGTCGCCGGCGTTGGCGGTGAAGAAACGGTAGCTACCCCCGAAACCCGCAGAGTCCCGCACCTGCGCCTCGCGACGCTGGAGCAGGAACGCCGTGAGCTCGCCCGTGAACCGCCGGTCGAAACCGCTCCCGCGCCAGCCCGCCTCGAAGTTCCACAGGTATTCGGTGGCGTAGGTCAGCGGGTCCGAGGGCGGGTTGATGCGCGCATCGATGTTGATGCCGCCGCCCTTGTAGCCGCGCGCGGCCGAGACGAACAGGAGGTGGCGGTCGGCCAGGTCGTGCTCGAACGTGAGCTTGCCGCCCCCGATCGTATCCGCGAACTCCGGACGGAAAACCGCCTCGGGATCGAAGGTTCCCGCCGCCTTGCGGAATCGGGTCCGCCGGCCCCGGCCTTCGAGGTCGAGGCGTTCCGCCCGGAGCCCAAGGATGAGCCGGTTCCGCGCGTCGATCGCGTGTGACGCCTGGCCGAAGAGCGCGACGTGGGTCGCCTCGTAGTCGGTGCGCAGCCCGCGCACGTTCCCCGGGTCCTCGTTGGTGTAGGCACTGTCCTCGCGCGTGCGCGCCAGATACGCGCCCAGGGTCCAGCGTTCGAGCGGGCCGCGGGCGGCGCCGGCGGGCGACGAGTCGAGGCGGAACTCCTGGCTGGCGACCTCCCGGTCCCGCCGCAGGTCGCTGAAGCCCGCGTAGGAAGCCGCCGTCCAGTCGTCGTCGTAGCTGTAGGTGGAATCGACCCGGGTCACGGCGGTCACCGTCGTGAACCGCAGCCCCGGCCGGCCGGCCCACGTGCCGCGAAGGCTGGCGGCCAGCGAGTCCTGCTCGTCGCGGCCCGGCTGGTCGCTGTAGGTCAGGCGCCCGTTGTTATCGAGGGCGAAGTCGTCGAAACCGTTGTCGAACGTCGAGGCGAGCAGCGTGGCCTCCCACCGCCACACGGCCGACGGATTCCAATCGACGCGCAGGCGCGCGCTGCGTTCGTCGCGGGCATGGGTGGCACGGTCGAGCGTGACGTTGTGCCGGAATCCATCGCTCGTGCTGCGATGGAGGCTGAGCCGGGCCATGAGCTCGCGCGGCCGGCTGCGGATCAGGGGGCCGCCGATGGCAAAGCCTCCGGCCCGCAGATCGTCCCCGCCCACCGTCGCTTCCACCAGCCCGGTCCAGAAGGGCGTGGGCGCGTTGCTCACGAGACGCACGACACCGCCGGCGGCATTGGCCCCGAAGGCGCCTGCCTGCGGCCCGCGAAGGACCTCGACTTGCTGCAAATCAAACGTGCCGCCCAGCGAGCCGAGGCCGGTGAAATCGAGATCGTCGAGCAGGAAGCGCACCGACGAATCGGGCGTCTCGCCTTCGTACTGGGAGTTCTCGCCAATGCCGCGGATCTGCAGGTAGCGCGGACGCGACGTGCCGCCCGTGAAGGTAAGATTCGGGATCTGCGCGGTGAGGTCGCCGAAGTGCCGCACGGAGCCGAGTTGGAGGGACGCGGCGTCGTACATGCTCACGCTGGCGGGAATCCGCGTCAGCGGCGATGCCCACAGATCGGCCGTCACCTGCAAGGGAGCGAGCGTGACCGGGGGGGCGGCGGTTCCCGGGGCGGGCGCCTGCGCGCGAGCGATGAAAGCGGCGACGGGCGCCGCGGTGAGGAGGAGGAGGATTCGTGTCGGGAGCTTCATGGTGGCTTGTAGCCCGACCCAAATCGGACTCCCGAGTGAAGGGGCGCCGGCGCACCCCAAGGCGCGTCAACCGGCGCCTGCTGTTTCCTTCGTCGGCATGATCCGTTTCAGGTTCGAAGGGTCGAGCGGCCGGTCGCACCGCAATCTCAGTCCTCCGCGGAGGACACCCCTACAGGCGACGCGAACGGAAAGCGCGATCGCGCGCAGCGCAAGCGGAAACCGCGTCAGCAGGCGCCTGCGACGTGGAGCGCCCTAGGCAGTAACGACTCAGCAGTGAAAACGGCCGACTGAAAGGTGGAGCACCTTGTCCTCAGACTGCTGCGGACCGGTCCATCGCGCGTCAGCCGCCTGGGGACAGGCGGCTCCACCGCAACGGCATCATTCCGTCTCAGGGCAGATGATACACTTCGAGCAGCGCCGCGCCGGAAGAACCGTCGGCGCTCTTCACCTGAGCCGTGTAGGCGCCGGGAGCGAGGTTCACCACCATCGCGCTGTCCTTGCTCTCCTCGTCGACGTAGCGGAAGGCGCCGGCCCGGTCGAAGGCGTCGAGGATGTCCTCGGTGGCGGCGCGCGTGGTCGACGCCCAACCGCTGTTGGTGGCGACGACGCGGTCGCCCTGCTGGACGGTGAGCACGGGATTCCTGAGCGCGTCATTGACGCCGAAGGCCGATAGGGTGGGGCCGACGGCACGGACAAGCACGGCGCGGCTGGTGCTGCCGGAGATGACGAAACCGCTGACGATCGCGTCGGTGGGCGAGCTGATGCGGGCGAGCGTGGAGATGTTGACCAGCGCCTGCTCCTTCGCCCCGGCGACCGAGCCGCTGAAGATCTGCGTCATCTTGCGGCCTTCGCCGACGCGGGTGCCGAGGAAGCGGCACGCGATGCTCGGGCCGCCGTTGTCGTACACCTCGAGGATGCCATACTGCTGGCTGCCGGCGATGGGACCCACCGCGTAGGGCCCGCCTTTGGCGGAGGGATTGCTGGTGAGCGCCGCCGCGTGCATGACGATGACGGGAGCGCCGCCGCCGGTCGCATAATCGGCATTGGTGCCGTCGTCGAACGCAAGGCCGTGCATGTCGCCGGAGATGATCGCGAGATTCGAAATGCGATTGTCGCGGATGAAATTGGCGAGCTCCGTGCGCTCGGAAGCGTAGGCACCCCACGAGTCGTCGCCGAGCTCGGCCTTCGCGATCCACGGATCGGGGTTGACCCAGACGATCAGCGGAAAGCCGCCATCACGGGCGTTGATCAGCTCCTGTTTGAACCAGTTTTTCTGCGCGGTCCCGAGCTTGGACTTCGACGCCGTGTCCCGCGCGCCCATCGTAGTGGCGCCCGAGCGCAGGTCGGTCATGATGAAACGCACGCGACCCACCGTGAAAGCCTGGCCGATGGTGCCTCCGGTCGGCCCGATCGGATAGTGCGGGACGCGCTCACGATAGACCGAGCGGGCGGGATCGCGGCCGATGTTCGTCGAGTCCGAGTCGTTGCCGCTGAAGTCATGGTCGTCCCAGATGTACGCCATCCCCATGCTGCGGAAAAACGGCCCCTGCACGTCGTGCGAGAGGACATTGTCGTAATTGTAGCGGTAATCGTCGGCGCTGGTGCTGTTGGTGTCGCTGTAGTGCAGGTCACCCATGTGGATGAACATCAGCGGCCGCTCCTCGCGGATGGCATCAAAGACCCGCTGGTCGGGGTGCCGGAAGTCGGAGCAGGAGCCGAAAGCGATCCGGAAGGATGCCCGTCCGAGCGGGAAAGTCCGGAACCGGCCCCGGGAAACGACCTCCGTCCGGAGCACCCCGGCCACTTCGATCCCATAATAGTAATCCGTGTCGGGCTGGAGGCCTTGAATCGTGAGCTTGGCGGTATTGCCCGTGCCGGCCGCGGTGGTGACCGCGCCCGAGAACACCGCCGGGGTAAGATTCTCGTTCTGGCTGACCTGCAGTCGCACGCGCGTGCCGGTCGTATTGAGGCGGATGGATACAGTCGCTCCCGTGGGGCTCACGTTGCCCGACCACGCTCCGCCGATGAAGGGACCGGAGTGTTGGCCGAATGCCGAGACCGCTAGGGCGAAAAATCCGAGAAAGCTGGATCGAATTTTCCTCATAAGGAAGGGGTTTTCCCCTATATTCCTCCCGGGGGCGGAATCAGCAAGTAAATTAGCCTTAAATCACCCCGGGTTGTTCCACGTATTAGCGCCTGCGTAATCGACGGGACCCGGCGGGGTGGCGTGCAACGCATCACGCCGGCTTCGCCTCCGTAGAAACCGCGCTGCGATCGCGTGAAAAATCGGGGTGCAGCCCTAAACCTGGCGCGGATTGAGGCGTCATTGGGGACGACACTGCCCGCCTTGAAACCGCTAACGACAAAGTCCTTCCAACTCGCCCTGTTGCTGGCGCTCCACGCCGCTGCGAGCGGAAGTCTGCGATCCGCGCCCGTGATTTCGGAAGTGATGGCGGCCAACCGGGCGACGATCGCGGACGAGGACGGTGCTTACTCGGACTGGATCGAGATTCACAACTCGGAGGGCGCCGCGATTGATCTCACCGGCTGGTATCTGACCGATTCCGCCAGCAACAAGCGCAAATGGCAGTTCCCGTCGATCACGCTGCCAGGCGGCGGCTATCTCCTGGTCTACGCCTCCAGCAAGAACCGGCGCGATCCGGCGGGGCCGCTCCATACCAACTTCGCCCTGAGTGCCGACGGCGAGTACCTGGCCCTCGTCCAGGCCGACGGCTCGACCGTGGCGTTCGAATACAGCCCGGGATTCCCGGCTCTGGCCGAGGACACTGCCTGGGGCCTGCCTTCGACCGCGACCGGCGTGGGCGGGGCGACGGTCTTGCGCACCCCCACTCCCGGGCAGCCCAACACCGCCGCGGCGCCAGGCCGGCTGACGGAGACGGTAACCTACTCGCAACCGGCGGGTCCGTTCCGCGCGAGTTTCAGCCTCCACCTTTCCGGCGCCGCCGGGGATCAGAAGATCCGTTACGTGATCGTACCGGCCGGATCCGCCGCGACGGGGATCGAGCCGACCGAGTCGTCACCCGAGTACGTGACTCCCATCATGGTCGACCGCTCGGTGCTGGTGCGCGCAGCCGTGTTTTCCGCGGACGGACAGGCCCGCGGTGAGGTCTCCGTCGCTTATTATCCCAAGCTGGCCCCATCGCTGGCCTCCTTCAGTTCAAAATTGCCCGTGCTCATCCTCGACCACCTCGGCGCCGGACCGCTGGTGAAGGACAACGTCGACCACCCCACGTGGCTCTTCAGCTACCCGTCCCAGGGAACGATCCAGCCCGTTTTCGTTCGTGAGCCCGACCTGGCGAGTCCGCTCGCGTCCACCGTCCGCGGGTCGTCCTCGGCCGATTTCCCGAAGAAGGGCTACAATCTCAAATTCGAGGACGAGACCGGCAAAGGGCGTTCCCAGGCGCTGCTCGATCTGCCGGGGCACGAAAAGTGGGCCCTGGTCGCTCCGTGGTCGTTTGACCTCACCTATATCAACAACGCGTTCGTCTACGCGCTCTCCAACCAGATGGGGCGGTGGGCGCCCCGGACCCGGCTGGTCGAGGTATTTGTGAACTCTGATGGCGGGGACGTGGACCTTGCCGACTACGCCGGCATCTTTGTCGTCACCGATCGCGTCGAGATCGGGCACGAGCGCGTCGACCTGAAGGAAATGGGCAAGTCTGACGCGGCGGGTGACGCTGTCACGGGCGGCTACATCCTGAAGCTCGACGTCAAGGATGCTGACGAAGTGGGCTGGACCACCCGCCGTAACATCCCGGAACAAGGTTACAATTCGGTCGTGCTGGTGTCGCCCAAGGCGGACGACGTCGCGCCGGCGCAGCTTACCTACATCCAGAACTACGTTCAGGAAATGGAGGACGCGCTCGCCGCGGACCGCGCGACCGGCTTCGTCCGGCGCACCTACCTCGATTACATCGATCGCGACTCGTGGATCGATCACCACCTGATCAACACGTTCGTCTGCAACCCGGACGCCCTCGTCCGCAGCGCCTATTTCACCAAGGACCGGAACGGCCGGTTGAAGGCGGGACCGGTGTGGGATTTCGACCGGGCCATCAACTCGCACTGGGACGCGCGGTCGCAGCGCTGGGACGTCTGGTATGGCCTCGGCGCCAACGATCCCTGGGACACCGGATGGTGGAGCCTAATCGCCCGCGATCCGGAGTTCATGCAGGACTGGATCGACCGGTGGCAGTCCCTCCGCCGGGGCCCGCTGGAGAACGAGCATCTGTCCACGATCGTCGACCATTACGCGAACCAGATCGGCAATGAGGCGGCGCAACGCGATGCCACCCGCTGGCCGGACAGCGTCTCCCCCTGGGGCAATCACGCCGCGCAGATCGACCAGATGAAGCGCTGGCTGCACAACCGCACGCGTTGGATCGATGAACAGTTCGTCGCCGCGCCCGGCATGGTCGTATCGGGGGGAAGCGTGACGTTCACTCCTCCTGCCGGCGCCCGGCTCGTCTACACGCTCGACGGCTCGGATCCGCGCTCCTTGGGCGGCGGCATCGCGCCGAACGCGCAGCATTCGGCCGGACCTCTGACGGTCCCCGCTTCCGCCAACGCACACGTCCGCAGCTACCGCGAAGACTTCAAGAACGCGTTTCCCGGCAGCCCGTGGAGTTCGGCGGCCTCCCCGGACGGCGCGTCGCCGCTGTCGCCCCGGTCGCGAATCGTCAATCTTTCCAGCCGCGCGATCGTGGGCACCGGCGAGGATGCGCTCATCGCGGGCATCGTCGTCGCCGACACGTCTTCCAAACGCTACCTCGCCCGTGCGGTGGGCCCCGGCCTCGCGGCGTTCGGCGCCAGCGACGTCCTGCCCGACCCGCAACTGAGCCTTTTCTCCGGCAACGGCGTCGAGCTCCTCCGGAACGTGGGCTGGGAGACCGGCCCCCATGCCCTTCAGCTTCCGCGCTACGCGCAGGCCGTGGGTGCGTTTCCGCTGGCACCGGGCAGTCGCGACTCGGCGGCGGCCGATGTCTTCGCGACGGGCACCTACACGATCCAGATCACCTCGGCCGCCGGTCAAACCGGCACCGCCCTGGCAGAGCTCTACGAACTCGATCACCATGGCCGCATCGCCAATCTCTCGACCCGCGCCCGCGTACGCGCCGGCGACGGGGTCCTGATCGGCGGCTTTGTGGTGGAAGGAGCCGCCTACAAGCGGATGCTCATCCGCGCCGTCGGTCCCACGCTATCGACCCTCGGCGTCGGCAACGCCCTGAGCGACCCGGTCCTCACCGTCCACGCAGGTCCGACAGCCATCGCCACCAACGACCGCTGGTCCAGCGGCAACGTGGCGGCGTTGAACTCCGCCAGCCAGGGTGTCGGCGCGTTCCAGCTCGCCGCCGGCAGCGAGGATGCCGCCCTGCTTCTGTCGCTTCCCCCCGGCGGCTACACCGTCGAAGTGAAGGGCAAGGACAACGGCGAAGGGATCGTCCTCCTCGAGATCTACGACGTGCCTTGAGCCACCTCACGGCGGCAACAGGCCCATTGCGTGTTTCGCCGGCGCCGCTCGACCGGGGCGAATTCCAGCCGGCTGCGGCGAACGCGGCCGAGGATTTTCAGACGCTTCACCGTCGACCCCGGAAAACACAAGAGCCGCCCCCGTGAAGGGGCGGCCCGTGTGACCTAACACCAAGCAAACCGTAAGAACTACAAACATTCACCGTCCTTGCGGACAGTGCTGACTACACGGAGATAGACGACCTTCGCCGCGAAACGCTCAAAATTCGTCCGACTATTTTCGAAAAAAAATCGTCCGATTCGAAATCGCGCAAAACCGACGGCTTGGCGCCGGGGACGATCGTCTCCCAATCGCGGGTTGCACGCGCTCGCCGGTTTCGCCTGGCGATCCCGGCTCCGCCTTCCGCGGAAAATCACAGCCGATAGGAAGCCACCGGGTGTCCGGTCTCCGTCGCGGGAGCAGCCGCGACGCGCCGCGGCTGCGACGTGAGCGGATAACGGAAGACCTGGCCTTCGTAATTTCGGAAGACGATCTCGTCGTCGGTGATCTTCTCCACGTAGTCGGGATTGATCGGCACCTTTCCCCCACCGCCCGGCGCATCGATCACATACTGAGGGATGGCGTAACCGGTCGTATGCCCCCGCAACGCCTGGATGATCTCGATACCCTTGCGCACATCGACTTTGAAGTGCGCGCCACCGGTGATGAGATCCATCTGATAAAGGTAGTAGGGGCGCACCCGCATCCGGAGCAGCCGGTGCACGAGCGCCTTCATGACGTCGACGTCGTCGTTCACGCCCTTGAGCAGCACGCTCTGGTTACCGAGGGGGACGCCTGCGAATGCCAGGCGCTCGCAGGCGCCCTTCAGTTCCGCCGTCGCCTCCTTGGGATGATTGACGTGGATGCTCATCCAGATCGGGCCGTACTTGCGGAAGATGTCGCACAGCTCCGGAGTGATGCGCTGCGGCAGGAACACGGGGATGCGCGAGCCGATGCGGATGAACTCGACGTGCTTGATCGCGCGCAGCCGCGAGATGAGGTGCTCGAGCTTGCGATCGGACAGGAGCAGCGGATCGCCTCCCGAGAGGAGCACGTCGCGAATCTCCGGATGCGCCTCGATGTAACGCAGGCCCTGCTCGTACTCCGGATGGAAGTTGTAGTCCTGCGCGTTGGAAACCAGCCGGCTGCGCGTACAGTAACGGCAATAGGCCGCGCAACGATCGGTGACGAGGAACAGCACCCGGTCCGGGTACCGGTGCACGAGGCCGGACACCGGCGAGTGCTCATCCTCGCCCAGCGAGTCCAGCATCTCCCCCTCCGACACCACGGACTCGCCCGCGCGGGGAATCATCTGCTTGCGGAGGGGACAATCGGGATCGTTGCGGTCGATCAGGTTGAAGAAATAGGGCGTGATCGCCAGGGCCAGCTTGTGGCTCGCGTGGGCGCACCCCGCCTTTTCGTCGGGGGTCAGCGTCATGTACCGCTCGAGCTGCTCGACGGTCGTGATCCGGTGCTTGAGCTGCCACGTCCAATCGCGCCAGTCGCTTTCCGGGATGTGTTGCCAAAGTCCCTGGCCTTCAAACCAGGCGGCGCGGTCTTCGGAGTAGGCCATTCGTTTGCCGAAGATTGAGTCGGGTTGTCCGGCGCTGTCAAACGGCCCCCCGAAAACCCGGCGCACGCCCGCCACCCGCCTCTCCGGGCGCGCCGCCGTCCCGGCTGCAACTTTTCCACGAAACCACTTGGCACCGTCCGAAGGACGCCCTTTCGTTCGGCTTTAATGTCCACGCCCAAGCCTGCAGTTCTCGCCCTCGAGGATGGTTCGATTTTCCGGGGCCTCGCCTTCGGGGCCGCCGCCACCGTCACGGGCGAATGCGTGTTCAACACGTCGATGACCGGCTACCAGGAGATTCTGACCGATCCCTCTTATTTCGGCCAGATCGTCGCGATGACCGCCGTCCAGATCGGCAATTACGGCATCAATGACGAGGATACCGAGGCCGCCGCGCCCAAGGCCACCGGCTTCGTCGTGCGCGAACTGTCCCCGGTCGTGAGCAACTGGCGCAGCCGGATCTCGCTCGACGCCTACCTCACGCGTCACGGCATTCCCGGCATCAGCGAGGTGGATACGCGCGCCCTGACCAAGAAATTGCGCGTCGACGGCGCGATGAAGTGCTGCCTCAGCACCCTGCCGATCGACGATGCCACCGCCGTGGCCAAGGCGAAGAGCTGGCGCGACATGGCGGGGGCCGATTACGTGAAGGACGTCACCGTGCGGGCGCCGTACCTGTGGCGGGCCGACGACCCGGCCAATCACAACGTCCCCTATTACCCGGTCGGCACCACCATGAACGCCCCTGGGGCGCCGGCGAAGAAGTTCCGGGTCGCGGCCTTCGACTACGGCGCCAAGTACAGCATCTTCCGCAAGCTCGTGAACCACGGCTTCGAGGTGCAGGTGTTCCCGGCCACCGCCACCGGCGAGCAGGTGCGGGAGCACAAGCCCGACGCGGTGTTCCTCTCCAACGGCCCCGGCGATCCGTCGGCGCTCCCGTATATCCACAAGACGGTGACGAACCTGCTGCCCGACTTCCCCATGTTCGGAATCTGCCTCGGGCACCAGATGCTCACGCACGCGCTGGGCGGCTCCACTTTCAAGCTGAAGTTCGGTCACCGCGGGGGCAACCAGCCGGTCAAGAACCTCGAGACCGGACGCGTCTCCATCACCGCCCAGAACCACGGCTTCGCCACCGACGCCAAGTCGATCGAGAACCGCGGCGCCAGGATCACCGAAATCAATCTCAACGACCAGACGGTCGAGGGGCTGCGCCACACGTCGCTCCCGGTGTTCAGCGTGCAGTATCACCCCGAGGCCGCCCCCGGTCCAAACGACGCCGACCCGCTGTTCGTCGATTTCTACAAGCTCGTCGAAGCCCGCAAGGCCGGGAAGATCTGAGCCGGAGACCGGTTTGTTCCCCGCCGGCTGCATCCGCGCGGATCGCCCGCTCGCGGAGCCTGCGCTCCGCCGCGGTCGCCCCGCCATCGCCCGCAGCCGCTATCGCACCTCGAGCACCTGCTCGAAGCGCATCGCGTCCTCCGGCGTGTCGACGCCGACCGAAGGGTCCTCGGTGACGTCGCACGCGATCTCGTAGCCGTTCTCCAGCACGCGCAGTTGTTCCAGTTTCTCGATCACCTCCAGCCGGCCGGGCGGGAGCGTCGCGAACTTCTGCAGCAGGTCCCGGTGATAACCGTAGAGCCCAAGGTGTTTCAGGCAGGGATTGGCCTGCACCCAGGCATCGTCCACCACCCCGCCCCGGTCCCGGGCATAAGGCAGCGGCGAGCGCGAGAAGAAGAGGGCCCGCCGCGCGGCCACGGCGAGCACGACCTTCACCTGGTTGGGATTGGCGAAGTCGACCGCCCTCCGGAACGGAGTCGCCAGCGTCGCCATCGGCGCCCCGCTCGCCAGCAGCCGAGCGAGCATCCGGATCTGCGCCCCGGTGACGAGCGGCTCGTCGGCCTGCACGTTGACCACGTGCTCCGCCTGCACGGTGCGATTCGCCTCCGCCAGCCGATCCGTGCCGGTCTGATGCGTGGCATTCGTCATGATCACCTGAAATCCCGCGCCCGCGACGCAGTCGCGCAGCAACTCGTGGTCGACTGCGAAAAACAGCGGCAGCTCCGGCGCCTCGGCCGCAATCCGCTCGGCCACCCACAGCACGAGCGGCCGACCCTTGATCTTATGCAATAATTTACGCGGGAAGCGGGTGGATTCCAGCCGGCAGGGTACGATGATTGCTGTGCGACGCATGTCAGGCGCAGCCTGAGGCCGGGTTTTTGGGTTGCAAGCTGCTGGCACCGTCCGGAATTTACCCGGTCCTTCTCGTACACATGAACAAAGCCGACGCCTCTGCTGCCTCCCACACGCTGACCAAGGAGCTCGTCGTGCAGAACAAGATGGGCATCCACGCCCGGCCCGCGGCCATGGTCGTGCGGGTGACGAACAAGTACAAGGCGGAGGTCTTCGTCGAAAAGGATGACGAGCAGGTCAACGGGAAGAGCATCATGGGGCTCATGATGCTGGCCGCGGCCAAAGGTTCGAAGGTGAAGTTCATCGCCACCGGCGCCGACGCCGAGGCGATGCTGACCGAGATCGAGGCGCTCTTCGCGCGCAAGTTCGACGAGGCCTGAGGCCTCCCGCCTTCGCTGTCCGTTGAAGGGCGGCGGACTTCATTCGCCGCCCTGGAGCCCAAAAAAGGCCCGGGCATTGGCCGAGCTGACGTCAGCCAGTTCCTCGAGCGTCACCCCGAAGACGTCGTTCGCGGCAAACTCCGCGGTGTGCCGCAGGTACGCCGGTTCGTTGGGCTTCCCGCGGTGCGGCATCGGCGTCAGATACGGTGCGTCCGTCTCGAGCATGAAGCGCGCGAGCCCCTGCGCCTTCGCCGCCGACCGCACCGCCTCCGCGGTCTTGTAGGTCAGGATGCCCGTGAAGGATCCCCAGCCGCCGCGGCGCCCCAATTCCTCCATCTCGGCCGCGCCTTCGGTGAAGCAATGAAACACGACCCGCGGCCAGGCCACGCCGCTGGCGTCGATCATCTCCACGCACTCGCGGAACGCCCCGCGCGAATGCACCACGACCGGGCAGCCGAGGCGCCGCGCAAGCTCGAGCTGCGCCGCGAACGCTGCCTGCTGCCACGCGAAGATCCGCGCCGCCGCCTCCGGCTCCTTCGGCAGGTGGAACCGGTCGAGACCGCACTCGCCGAGCGCCACCGGCCGCGGCTCCGGTCCGGACCAGAATCCCTCGATCTGCGCCACGGCCGCCGGCCAGGCCTCCTCCACCGAACACGGGTGCAACCCGACGGTGTAACGCACGCGCCCCGTCGCGCCCGACTCGGCCGCGATCGTCCGGTAGAGCGACCAGTCGTCCGGCGAGGTGCCGATCGTGATCAGCGTGCCCACTCCCGCCTCCCCGGCGCGGCCCAGGATCGCCGGCAATTGCCCCCGGCGGGCGAAGGATTCGAGGTGCGTGTGCGTGTCGATCAGCAGCATGGGCAAGGGCATGCCCGGGAG
>CALFZM010000371.1 GCA_937952235.1 uncultured Opitutia bacterium | reverse complement strand
CCCGCCACACCTACGCGCAGCGCGCCGCGGCGGTGGAGGCGGCGCTGTCCGGCCGCGAGGCGGTCGCGCCCGACGGGAGCCGGCGTCGCGGATGAAGATCGCGATCACCGGACTGACGCTGCCGCCGCCTTCGGCGCGCGCGGCCCGCGTGCCCGTGCGTCCTATGCGGATACGCCGACGCGGATCAGCTGCCCGCGCACGTCCGCCGGCAGCGACTGCCAGGGCACGCCCTCGATGGCACCCTCGAGCGCCAGCAGCACCCGGGCGTCCACCGGCCGCAAGCCGGCGGCCTGCAGCTGCGCCGCCGCCGCGACGGCGCCGATGGCGCGAAGTTGGTGGTCGCACGTGATCCCGATGCGCTGCAACTGCTCGGCGAGGACGAAGCTGATGTTCGGCAGGTCGGTGAGCGCGGCGGGGCGGGGGGCGGCGAGGGTGGAGTAGCGCATCGATGGAGCGGTCGGGAATGAATGCGCGCCGACGACCGCCGGCGCGCGGAGTGGGAACAAGGGGACCATAATGATGGTGCGCGCCTTGGCAGCGTCGTTCCCGTCGGCGCCGCCCGATTCTCACATCGGTATTCCCGGAGCCGAGGCCGGCGTTTCCTGACACGCGCTGCCCGGCGGGCCGGGCACGGCTGCCGGCAGCGCGGGCTCCGCGCCGTGCCTGCGTGCCGCGACACGGGCGGCTCCGGGGGGAGATCGTAGATCCACCCATGCTGTTTCCCGGGATCGCCGCGATTTCGCCGCCGGGGCTGCGCGATTACGGTGCGGGGCATGAAACAAAGAATCCATACCAGCGAAATGCTGGCCGATGGCGGGCGGGACGGACGCGTGGAGGCCGCCGGCGACGCCGACCTCACGGTGCAGCTCTCCACGCGCGATGACAGCAAGGCCGTCACTCCCGAACATCTGTTCGCCGGGGCGTATGCCGCCTGCTACCTCGAGGCGTTGAAACATGCGCTGGAAAAATCCCATCTCAGCGCCGAGGGCGTGACGGTGATCGCCCGGGTGCATCTCGATGAGACCGAATCCGGCGACTACCAGCTCACCGTGGAACTGCGCGCTTCCCTGCCGGGATTGAGCGAGAGCGAGGGGAAGCACATCATGAACCTCGCGCACCAGTCGTGTCCGTACTCGCGCGCGACCCGCGGGCATGCGCGCGTCGACCTGGAATTCGACTGACGGGGCGGACGGAACGCGTGCCCGCGCATGGTGAAAATCCGCCGCACCGTCGGCAGTTCCTCAGTGCGGGATCGGGAGCGCGACCGATCCCCGCGCGACGACGGTTGCGGTAGGCTCGGGCATGCCCACCAAAGTCCCGACCTCCGGCGGCGTTCGCGCCCAGCCGGGAAAACGAAATCCGCGCGCACGCATCGTGATCGAGGGCAACCGCGGCATCAAGGTGGTGCAGGCTGTCACCGTGGTCCGCCCGGCGGAGGTGCTCTACCGGTTCTGGCGCAACGTCCCGAATCTGATGCAGGTGATTCATCATGACGCGACGATCATCGCGCTGTCGCCCGACGAGACCCGTTGGAAAGTCAGCGCCCCGGCGGGACGCACGGTCGAGTGGGATGCCCTCATCATCAACGACGAGCCCGGACGGATGATCGCGTGGCGGTCGCGCGACGGCGCCAGCGTCGCCCACGCCGGGTCGGTGCGCTTCGACCCTGCTCCGGGCGATGAAGGCACGGAGGTCACCGTCGCGCTCGAGTACGACCCGCCGGCCGGGAAGCTGGGCGCGGCGATCGCGAAGCTGACCCGCGATTCCGCGCGCTCGCAGGTCTACGACGCGCTGCGCCGCTTCAAGGCGCTGCTGGAAGCGGGCGAGATCCCCACGACCGAGGGTCAACCTGCCGGCGGTTCCCGCCGGGAAAGGAAAGGTTCCTGATGCAAGCGCTCGTCTGGATGGGGAAGAAGAACGTCGAAGTGCAGACCGTCGACGACCCGAAGATCCTCAACCCGCGCGACTGCATCGTGCGGATCACGTCCACGGCCATCTGCGGCTCGGACATTCATCTCTTCAACGGCTATATTCCGACCCTGGAGAAGGGCGACATCCTCGGGCACGAGTTCATGGGCGAGGTGGTGGAAACGGGTCCCGAAGTGCGGCGTATCCGGGTGGGCGACCGCGTCGTCGTCCCGTTCACCATCTCGTGCGGTCAATGCATCCATTGCCGCCGCCAGCAGTTCGCAGCCTGCGACAACACCAATCCCAACTGGCACCTGCCGGAGACGTTGATGGGTTTCCCGGTCGCGGGCATGTTCGGTTACGCGCACCTCACCGGCGGATACGCCGGCGGGCAGGCGCAGTATGCGCGCGTGCCGCATGCGGACGTGGGCCTGCTGAAGATCGAGAACGATCTCCCGGACGAGAAGCTGCTGTTCCTGTCGGACATCTTTCCGACCGGCTACATGGCGGCGGAGAACTGCGACATCGTGCCGGGACGCTCCGTGGTCGCCGTGTGGGGCTGCGGGCCGGTTGGGCAGTTCGCGATCCGCTGCGCGTACCTGCTCGGAGCCGCGAAGGTCATCGCGATCGATGCCGTGCCGGAGCGGCGCAAGCTGGCCGAAGCGGGCGGGGCGTTGACGATCGATTCGGGCGGAGACGTCATGGAGGAACTCAAGGCGCTGACCGGCGGGCGCGGACCGGACGCCTCGATCGACGCGGTGGGCCTCGAGGCGCACGGGTCGGCGTTCGACGACATCAAGCAGGCGCTGAAACTGGAAACCGACCGTCCTTACGTTCTCCGCCAGGTGCTGCGCTGCACGCGGAAAGCGGGCAACGTCTCGATTCCGGGAGTATACGGAGGGTTCGTGGACAAAATCCCGATGGGCGCGGCGATGAACAAAGGGCTGACGCTGAAGATGGGGCAGACGCACATGCAGAAATACATGCCGCCGCTGCTCAAGCTGATCGAGGAGGGCAGGATCGATCCCTCCTTCGTGATCACGCACCGGCTGCCGCTGAGCCAGGCGGCGGAGGCGTATCCGCTCTTTGTCGAGAAACGGGACCAGTGCATCAAGGTGGTGCTGGATCCTGCGGGGTGAGGAGCCGGCGGCGGTTGCGGCCGGGGACGGCCGCGCTCCCGGAGATCGGGCGGCGCACGAAAGAAGGCGGGAATAGGAGTTGCGAGGGGCGACGCGGGCGGTCTAGTTCCGCCGCCCTTGTGATCACGGACCTCCTGAAGCGTCTTCCCGTTCTCTTCGTCACGGTCCTGTTGCCGATGATCGCCGGCGCCTGCAAACCGGCGGCTTCCGGCGGAGCCGCGGGCGGGCCGGCGAAGGTTACCGTGGCGCGCCCCGTGCCCCAGCGCCTGACGGAGTGGGACGAGTTTCCCGGCCGGCTCTCGGCCGTGGCTTCGGTGGAGGTGCGGGCGCGGGTGAGCGGCTACCTCGAGAGCACGCATTTCGTGGAAGGCCGTCAGGTCAAGGCGGGTGAGCTCCTGTTCACCATCGATGCGCGGCGGTACGCCGCCGAGCGCGCGCGGGCGCAGGCCGAGCTGAACCGGGCGAAGGCGTCGCTGGAGCTTGCCACCGCCGAGGCGGAACGCGCCGCGCAGCTCATCCGCACGCAGGCAATCTCGGCCGAGGAGGCCGACGTGAAGGCGAAGACGCGGCTCGGCGCCACGGCGGCGCTCGCGGCCGCGCAGGCGCAGCTCGACCAGGCAACGCTCGACCTGGAATGGACCAAAGTCACCGCGCCGATCTCGGGCCGGGTGGGGCGCAAGCTGGTCACCGAAGGCAACCTGGTCACCGGCGGGCCGAGCGGCGCGACCGTGCTCACGACCCTCGTGCAGCTCGACCCGATCTACAGCTACTTCGACGTCGATGAACGTTCCGCGCTGAAATACCGCGAGCTGGCGCGGAGCGGCCGTCGTCCCACGGCGCTCACCGCGGCGATCCCGGCCGAGATGGGCCTGGCCAACGAGCAGGGCTTCCCGCACCGGGGAAAGATCGATTTCGTCGACAACGAGATCAGCGCGACCACGGGTTCGATCAAGGCGCGCGGCGTGTTCCCCAACCCGGACCTGCTGATGGCGCCCGGCTTCTTCGCCCGCGTGCGGATCCCCGGCAGCGGGGAGTATGACGCGATGCTCGTGCGCGACACCGCCATCGGCAGCGACCAGGGGCGCCCGTTCGTGTACGTCGTCGGGTCCGACGGCAAGGCCGCCGCCCGCACCGTCGTCGTGGGGCCGCTTGAGCGCGGGCTGCGCATCGTGCGCGAGGGGCTAGCGGCGGAGGACCGCGTCGTGATCAACGGCCTCATGGCCGTGCGCGCCGGAGCCGCGGTCGAGGCGGAGGAAGTGGCGATGCAGCTGCCGGCGGTGGCGGACGCGAAGCGCTAGGCGATGAACATCCCGCGCTTCTTTGCCGACCGCCCGGTCTTCGCGGCGGTGCTCTCCGTGATCATCACGCTCATGGGCACGCTGGCGTATTTCCAGCTGCCCGTGTCCCAGTATCCGGAGGTCGTGCCGCCGACCGTGATCGTCTCGGCGTCGTATCCGGGCGCCAACGCGCAGACCGTGTCCGACACGCTGGCGGCCCCGCTCGAGCAGGAGATCAACGGCGTCGAGAACATGCTCGCCATGTCCTCCTCGGGCACGAGCGACGGCCGGCTGCAGCTCGTGGTCACGTTCAAGCTCGGCACGAATCTCGACGATGCGCAGGTGCAGGTGCAGAACCGCGTCAACGCCGCCCTCCCGCGGCTGCCCGAGGACGTGCGCCGGCTCGGCGTGACGGCGAAGAAGCAATCCCCCGACCTGACGATGGCGGTGCAGTTCTTCTCGCCCGACGGCTCGCGCAGCACCTTCTACCTCGCGAACTACGTGGCGCTGCAGGTGCAGAACCGGATCGCGCGTCTGCCCGGCGTGGCCGACGCCAACACGCTCGGCGGCCAGGAGTTCACCATGCGGATCTGGCTCGATCCGCAGAAGCTCGCCGCGCGCGAACTCGCGCCGGGCGACGTCGTCCGCGCCGTGCGGGAGCAGAACGTCCAGGTCGCGGCCGGTGCCCTCGGCCAGGAGCCGTCGCCGCGCGGCACGGAGTTCCAGTACACGCTCACCGCGCAGGGACGGCTGACGCGCGCGGAGGAGTTCGAGCAGATCGTCCTGCGCACCGGCGCCAACGGCGACGTGCTGCGGCTGCGCGACGTCGCGCGGGTGGAGCTCGGCGCGCGCGACTACGGCGTGAAGAGTTACATGGACGGCAAGAACGCGATCTCCATGCGGGTGTTCCAGCTCCCGGGAACGAACGCGCTGGAGACGGCCCAGGCGGTGTACGCGGAGATGGCGCGGCTGAAGACACGGTTTCCGCCGGGGGTGGATTACCGGATCAACTACGACCCGACGCGGTTCGTGCGGCAGAGCTTCGAATCGGTGCTGCGCACGCTGCTGGAGGCGATCGCGCTCGTGGTGCTGGTGGTGATCCTCTTCCTCCAGACCTGGCGGGCCTCGATCATCCCGCTCATCGCGGTGCCGGTCTCGCTCGTCGGCACCTTCGCGGTGATGAAGCTGCTGGGTTCCTCGCTCAACAACCTGTCGCTCTTCGGGCTCGTGCTGGCGATCGGCATCGTGGTCGACGACGCGATCGTCGTGGTCGAGAACGTCGAGCGCTACCTGCGGCAGGGCCTCTCCCGCCGGGCGGCGACGCTCAAGGCGATGGGCGAGGTGTCGGGCGCGCTGGTGGCGATCGCGCTCGTGCTCTGCGCGGTGTTCGTGCCGGTCGCGTTCCTCGGCGGCATCACCGGCCAGTTCTACCGGCAGTTCGCGCTGACCATCGCGACCGCGACGGTGATCTCGGCCTTCAACGCCCTCACGCTCTCGCCGGCGCTCGCCGCGCTGCTGCTGCGGGAACATGCGGCGCACGCCCCGCGGGAGTCGGGGCTGATGCGCGCGATCCACGGCTTCTTCGCGTGGTTCAACCGCGCGTTCGACCGGCTGGCGGAGACCTACGCGCGGGTCGTGCGCGCGCTCGTGCATCACCGCCGGCTGTCGTTGCTGGGGTACGGACTGCTCCTGGGCGCGACCGTCTTCACCTTCACGCGGGTGCCGGCGGGCTTCATCCCCACGCAGGACATGGGTTACTTTCTCGTCGTCATCCAGCTTCCGGACGGCGCGGGGTTCAACCGTTCCGACGAGGTGGTGCGCCGCGTCGACGAGATCGCGCGCGCCGAGCCGGGCGTGGCGCACACCTTCGCCATCAGCGGCTACTCGTCCGTGCTGCAGGCCAACCAGTCGAACGTCGGCGCGGCCTTCGTCATCCCGGAGGATTTCAGCCGGCGCCCGGGGCTGACCGCCGAGGCCATGATGGCGTCGCTGCGCAAGAAATTCTCCGTCATCAAGGAAGCGCGCGTGCTCGTGCTGCCGCCGCCGCCGCTGCGCGGCCTGGGCAACTCGGGCGGTTTCAAGATCCAGGTGCAGGATCTCGACGGCGCGGGGCTGGCGGCGCTCGACGCCGCGACGAAGAAGCTCATCGACGCGATCGCGAAGGAGCCGGGTTTCTCGTCGCTGCTGACGGGTTTCCGCTCCAACACCCCGCAGTACTTCGTGGACATCGACCGGGCGGCGGCGAAGAACCTCGGCGTGTCGCTGGCCGACTTGAACGAGACGCTGCAGGTCTCGCTCGGCTCGGTGTACGTCAACGATTTCAACCTCTTCGGGCGCACCTATCAGGTCTTCGCGATGGCCGAGCCGGAGTTTCGCGATGCGCCCGAGGACATCGGCCGGCTGCAGATGCGGAACCGTGACGGCCGCATGGTGCCGCTCGGCTCGATCGTCAACGTGCGCCGCATCGGCGGCTCGGACCGCGTGCAGCGCTACAACATGTTCACGAGCGCCGACGTGACCGGCAGCACGCAGGCCGGCATTTCCTCGGGCCAGATGATCGAGACGGTCGAGCGCGTGGCGGAGCGGGAGCTGCCGCCGGGCTTCGCGTTCGAGTGGACCGACCTGACGCTGCAGCAGATCCTCGCGGGCAACACCATCGTGTACATCTTTCCGCTGTGCGTGCTCTTCGTCTTCCTCGTGCTCGCGGCCCAGTACGAGAGCTGGGGCCTGCCGCTGGCGGTGATCCTGATCGTGCCGATGTGCATCCTGAGCGCGATGGGCGGCGTGCTGCTGGCCGGGCAGGACAACAACATCTTCACCCAGATCGGCCTGGTGGTGCTGGTGGGACTCGCGAGCAAGAACGCGATCCTGATAGTGGAGTTCGCGAAACAGCTCCAGGACCAGGGCCGTTCCCGGATCGATGCGGCGGTCGAGGCCGCGCGGCTGCGACTGCGGCCGATCCTGATGACCTCGCTGGCGTTCATCCTCGGCGTGGTCCCGCTGGCGCTCGCGACGGGCGCGGGCGCCGAGATGCGGCGGGCGCTGGGCACCGCGGTGTTCTGGGGAATGCTGGGTGTGACGGGCTTCGGCCTGCTGCTCACGCCGGTCTTCTACGTCGTGGTGCGGGGCTTCTCGGAGCGCCGCCGGCGGGCCGGACCGCCGTCGCCACGGACCGAGGCCGAGTCCGAACCCGCCGCGCGGCTCATCGACGCGTGAATGCGACGCTGAGGGTCATCGCATGATCGCTTTGGCGCATCGCGACCTGGGCGGGGCCGGCCGGCCGCCGCTGGTGCTCCTGCACGGCCTGCTCGGCTCGTCGCGCAACTGGCAGACGGCCGGCGCCGATCTGTCGGCCCGGCACCATGTGCTCGCGCCGGACCTGCGCAACCACGGGCGCTCGCCGCATGCGGAGCCGATGAGCTATCCGGCCATGATGGACGACGTGCTCGCCTGGCTCGACGCCCAGGGCCTCCGGCGCGCGACCTTCGTCGGGCACAGCATGGGCGGCAAGGTGGCGATGCTGCTCGCCTCCCGCCATCCCGGGCGCGTCGAGCGCCTCGTGGTCGTCGACATCGCGCCGCGGGGTTACTACTGGCCCGGGCATCGCGCGAGTTTCGCGGCGATGAACGAGCTGAACCTGGCCGACCTGCGCTCGCGCGCGGAGGCGGAATTGCGCTTCGAGGCGCGCGTGCCGTCGTACGGCACCCGGAAGTTTCTCACCACAAACCTGGAGCGGACGGAGGCGGGCGGCTGGTTCTGGCAGGTCAACCTGCCGGTCCTCACCGCGGCGCTCCCGGCGATGGAGGCCAATCCGCTGCAGCCGGATGATCGGTACACGGGGCCGGTGACGTTCATCGCCGGCGGCAGGTCGGTGTACATCGAACCCGAGGATCACGCGACGATCCGCGCCCATTTTCCGCGGGCGGAGGTGGTCACGATCCCCGACTCGGGCCACAGCCCGCACATGGAGGCGCGGGCGGCCTTCGTGACCGCCGTGCTGGCCGCGACCGCCGACTGAAGCGCGGGGTTGCCTTTCGGAGCGGCGCTCCGTGAAATCGGAGCCCAACCCCGACGCGCTTTCATGCCTCTGATTTCCTCGCACGAGACGAAGCCCAGCTATGACGTCATCGTGGTCGGCTCCGGCGCCGCCGGCGGCCAGACCGCCTATACCTGCGTGATGGAAGGCGCAAAGGTGCTGATGCTGGAGGCGGGCCGGAATTACGATCCGGTGTCCGAGACGCCGATGTTCCAGATCAACGGCCACGCGCCCTTGCGGGCCGCGAGCACGCCGGACAAGCCGTTCGGCTTCTACGACGCCACGATCGACGGCGGCTGGACGGTGCCCGGCGAGCCCTACACGAGCGCGTCGGACGATCCCGCGCGCAAGTTCTGGTGGTGGCGGGCCCGCATGCTCGGCGGCCGCACCAACCACTGGGGCCGGATCTCGCTCCGCAACGGACCGTACGACTTCAAGCCGCACAGTCGCGACGGCCTCGGCCTGGACTGGCCGCTCGGATACGAGGACGTCGCGCCGTACTACGACAAGGTCGAGATGCTCGTCGGTGTCTACGGCGACAACCACGGGCTGGAGAATACGCCCGACTCCCCCGAAGGCTGCCTGCAGCCGCCGCCGGCGTTGCGCGCCGGTGAGCAGTATGCGCGCGCCAAGGGGAAGAAGCTCGGGCTGCCGATCATCCCGATCCACCGCGCGGTGCTCACGCAAAAGCAGGATCCGGACGTCCTGCCGAAGAAGATCCATCCGAACAACCCCAGGGCGCAGCGGCTGCTGGCCGACGCGATGCGCATGCGGCAGGCCTGCTTCTGGGCCACCCCCTGCGGCCGCGGGTGTTCGATCAAGGCCAACTACCAGTCGACGACCGTCCACCTGCCCCCGGCGCTGGCCTCGGGCAACCTCGACATCGTCTCCAACGCGATGGCGCGGGAGGTGACCACCGACGCGAACGGCAAGGCGACCGGCGTGATCTACATCGACAAGACCACCGGCCGGGAGCACGCGGTGAAGGGCAGGGTGGTGGTGCTGGCGGCGAGCTCCGCGGAGTCCGTGCGGATCATGCTCAACTCGAAGTCGGCGCGTTTCCCGCAGGGCATCGCCAACTCGAGCGGCCTCGTCGGCAAGTACATCATGGATACGGTGGGGGCGTCGCTGGGCGGGCAGATCCCGGCCCTCGAGAACATGCCGCTGCACAATGAGGACGGCGCCGGTGGCGCCCATGCGTACGTGCCCTGGTGGCTGTACCGCGAGCAGCTCGCGGGAAAGCTCGGCTTCGCGCGGGGCTACCACATCGAGTTCGGCAGCGGCCGGCAGATGCCGAGCCTCGGCACGGCGGCGGGAATGGACGCGCTCACGAACGGCAGCTACGGGCGGAAGTTCAAGGAGGATGCGCGCCGCTACTATGGCTCGTTCATGGGCTTCGCCGGCCGCGGCGAGATGATTCCGAACGACGACTCGTACTGCGACCTCGATCCGGCGGTGAAGGACAAGTGGGGCATCCCGGTGCTGCGCTTCCACTGGAAGTGGTCGGAACACGAGACGAGGCAGGCTGCGCACATGCAGAAGACCTTTGCCGAACTCATCGAGGCGATGGGCGGCAAGGTGCGGTCCAGACCCGAGGCGGACGGGGCGAAGGCGATCGAGCCGGGTGGCAAGATCATCCACGAGGTGGGAGGCACGATCATGGGCGCCGATCGGAGGAAATCCGTCACCAACCAGTGGTGCCAGACCTGGGACGTGAAGAACCTCTTCATCACCGACGGCGGCCCGTTCTGCTCGAACGCCGACAAGAATCCCACGCTGACGATCATGGCGCTGGCATGGCGCGCCAGCGATTACCTGCTCGACGAACTGAAGAAAGGGAACCTCTGACATGACCTCCCCCGCAGCCCCCTCCGCCGCGACGATGGATCGCCGCGACGCGATCAAGTGGATGATGACGGCGGCCGCCTCGGCCACGCTTTTCGACCGCAGCCTCTTCGGCGCCCAACCCGTCAACGGCGTGCCCGGCGGCTACGGCACCGACCCTGATTTGCTCAAGGCGTACAAGGCTGGAGACGTGTGGCCGCTGACGTTCACCGACGCGCAGCGGACGACCGCGGCGGCGCTCTGCGACGTGATCATCCCGGCCGACGAAAAGGGGCCGAGCGCTTCGTCCGTGAAGGTGCACGAGTTCATCGACGAGTGGATCAGTGCCCCGTATCCGGGTCACGACGCCGACAAGCGGACGATCCTCGACGGCCTGGCCTGGCTCGAAGCGGAATCGCGTCAGCGTTTCGGCAACGGTTTTGTGAACCTGGTCACGCGCCAGAAGCACGCGATCTGCGACGACATCTGCTACCTGCCGAACGCGAAGCCCGCGTTCCGGCAGGGCGCGCAGTTCTTCCGGCGCTTTCGGGATCTCACCGCGGGCGGCTACTACACCACGCCCGAGGGGATGAAGGACATCGGGTACATCGGCAACGTCGCGATGGAAAAGTACGAGGGCCCGACGCCGGCGGCGCTCAAGCACCTCGGGCTCGCCTGAGCTGACGCAGGTGGAGCGGCTTGTCCCCAGGCCGCTCGCTTGGACGCGGGAGAAGAAAGCGGCCGAGGGACAGGCCGCGCCACCTTGCTACCGGCCTTCCTGCGAGACGCCGCTCGGATCGAAGATATAGCCGATGCCGTGGACGGTGCGGAAGGCATTGAGGTCGAGATTGTGCGCGGCGAACAGGTCGCGCACCTTCACGATATACTGGTCGAGCGACCGGCTCTTCACGTCGGCGTGGATGCCCCACACGGAGTGGATCAGCGCCTTGCGCGTGATCACCTGGCCTGGATGCGCGTTGAGGTAGGCGAGGATGCCGAGCTCCTTCCGGCCGAGCTTCTGCACGACGCCGTCGGGGAAGGAGATTTCCAGCCGCACCGGCGTGATCTTGGCGCCGCAGAAATCGAACGGCTCGTCGCTGATCTTGACGTTCTTGGTGACGTTGAGGTCGCCCTTCGACTCGGTGCGCCGCAGGACCGCCTTGATGCGGGCGACGAGCTCGGTGTAGCTGAACGGCTTGGTGACGTAGTCGTCACCGCCGATGTCGAGCCCCTTGACCTTGCTCGTCTCCTCGATGTTGCCGGTGACGAAGATGACCGGGACGGAAATGTCGGCCGCCTTCAGCTCGTCGACGAGGGAGAAACCCGATTTGTCCGGCAGGTTGATGTCGAGGAGGATGAGGTTCGCGAAGTTCTTCTTGAGAAACCGCAGCGCGTGCTCGACGCGGTTGCAGATCTGGGTGTGCATGCCCGCCTTCTCCAGGTGCGCCGCGAGCAGGGCGGCAAGTTCCGGTTCGTCCTCGACGATTACGATGAGCGGCTTCGGTTCCGTGCGGGGGGGAGTAGGAGTAGGCATGAGTCCGTGCGACGTCGGCCGTTTTTTTACAATCGAATCGACGCATGTCAATCACGCTGCCGCATCTCCCCGTGAACGTTGCGCGGGAGGCCGCGGCCACGGTCTGGGCGGCAAATTGGCTTGAGTGCGCTCGCACCGCGGTGTGCTTTCGGCCTGTGTCCGAAAAAGCGCCACTGCTGATGCTCGGTCTGCCGAAGGGCAGTCTCGAAGAGTCCACCAAGAACCTGTTCGCCAAGGCGGGCTGGAAAATCACGACCAGCTCGCGGAGCTACCGTCCTTCGATCGACGACCACGAACTCGACGGGCGTTTCGTGCGGGCGCAGGAGGTGAGCCGGTATGTGGAGCACGGCTTCTTCGATTGCGGGCTGACCGGCTTCGACTGGGTGCAGGAAAACAACTCGGACGTCGTCGAGGTATGCGACCTGGTCTACAGCCGCGCCTCGACCCTCAAGTCGCGCTGGGTGCTGTGCGTGCCGGAATCCTCCCCGGTGAAGACGGCGGCCGACCTTGCGGGCAAGCGGGTCGCGACGGAGTTGATCAACACCACGAAGAAGTTCTTCGCCGACCGCGGCGTGCCGGTGGAAGTGGAGTTCTCCTGGGGCGCCACCGAGGTGAAGGTGCCCGATCTGGTGGACGCCATCGTGGACATCACCGAGACCGGCTCCTCGCTGCGGGCGAACAAGCTCCGCATCGTGGATACGCTGCTCGAGACGAACACGAAGCTCATCGCCAACAAGGCGAGCTGGGCGAATCCGGCGAAACGGAAGAAGATCGAGACGATCGCGCTCCTGCTGCGCGGCGCCCTCGAGGCGGGCTCGAAGGTCGGCCTGAAGATGAACCTGCCCAGGCGGGCGATCGACGCCGTGGTGCGGGAGCTTCCCTCCCTGCGCAATCCCACCCTCTCGCAGCTCAGCAATCCCGACTGGATCGCGCTCGAGACGATCATCGACGAGAGTGTCGTCCGCGAGATCATCCCGCAGCTCAAGGAACTCGGCGCCGAGGGCATCGTCGAGTATCCGCTGAACAAGGTCGTGTATTGACCCGGGGCGAAACGCGAAGTCGCGCCGCCGGCGCCTGGGTTCACGCGGATCGATGCTGACTTCGGGTCGTTGCGATCTTTGCGGATTGAGCTTCGCGCCTTTGCGCTTCACTCAGCCTGTCTCATCATTTCCGATCATGTCGAAGATCACCCTCGGTTTGCTCCAGCACGCATGCGGCCAGGATCCCGCCGCGAATCTCAGGAAGACGCTCACGCTGGCGGAGCGCGCGGCGAAGCAGGGAGCGAACATCATCTGCACGCAGGAGCTGTTTCGCTCGCAGTATTTCTGCCAGGCGGAGAAGCACGACTACTTCCAGCTCGCCGAGCGGATTCCCGGCCCCAGCACCAAGGCCTTCCAGGCGCTCGCGAAGAAGCACGGGGTCGTCGTCGTGGCCTCGCTGTTCGAGAAGCGGGCGTCCGGTCTTTACCACAATACCGCGGTGATCATCGACGCAGACGGCAAGCTGCTCGGGGTGTACCGGAAGATGCACATCCCGGACGACCCGCTCTACTACGAGAAATTCTACTTCACGCCCGGCGACACCGGGTTCAGGGCGTGGGAGACGAAGTTCGGCAAGATCGGCGTGCTGGTGTGCTGGGATCAGTGGTATCCGGAAGGCGCGCGCCTCACCGCCATGCAGGGGGCCGAGATCCTGTTTTATCCGACGGCGATCGGGTGGCACCCGAGCGAGAAGGCCGAGCACGGCACGAACCAGCATGGCGCCTGGGAAACGATCCAGCGCAGTCATGCGGTGGCCAACGGGTGCTACGTGGCCGCCGTGAACCGCATCGGCATAGAAACGCCCGAGGGCGGAGACGGCATCGAGTTCTGGGGTCAGAGTTTCGTCGCGGGGACGAGCGGCCAGATCCTCGCCAAGGCCAGCGC
>CALFZM010000370.1 GCA_937952235.1 uncultured Opitutia bacterium | reverse complement strand
ACGTTGCGGCGAGGCCGACGCCGAGCGAGACGCGCCCGCCATAAAGCAGCCGCACGAGCAGGTCGCGACCAAGCTGGTCCGTGCCGAGCCAGTGCTGCGCGCCGGGCGGGGCAAACGTGTTCGACAGCTCCTGCTGTTCGTAGCCGTAAGGCGAAAACCACGGCCCGGCGACGCAGGCCACCGTCACCACCGCCAGCGTGCAGAGGCCGAAGACCGCGAGCCGGTTCTTGCGCAGCCGCAGCCAGGCATCGTGCCAGAGCGAGGACCCTTTCTCCACGGATTCCCCGCCGGGCGCGAGGCGGGGGGCGAGGGGCGAGGAGCTGGCGGTCCCGGAGGTCATGGCGGCTCAGGCTTCGAGGCGGACTTTCGGATTCATCCACGCCTGGACGATGTCCACGACCAGGTTCAGCGCCATGATCAGGACCGCGTAGAGGATGACGGTGCCGAGCACCAGCGTGTAGTCGCGGTTGAAGGCGCTGTTCACGAATTCACGGCCGATGCCGGGAATCTGGAAGATCGTCTCGATGACGAACGAGCCGGTGAGAATGCCGGCGGCGGCCGGACCGAGGTAGGACACGACGGGAAGCAGCCCGCCGCGCAGCGCGTGCCGCGTGATGATCCGGAACTCCGAGGCTCCCTTGGCCCGCGCCGTGCGGATGAAGTCCTGATGCAGGACCTCGAGCATGCCGCCACGGGTCAGCCGCGAGATCGGGGCCGCGTACGCGATGCCTAGGACCACGACCGGCAGCACCCGGTCGGTCGGGCCGTACCAGCCCGAGGCATTGAACCACCCGAGGTGGATCGCGAAGGCCAGCACCAGCAGCGGCCCGACGACAAAGGTCGGAATCGAGATGCCCGCCATGCCGAACGTCGACGCCGTGTAGTCGACCCAGGTGTTGCGCCGGACGGCGGCAAAGGTGCCGAGCGTGATGCCGAGGAAAAGGGCGAGGGCGAGGGCGAGCGCCCCGAGCTCGGCCGAAACCGGCAGCTTGTCGGCGATGATCTCGTTGACCGTGCGGTTCGGGTACTTGAACGACGGCCCGAGATCGCCCTGCGCGAGGCTGCCGAGGTAGTCGAGGTACTGGCGCCAGAGCGGCTGATCGAGTCCATAGTGCGCCTCGAGATTGCGCAGGATCTCCGGCGTCACCGCCTTCTCCGCCGTGAACGGCCCGCCGGGCACGAAGCGGATCATGAAAAACGTCGCGGTGATGACCAGGAACAGCGCGAGCAGCGACTGCAGGAGGCGCGACGTGACGAAGCGGAACATGGGTCAGCAGTCAGATGGCAGAACGCGGAGGGCAGACAAGGGGGAACCGATCCGGATCGCCCGGGAGCGCGGCCGTCCCCGGCCGCAGCAGCGAGGGACATGCTGCTCCACCGTGGTCATTGCTCGATCCAGATGTGCTTGTACGGATGGTTGTCCAGCAGGGTCGGGTAATAGCCTTTCACCTTCGGGCTGAAGGCGCGGACCGACGTGTAGTAGTAGATCGGCAGGACGGGCAGGTCGTCGACGAGGATGGCCTCCATCTTCTGGTAGATCTCGTAGCGCTCCGGGTCGTTCCTGGCCGCGAGCGCCTGCTGGAGCAGCTGGTCATATTCGGCGTTGCTCCAGTTGGTGTCGTTGTTGCCGCTGCCCGTCTCCCAGATCTCGTAGAACACGTGGGGGTCGAGGTAGTCCGCGATCCAGCCGCCGCGCTGGAGCGTGAAGTTTTTCGAGTGCTGCATGTCGAGGTACACCTTCCACTCCTGGTTCAGCAGCGAGATGTTCACGCCCAGGTTCCGCCGCCACATCTGCTGGATGGCCTCGGCGATGGTGCGGTGGTTTTCGGAGGTGTTGTAGAGCAGCTCGATCGTCGGCATGCCGCGGCCCTCGGGGAAACCCGCCTCCGCCAGCAGCCGTTTCGCCTCCTCGAGCGAGCCCTGGAGCCGCGCGCGGGGCGTGTAACCGGCGGTGCCGGGATAGCAGATCCCGTAGGCTGGGATCTGGTCGCCGCGCGTCACGTTGGTGACCAGGCTCTCGCGGTCGATCGCGAGCGCGAGGGCGCGGCGCACGCGCTTGTCGTTGAGCGGAGGACGGGAGACGTTGCAGCGGAAGAAATAGATGCCGAGGTACGGGTCGATGCGAAGGGACTCGGGATTCTCCTTCCGGTAGACATCGATCTTGGCCGCCGGAAGCGTGTTGGTCATGTGCACCTGGCCGGTGCGGAAATTGCGCTCGTCGGTCGCCACGTCCTCCGTCGGCAGGAAATGGATCTCGTCCAGCTTCACGGTTTGCGCGTCCCAATAATGCGGATTGCGCGCGGCGACGATCCGGCGGTTGGGCAGCCACTCCTTCAACCGGAACGGGCCGCTCGTGACGAAGTTGCCGGGCCGCGTCCATGGCGTGCGTTTCTGGTCGAGCGCCCCGAATTTCTTGATCACGTGCACCGGCACCGGGGTCCACGCGTAGTGGCTCGCGATGATCTTGATGAGGTACGGCGTCGCATTGCGCAACGTGACCTGGAGCGTGCGCTCGCCGGTTTTCCTGAAGCCGACCTGCGCGAAGTCGGTGATCCGCCCCTCATAGAAGTCCTTCGCGCCGGCGACGAAATTGTAGATCAGGTAGGCGTATTCCGCCGCCATCTTCGGCGAGAGCATCCGCTGATACGACTCGATGATCCCGTCGACGGTGATCGGCACGCCGTCGGACCACTTCAGGTTCTCCCGCAGGTGGAAGGTATACACCTTGCCGTCGGCGGAGATCTCCCAGCGCTCGGCCAGGCCCGGCACGGGCGAGAGGTCCTTCGGATCCTCCGCGGCGAGTCCCTCGAAGAACGCCATCATGAGCTTGTGCTCGGGCACGCCCGTCACGTTCTGCGGGTCGAGGTCCTGCGGCTCCGTGCCGTTGCTCACCTTCCAGATTTGTTCCGCCGCCATGCCGCCGGGCCGGGCGGCCGCCGACTTGGCCCCCGCGGGCGGCGGGGTTTCCTTCTTGCCGCAGGCCGCGCTGAACAGGACGGCGACCGCGATGGCGAACAGGGCGGGGAGTCGGTGCAGCATAGGCGGAGGAAAGCCCGTCGGCGTGTCGCTGCAAGCATGAGCGGACGGTGAGCACGGGCGCCACGAGACGGTCGCTTTCCCCCCCCAGCAGCCTGGGGACAGGCTGCTCCACCCGGCCGGAGCATCAGGGCACCAAACGCATCCCGTCGTAGCACCGGCCCCAGAGGCCGTCCTCCTCCCAGCCGCGGACGCGCGGCGAGAGCAGCCAGATCTTCGCGTTGAAATACACGGGCGCGAGCGGCGCGGCGGCGAGCAGGAGGTCTTCCGCGTCCCGCAGGGCGGCTTGTCTCGCCGACGCATCGGCGAGCGTCGCGGCCCGGGCGAGGGCGGCGTCGAAGGCGGGATCGCGCCATTGCGGATAGTTCTCGGGCGCGCCGCTCGTGAAGTCGCCGAGCACCTGCAGCGGGTCGGCGACGTCCGGGATCGAGGTCACGAAACCGATGTCGTAGTCGCCGCTCGCGAGGGCGCTCAGGTGCACCCTCGCTTCGCGCGTCGCGAGCGTGACGGCGATGCCGAGGTCCCGTTTCCAGCCGGCCTGGATCGCCTCGAGCACCGGCACCTGAGAACTTGACCAGGCGGTCACTTCCAGGGTCGGAAAGCCCGCGCCGCCGGGAAACCCCGCCTCCGCCAGCAGGCGTTGCGCGGCGGCGGGATCGTAGCGGAAGGCGTGGGGCGACGTCGCGGCCCCGCCCGCCAGCGCCGGGGGCACCAGGGTCGCGGCCACGGGCTGTCCGCCGCGCAGCACGCGATCGACGAGCGCCGCACGGTCGAGGGCGAGCGCCAGCGCGCGGCGCACGCGCGGATCGCGCAGCGCGGGGCGCCCGCAGTTGAAGGCGAGGTAACGCGTCTCGAACATCGGCTGGCGGCGGAGTTCCTCCGGCCGCTCCTGCGCGTACACCTCGATCCGGCTCGTGGGCACGGCCATGGTCGCGTCGACCTGCCCGGCCCGGTACGCGCGGTCTTCGCCGTCGGCGCTGTCGAGCCGCACGAAATGCAGTTCGTCCAGCCGCACGCCGGCGGCGCCGTGCCAGCGCGGGTTACGCTTCATCACGAGACGCTGGTCGGGCCGCCACTCCGCGAGCGTGAACGGGCCGTTGCCGACGAAATGCTGCGGCTGCGTCCAGGTCCGCCCGTGTTTCGCCACCACGTCGGTGCGCACCGGCAGCCACGGTCCGCTCGCGACGTAGTGCGGGAAGCGCGGCGTCGGCTGCTCGAGGGTGATGACCAGGGTGCGCGGATCCACGACGCGAAAGCCGACGGCGTCGAAGTCCGTGAGCGTGCCCGCGACGAACGCGCGTGCGTGCCGCACCGGGAAAAACACCGCGGCCTTCGGCGCCGCCGTCGCGGGCGTGAGCAACCGGCGATAGGCCGCCACGAACTGCGCCGCCGTCACCGGTTCCCCGTCCGACCACCGGGCGTCGGCGCGCAGGTGAAACACATACGTGAGGCCGTCGGCCGAAACCTCGTACCGCTCCGCCACGCCCGGTCGCGGCTCGCCGCCGTCCACCCCGGGCCGCAGCAGTCCTTCCAGGACGGCGCGCAGGAGCCCGAACTCGTCCGGAAGTGTGACTTTCGCGGGATCGAGGTCGCCAGGCTCGTTGCGCTGGCTGAGGCGCAGCACCTGCGCCGGGGTGCCGGCGGCCGTTTCCTTCCGGCCACACCCCGTGAACGCGAGGGCGGCGGCCAGGAGGAAGGGAACGAAGCGGCGGATCGCGCGCACGGCCGTTCGCCGCGGTGTCGACGTTCCGCGCGGGCAGCCGGCGGAGTTATTTCTCCAGCCAGACATGTTTGTACGGGTGGTGGTCGAGGAGCGTGCGGTGCCAGCCCCGCACCGATGGCTGCACGAGGAAGACGTGGGTGTTGTGATAAACCGGGATGATCGGCGCCGACTCCAGCATGAGCTGCTCGGCCTCCCGCAACTGGCTCGCCCGTGCGACCGGATCCGCGGTGCGGGCGGCGGCGAAGAGCAGCGCGTCGTACTTCGGGTTCGTCCAGCCGGTGTGATTGTTGCCGCTGTCGCTCCGCCAAAGGTCGAGGAAGGTCGTGGCGTCGAGGTAATCGCCGACCCAGTCCGACAGCATCATCTGGTAGCGCCCGGCGCGGCGTTCGCTGAGCACGACCTTGAATTCCTGGTTCGTGAGCCGCACCTCCACGCCGAGTTCGCGGCGCCACATTTCCTGCACGGCCTCGGCAATCAGCCGGTGGTTGCCCGAGGTGTTGAACAGCAGCTCCAGCGGCGGCAGGCCGCGCCCGCCGGGGAAGCCCGCCTCGGCCAGCAGCGCGCGGGCGGCGTCCGGGTCCGTTCCGGAGCCCGCGGGCGGCGTGTAGCCGGGCAGGCCCGGCGGCGTGAGGGAGAACGCCGGCCGCTGTCCGCCGCGCAGGATTTTTTCGACGATCGCCGTGCGATCGACCGCCAGGGCGAGCGCGCGGCGCACACGCTCGTTGTTCAACGGCGCCTGCCGCACGTTGAGCCGGAAGAAGTATGTGTTGAGGTAGGGATCCGTACGCAGGAGCTCCGGCGAATTCTGGCGGTACGCCTCGATCTTCCCGTAGGGCAGCACGTAGGTGAGGTGCAACTGGCCCGAGCGGAACGCACGCTCCTCCGCATCGGGGTTGTCGATCGGGTGGAAGTGGATGGCGTTCAGCCGCACGCGGGCGGCGTCCCAGTAGGTCGGCGACTTTTCCACCACGATCCGGCGGTTGGGCGCCCACTCCGTCAGGCGGAACGGGCCGTTGCCGACGAGCCGGCCCGGCCGGGTCCACGCATTGCCCCGCGCGAAAGGGTCGCCATGGGCGGCGACGGCGGGCAGCGACACCGGCAGCCAGGCAGGGTGCGTGAGCAGGGAAAGAAAATGCGGCGTCGGGTGCTCGAGCCGGACGCGGAGCGTGGCGGCATCGACCGCGCTGACGCCGACGGCGCCGAAGTCGCGGTTCGCGCCTTTGTGAAACGCCTCCCCGCCTTGCAGCACGTAGAGCAGCCCGGCGTTTTCCGCGCCCAGCGTGGGGGTGAGCATCCGGCGCCAACCCTCGACGAAGTCCTGCGCCGTCACCGGCCGCCCGTCCGACCACTTCGCCTCCGGACGCAGGTGAAACGTGTACGTGAGCTGGTCGGGCGAGATCTCCCAGCGGGTCGCCACGCCCGGCACGGGGCGCAGGTCCTGCGGGTCCTCCGCCACGAGGCCCTCGAACAACGCGGAGGCGAGGTCGGCCTCGGCAATGTTGACCGCCAGGTGCGGATCGAGGTCGCTGGGGTCGGCACCCATGCCGCGATGCAGCACCTGCTCGCGATCGCCGCGTTGGACATTGGTCTCGCGCTGCAGGCAGCCGGCCAGGCCGGCGGCGACGAGGAGTGCCGCCGCACCGCGGACGGCAAGGCGGCGCAGGGAACGTGGTGGAAGAAGACGCATCGGACGCCGGCGAAGCGGCAGTGAGGCAGTTGAAAGCCGAAGGGCGGACGTGGAAAGCCGGAACGCGGGGAAACCCGGCGTTCACGGAGCTGGAACGCTGGGGTGGAGCCGCCTGTCCCCAGGCGGCTGACGTGCGACGGACCGGTCCGCCGCGGCTTGAACATGAGTCGCGCCACCTTTCCGGACGGCCATCCGGACGTCCCCCGGTCCTTCCGCTCAAGGTCGCGCCCGCGGCGCGTCACGGTCACACCTTCGCGATCAGCGCCACGGCATGGGCGGCGATGGCGAGGCCGCGGCCGAGGTCGCCGACGCCCTCGTTGGTCGTCGCCTTGAGGCCGATGTTCGTCAGGGGGAGGTGGGTCGATTTCGCGAGTGCGGCCTTCATCGCCGCGAGCTGCGGGAAGATCTTTGGCTTCTCCGCGATGACGGTCGCGTCGATGTTGCCGATGGCGAAGCCGCGGCGGGAGAGCTCGCCGCACACGCGAGCGAGCAGGACCTGGGAGTCGATGTCCCGGTAGGCCGGATCCGTATTCGGAAAGAAATGACCGATGTCGGGCAGCCCGGCGGCGCCGAGCAGCGCGTCGCAGATGGCGTGGGTGACGCAGTCGGCGTCGCTGTGGCCGTCGAGGCCGTAGTCGGTGTCGAACGTGACGCCCCCGAGCACGAGCCGCCGTCCCGGCACGAGGCGGTGGATGTCGTAGCCGTGGCCGATGCGGAAGTTCATGGCGCGGAATCCGGCCGCAGCAGGAATGCGAGGAAGGCGAGGTCGGCCGGGGTGGTGAGTTTCGGATTCGGGTGGCTGTTCTCGAGCAGCGCGATGGGGTGCCCGAGCATTTCGACGGCCTGTGCGTCATCGGTGATGTGCCGCCCGAGCCGCGCGACGCGGCCGTAGCCGCGCACGATCAGTTCGCGGGAAAAAACCTGCGGCGTCTCCATCGCCCACAGGCGCGCGCGATCCAGCGTGCGCAGCCGGCCGTCGCCCCGGTGTTCCTTGATCGTGTCGGTGACGCGGTGGGCGAGCACGACCGCGTGCTCGCGGCGCACGATCTTGTGCAGGGCGACGAGCTGTTCGGGCCGGACCAGGGGGCGGGCGCAGTCGTGGATGAAGACATGCTCGATGTCGGCCGGCAGCGCCGACAACGCGTTCATGACCGAGTCCTGCCGCTCGCGTCCCCCGTGGACCAGCACCGAGGGCGTCGGCGTGTAGGCCGAGAGCTCCATCATCTGGCGCTGGTCGCGATAGACCACGACGTAGAGGTCGGCGACCGCGCTCTGCATGAAGGCGGCGGCCGAGTGGGCGAAAACCGGCCGTCCGGCGAGCGGAGCAAGCACCTTGTCGGTCACGGTGCCCTGCATGCGGGAGCCGCTTCCGGCGGCGAGGAGGATGGCGGCGGTGCGGGACATGAGGCGAAAGGGCGGGGAAGGCAGGGCGGGCGCGAGGGAGATTTCCGGTCCCTCATGCCGGTGGGAAGGTTCGGGTCCGGCTCAACCCGGCGCCGGGGCCGCCAGCTCGCTCAGGATGGCGCGGGCGGCGGC